>JAAFHV010000225.1 GCA_013297655.1 Myxococcales bacterium | reverse complement strand
GGCCAGCCGATGATGGGTCAAGGGCAGCCGATGATGGGTCAAGGGCAGCCGATGATGGGGCAAGGGCAGCCGATGATGGGCCAGCCCGGGTACGGACCGGGGCCGCAAGGGTTCGCCGGCGCAGGCGGCTCAGGTCCGTTCGGCGCCGTGCCTCAGGGCGCGCTCGTGCAGGGGCAACAAAGCGCCAAGCCCGATCGCACGATGGCGATCGTCGCGGGAGCGGTCGGTGTCGTCCTCATCCTCTGCGCGGTGCTCTACGCCGTCCTGTTCATGAAGCCCGCGTAAGGAAGCCCCGCAAGCCCTCGGAAACGTGGCCTCTTCGACCTCCGAGCGCGTTCGTCCTCGCGCCGGAGACCGCCGCGAAAGCCGCGAATTTTGCGTCCATCCTTGGCGGCACGAGCGTCGCTCTGGCGCGCGTCAACGAGCCATGGACACTTGATCGCGAGGGTGGTAGGTCGCGCCCTCGAATCCTTCGCTCGTCTCGTCGTTCGCGGCGCACCTTTGCAGCATTGGCTCGCTCTCGCCGCGGCCTTCGTGACGGCTCTTTCGCAGCACGCACCCCGTTGCCGCAGCTCTCTCGAGGCCCCATGTCGCTCTTTGCGGTGAGCACGAACGACCTCCTTTCCTACGCCCTCTCGTCCGGCTCCGGTTCGTCCGAAGGCGGAGTGAACGTCGACGCCGACGCCACCATCGTGGTTCACGTCGTCCTGTTCCTCATCCTCCTCGCGGCGCTGAAGCCTCTCCTCTTCGATCCGCTCTTGAAGCTGTTCGAGGAGCGCGAGACACGCACGCTCGGAGCGCGCGAGAAGGCCAAAGAGGAAGACAAAAAGACGGCGAAAGCCGACGCGCAGCATCTCGAGGAGATGAACAAGGCGCGCACCGAAGGCAACATCGAGCGCGAAAAGCTCCGCGCCGAAGGCCTCAAGAAAGAAGCGGACATTCTCGCGAAGGTCCGCGCCGACGCGCAAAAGACGCTCGGGGAGGGCCGCGCTCGGGTCGCCGCCGACGGCGACGCCGCGAGGAAAGCCCTAGAAATCGAAGCTGCGAACCTCGGCCGCGACCTCGCGTCGCGCGTGCTCGGTCGTGAGGTGCGAGGATGATTCAGAAGACCGTCAAGACCGCGATCGTCGCGCTCGTGTGCACGTTCGGGCTCACGCTCGGGGTGAGCGCGTTCGCGCAGCACGAAGGCGCCCCGGCTGCCCACGAAGCGAAGCCCGGCGAGCACGGCGAGGGCCACGAGGCAGGCCACGGCGCGGGGCACGGCCCGGCCCCGATGAACATCGCCGACTTCGGCAACAAAACCACGCCGCCCTACGTGGCGCTGCTGGTCAACTTCGGGCTCCTCGCCTTCATGTACTACTCGCTCGGCAAAAAGCCGGTCGCGGAGGCACTGAAGCAGCGCAAGGAAGACATCGGCAAAGAGATCGAAGAGGCGCAGAAGCTCCTCGCCGACGCGATCGCCCGCGGAAAGGGCGCCCGCAAGAAGCTCAAGACCATCGACGAGGACAAGAAGTCCGCGCGCGAGGCCCTCGTCGAGACCGGCGAAGGCGAGCGCGACAAGCTCGTCCGCGAGGCCGAAGAGAAGGCCGAGCGCATGGGCCGCGACGCGAGCTTCCTCGTCGACCAAGAGGCGAAGCAGCTTCGCCTCGACCTCACCAAAGAGACGGTCGAGAACGCCGTCGCGCACGCCGAGTCCCTCTTGAAGGGCGCTGTCACCCAGGCCGACCACGAGCGCCTCGCGGAGGAGTTCCTCGCCGAGCTCGCATCCAAAGTCGAGAAGCGCGCCGACGTCGCCGTGAAGGCTGGAGGTGCAGCATGATGATCCCGGCGGTGGTAGCTCAGCGCTACGCAAAGGCCCTCTTTCACCTCGGTGAAGAGGCCAACCAGCTCGACGCGCTCGTGACCGAGCTGGCTCGCGCGGTCAGCACCTACGAGAGCTCGCAAGAGCTCCGCAGCGCCCTCGAGAACCCGCTCGTCCCCCACGCCGCGAAGCAGGCGATCGTGGGCGAGGTGGCGCAGAAGCTCTCCCTCGGCGCATCCGCGAAGAACACGCTGCTCCTCCTCACCGACCGTCGCCGCATCCGCGCGCTGCCGGCCATCGTCCGCGAGCTCAAGGTCCTCTCGGACAAGAAGCGCGGCGTCGTGCGCGCGGTCGTTACCACCGCGAAGGCGCTCACCCCCGCGTACCTCGAGCGGCTGAAGAGCCAGCTCGAGAAGATGACCGGCAAGAAGGTCGAGCTCGACGTGTCCGAAGACCCCTCGCTCCTCGCGGGTGTCGTCGCGCGCATCGGCGACCGCGTCTACGACGGCTCGCTCCGCACCCGCCTCCGCGAGATGCACGCTCAGCTCCTCCCGAACTGAGTCGCGCTCTTTTACTAAAAGTTTCGCGCTCTTAGCGCCCTTCGATTTCGCGGCGACGCCGCACCAGAACGAGACACAGAGGAAACCATGCAGCTCCGCGCCGAAGAAATCTCGCAGATCATCAAGAAGCAGATTCAGAGCTACGAGAAGGCCACGCTCACCACCGAGACGGGCACGATCCTCTCCGTCGGCGACGGCATCGCGCGCATCTACGGCCTCGAAGGCGCGATGGCGGGCGAGCTCGTGGAGTTCCCCGGCGGCATCGTGGGCCTCGTCCTCAACCTCGAAGCCGACAACGTCGGCGCCGCGCTCTTCGGCGACACCACGACCATCAAAGAAGGCGACATCGTCAAGCGCACCGGGCGCATCATGGACGTGCCCGTGGGCGAAGCGCTCATCGGCCGCGTCGTCAACTCGCTCGGCATCCCGATCGACGGCAAGGGCCCGGTCGAGACTCCCCACCGCCGCCGCGTCGAGATCAAGGCCCCCGGCATCCTCCAGCGCCAGCCGGTGAAGGAGCCCCTCCAGACGGGCATCAAGGCGATCGACGCGATGGTGCCGATCGGCCGTGGTCAGCGCGAGCTCATCATCGGCGACCGCCAGACCGGCAAGACCGCCGTCGCCCTCGACGCGATCATCAACCAAAAGGGGCAGGGCGTTTACTGCTTCTACATCGCGATCGGGCAGAAGCAGTCCACCGTCGCCGCCGTCGTCGACAAGCTCACCCAGAACGGGGCGATGGAATACACGACCATCGTCGTGTCCGGCGCGAGCGAGTCGGCTCCCCTCCAGTTCATCTCGCCGTACACCGGCGTCACGATGGCGGAGTACTTCCGCGACTCCGGGCGCCACGCGCTCTGCATCTACGACGACCTCTCCAAGCAGGCCGTCGCGTACCGCCAGCTCTCGCTCCTCCTCCGCCGCCCGCCGGGCCGCGAGGCTTACCCGGGCGACGTCTTTTACATCCACTCGCGCCTCCTCGAGCGCGCCGCAAAAATGGCCGACCGCTTCGTGGTCGCCGCCAAGGGCACCAAGTGGGAAGACCGCCCCGCCGACGCGAAGGTGTTCGTCGGTGAGCAAGGTCACGAGCCCGCGAAAGAGGAGCTCAAGGCCAAGGGCGACGGCTTCGAGCTCGTGAAGGACCCCACCTCGGGCGGCTCCCTCACCGCGCTCCCCATCATCGAGACCCAAGCGGGCGACGTCTCGGCGTACATCCCGACCAACGTCATCTCGATCACCGACGGCCAGATCTTCCTCGAGTCGGACTTGTTCTTCTCGGGCGTCCGCCCCGCGATCAACGTCGGTGTCTCCGTCAGCCGCGTCGGTGGCTCGGCGCAGATCGGCGCGATGAAAAAGGTCGCCGGTACGCTCAAGCTCGACCTCGCGCAATACCGCGAAAAGGCAGCGTTTTCTCAGTTCGCGTCCGACCTCGATAAGGTCACCCGCGACATGCTCGAGCGCGGCGTCCGTCTCGTCGAGATCTTGAAGCAGGGCCAGTACGTCCCGCTCCCGGTCGAGAAGCAGATCGTCATCGTCTACGCCGGCACCAAGGGCTACCTGGACGAGCTCCCCGTCAGCAAGATCGGCGAGTACGAGAGCCAGCTTTACGCGTTCCTCGAGAGCAAGCACCCGGACATCTTCGAGACGATTCGCACCAAGAAGAAGCTCGACGACATCGAGGACAAGCTCAAGAAGGCGCTCGTCGAGTTCGGCAAGGGCTTCGGCAAAGGAAACTGACGGATGCCGTCTCTCAAGACCATTCGCAAGCGGATCGGGAGCGTCAAGTCGACGCAGAAGATCACGCGCGCCATGAAGATGGTCGCGGGTGCTCGCCTGAACCGCGCGCAGCAGCGCATCACCGCGCTCCGCCCGTACGCCCAGAAGACCCAAGAGATCCTCGAGGGTGTGACGGCGGCGCTCGCGGCCGGCACCGAAGACGCGAGCGGAGCCGACGCCGGCAGCGGCGCGATCGAGAAGCCGATTCACAAGCTCCTCGCTCGCCGTCCGGTCAAGAAGGCGCTCTTCATCGTGCTCTCGAGCGACCGTGGCCTCTGCGGCGGCTACAACGCCAACCTCGTCAAGCTCACCTCCCGCGAGTGGGAAGCGCGCAAGGGCGAGGGCGTCGCGGTCTCGTTCGCGACCGTCGGCAAGAAGGCGCGCGAGGCCATCGTCCGCAAGGGCGGCACCATCGCGAAGGACTTCGCCAAGGTCTACGACGGCCTCGATCTCGCGAAGGCCCGCACCGTCGCCGAGTTCGCGACGGAGCAGTTCCTGAAGGCCGACGTGGACGCGGTGTACGTGCTCTACACCGAGTTCAAGAGCGCGATGACGCAGAAGCCTTCGGTGCTCCAGCTCCTTCCTCTCGCCAAGCCCGCCGCGAAGGCCGACGAGAAGGACGGCGCGTCGATGACTCAGTACGACTACGAGCCGAGCGAAAAGACGCTCCTCTCGCGGCTCGTGCCCATGTACGTCGAGATCTCGATCTTCCGCGCGCTCCTCGACAGCCAAGCGAGCGAGCTCGGCGCGCGTATGACCGCGATGGACGCAGCGACGCGCAACGCGAAGGACATGATCGGCCGGCTCACCCTCGTTTACAACCGCGCTCGTCAGGCGGCGATCACGAAGGAGCTCATGGAGATCATCGGCGGCGCCGAGGCTCTCAAGTAGTCTGCCAGCGCGACGACACGAAAAAGGGAGTCCCTCGGGGCTCCCTTTTTTTTGCCTAGTTCCCGAGGCGCCGGGCGGCGGTCAACGATCCATGCGTTTGCGAATAGGTCGATCCCCGTCGTGTGTCCGCCCGTGATCGCCTGGCGAGGCGTGGCGGCCCGTCACGTCACGTCTCGCGGGCCAGCCCCCGCGCCCGCGTCGACCGTCGCTTCCGGACACGGTGTCACTCGCGCGCGCGCCCGTCGTCCGCCAGGATCGTCGACGTGCTATGCATTTCTGTATGGAATGGCGAAGGGGCTCGTTCGACTGGAATCACGTGCGCTCGTTCCTCGTCACGGCGGACGAAGGCTCGTTCTCGGCCGCCGCGAAGGCGCTCGCGATCGCGCAGCCCACGGTGGGGCGGCAGGTCGCGGCGCTGGAGGAGGAGCTCGGCGTCACCCTCTTCGAACGGGTCGGTCGTGGCCTCGCGCTCACCCCTGTCGGTCTCGAGCTCGTGGAGCACGTTCGCGCCATGTTCGCCGGCGCGCTCCGCGTCTCGCGCGTCGCGGCGGGGCAAGCGGTGTCGCTCGACGGGCCGATCTGCATCGCGGCGAGCGAGCTCGTCGCGTCGTATTTGCTGCCTCCGCTCGTGGCGAAGCTGCGCGCGCTGCACCCCGGTCTCTCGGTCGAAATCGTGGCGTCGAACGCGGCCCAAGATCTCCGTCGCCGCGAGGCCGACATCGCGATCCGCAACTTTCGCCCCGACGATCCGGAGCTCGTCGCGCGCAAAATCCGCGACAGCGAAGCCTACCTCTACGCCACCCCCGCCTACTTGCGCACGCTCGGAAAGCGCGTGACGCGGGAGGCGCTCACGCGCGCCGCGTTCGTCGATTTCGACCACTCGGGCACCTTTAGGAAGGGCCTCGCCGCGGCGCTGGGCCTCACCCTCGGGGACGCGAGCTTTCCGCTCGTGAGCCAGAGCCAACACGTCCAGTGGGCGCTCGTCCGGGAGAGCGCAGCGATCGCGATCATGATGGCCGAAGTGGGTGATGCGGAGCCCGCGGTGGTTCGTGCGCTGGCGGAGCTCCCGCCGATCGTGGTCCCGATGTGGCTCGTCACCCATCGCGACGTGAAGACGAGCCGCCGCGTGCGCGTGGTCGCCGATTTCCTCGCCGAAGGCCTTCGTGGGTCCGGGCCGCGAAAGACCGCGCGAGGCCCTGCGGCCGGCTCCCGCTCCAAACGTACGCGTACGCGATCGACGTAATGGCACGCGCGGCGATCACATGCGCTTGGGGCCGCCGGGCTTGGGGCTCCCGCGGTACACGGGCTTCTTCTTCTCGCCGGTGAAGCTCTGAGAAAAGACGAGGATCTCGTCGTGCGGGGGCATCACGAAGGTGCGGGAGGGGTTCCGCGGGAGCAGCTTCGGCTTCGTTTCGGTCGTGAGCTGCACGTCGAACGACTCGCCCGGCTTCACGTCGAGGGCGAAGTGGGCGGCGCCAGAGGCGTCGGTGCGTGCCACGACGTTACCCAAGAAGACGACCGGCAAGTTCGGTCCGTTCTCCGCGCGAATGCCCACGATCGCGCGCCGCACGAGGGGAGGGCAGGCGACCTCGTACTCGGAGATTTTCCCACCCTCGAAGCGCCGGAGCGCGATCGCGAGCGGGCTCGGTTGACGATTGGCGGCCGGGCACTTCACGGAGATCTCGGTGACCTCGCCGTCGCGCCCTTCCAGCGTCACGCGCGCGCGGCCGTCGGCGCCGGTGCTCGCGAGCTCGCGATTTTGGTGAAAAAGGCCCACGCCTCCGAGCGGTCGGTTGGGGTCCGACTCGACCTTGATCGCGACCTCGAACGTGGGCGGAGGCACGTCGTACGAACGTTTGCATCCTGCACACGAAAGCAGCGTGGCGACGGCGACCGAGAGCAGCGTTCCTGCGCGAAGCGAGACCATGGGAACCTCCGCCCCCTCTTCGGCACGCCGGCGGGAACCGTTGCGTGGGAGGGCGAATTTTCCGAACATCGCGCCATGCGCGCGCTTCGACTCGGTGTTGGGCTCCTCCTCCTCGTAGCGTGCGGCTCGAGTGAGGTGCCCGTGCCCACGCTCGCGGCGCCCACGCTCGCGGCGCCCACGCTCGCGGCGCCCAGCGGAACGGCCGCGGCGTCGGCCGTGGATGCCGCGAGCCCTGCCGACGCTCCTCGTCCGCACGAGGACGATGGCCAGCGTCGGTGCTCCCCGTCTGCCTGCGGCTACGACCGATCCAGAAAGCGTTGCAGCGACGACGTCCCGAGACCGGCTTCGGGAGGCGATGGCCCCGTTTGCGCGTGTGCTCACGACGGCGCGTGCGTCGTTTCGGGATACCGCGGGAAGGTCGCCTGCACGAGCGCGAGCGACTGCTCGTGCACCCACGCGTACTCCCCAGCGCCTGCGCCGCTCTTTCCGCTACGTGCTTCGCAGCCGGCGAGCGACACGACCGGCGCGCGACCGGGCGATTGTGTCGTGAGCTGTCGCGCGGGCCGCTGCGAAGCGAGCCAAGGTCCCCTGTAATCCAAACGAGTGGATCGCGCGGAGCACGTCGCAGGCGCGCGGTCTCTCGCTGTCGCCCGATTGGGTGAATGTCGTGTATTTTCGTGAACGTCGTTCACGAAACTTCGCGACTCACGAAATCTCGCGAGTCGTTCACGCCATGAAATCACGAGAAATGCGAAGGTCGGGCGCTGGCATCGTCCGTGCTGAGTGTCCTCTCGAAGGCGAGCCGAGGGGGCTCGCTCAAACCCGAAAGGATCTCGTTATGAACCGCTCGTTCTCGTTTGCTCTCGTCTCTGCCGCTCTCGCTCTCTCGTCGGTCGCCTGCGCGGTGGACTCGGTGGAAGGAGAGGAGCTCACGGGCTCAACCGAGTCTGCCGTCGTCGGTGGCCCCGGCGACATCACCTCCGCCCCCGACGTCACCCGCTGCGGCGGCTCCTGCCAGGAAGGGAAAAACTGCGAGGGCTTCGCGAAAAAATGCAGCGACCAGGGCTCCGATTGTGGAGTCGAGCAGGTCGGGCACCCGGCGGTGGGCACCTGGCTCCAGTGCGTCACGACCAAGCCGCCGAAGCCGAGCACCGCCGAGCGCAGCACCGTCGGCGACGTCACCGCGACGACGGGCACCACGCGCGTGAAGGCCTGCTGCAATCAGACGGCGTCCGGCGGGCTCACCGGATGCACGAAGCCGTACTACCCGCTGACCGGCGGCGGCGCGACCTGCGTCAGCGGCATGGTGAAGGCCAAGTGCGACTCGAGCTACTCGAACTGCAGCTCTTCTTCGTGGTGAGCGCTCGTTAACCGTTCCGCGACGAGACTTCTCGCCCGGTGAGCGCGCGTCGCAGTAGCGCGCGCGCTCCTTGGCGGCCGAATCACGTGACGAGGGCGAGGAATCGCGACTCTTCGGAGCCGCCCGTGACGACCTCAAATCTCCCGCCCTCGTCGTGTGTTTCGACAGGCCGCCTGCACCCGGCGTCGCGTCGTCGTCGGTACTTCTCAGCGCGGGTTCGTCGCCGGGATACCCCAGTACTTCGTGCCGAATACGAAGGGATACGTCACGGTTCCGGCGTCGTCGAGGGTCATCACGTACACGCGGGTGCCCTCCGGATACTCGGGAGTCTTCGCGACGCGCGAGTTGTACTTGTCGAGATCGCAGGTGCCGTCCGCGAACGCGGTCGCGTCGAAATCGTAGTCTTCGACGAACGCGCCGAGGACGAGCGTCTTACGCTCGAACTGCGCGACGAGGGAGCACTTCGAGATGTCTTGGCAGCAGGTGCGCTCGGTCTTGAGCCGGTAACAAGAGCGAAGCGGCTTCACCTCGCTCGTGGCGTCCTCGGGGTCGGCGTAGCCGTAGGTGCCATAGATGGGAATGCCGTCGAACGCGTAGCCAACGAGCGACGAGTGTTTGCCCGGCTCTTGTGCGAGCCCGAGCTCCTTCGCGCGGGTGAGGAAAAACCCAGTGTGGTAGTGGTACTCGCCATTCGGCGCCGGGTGTCCGCCGAAGGCATCGACCCCGTCTGCCTCGAGGTAGGCGGCGTTGCCGATGCATCCTCCGATGTTCCGCGCGTCGCCAGGGTTGAAGATCGAGACGCCGTTCCACGCGACCGCGACGTGGCCGTTGCCCGCCGTGCTCTCTCCTTCTTTCGGGACGAGCGGAATCGAGAGCGTGAAGTCTCTTGGCGTAGCGGTGTTCGGGTTCGTCCCGAAGGGACCCATCGTGTGCGCCGCGAGGGAGCGGGTGGTCACGTAGGCGAGGCCGGCCGTCTCGTCGACACGCACCGCGACGCTGCCGCCGTTCTTCCCGTCGTTCGAGAAGGCGCGGCAAATGGGGAACTTCGCGGGGCAATCGGCGGATGTGCTCGTGTCCGAGCCGGCGCCCGTCTCCACGATCGCTCCGTCCTCGGCGATCGTCGTGCCTCCGTCTTCCGTCGGCGTCGTAGCGTCGACGGACTCCCGGCCGCACGCTGCGATGACGAGCGCGACGAGCCCCACGAACGAACCGGCCAGCAACTTCGTCCCCGAATGCATGGTCATGCGTCTCCCTCTGCGCCGCGCTGCTGTCGAGCGGCTCGGGGAGGTTCGTGCATGCGAGCAGAACAATCGATCAACGCTAGAGCGACAATCTCTTGCGTCGAGAAAAAATGTGTAACGGTTTCAGGGTCTTACGATAAACGAATCTTCTGCGCGCGGGCGTCCTCGGCGTCGCGTTGGTCGCTCGGTGAGAGCCCCGTCCAGCCTTTGAAGGCGCGAGAGAAGCTCTTCTCGTTCGTGAAGCCGGCCGCCCGCGCGACCTCCTTGATCGACAGATCCGTGCGCCGCAGCAGATCACGCGCGCGCCGCTCGCGCACCTCGTTCTTCAAGGCCTGGAGCGACGACCCTTCGTCTGCGAGCTGGCGGTGGAGCGTGCGAACCGAGACGTGGAGCGCGGACGACAGCGCACTCGCGGTTCCACGGAGCTCGTTCGGCCGCGCGAGCAACGCGCGGACCCGCTCGACGAGGAGGCGATCGCGGCGATACGGACGAACCGTGAGCGGGAGCGCGCGTTTCAGCATGATGCGAATGGCGTCCTCGTCGCGCCTCGGGGCGAGCGCCAAGTAGCTCGCGTCGAACGTCATTCGGGTCTCTTTGCGCGGCGATTCGAACCGTGACGGCCCGGGGAAAAGCAGCGGATAGACCTCGCGGTGGCGCGGCGCGGGGAACGGGAACGCGACCTCTTGGAGCGGCAGGCGAGAGTCGACGAGCCAACACGCGTAGCCGTGGAGGTAACGGAGGCTCGTAAGGAGGCAGAACTCGCGCATCGGACCGAGGTCTTGCGTCTCTTCGATCACGATCGAGGCCGTCGCGCGCCCGATCTCGAGGCCGAGCGTCACGTCGTCGGTCACGAGCCGGTGATGGCGGCACCAGCGGGAGAGCGCGATCCCGAGGGTTGGCGCGGTGAGCGACGCGCGGCACAGCATGCCGTAAGTGCCCCAGGGGAGCTTCCGCGAGAACCACCCGAGCGCCTCGTCGTCGAGCTCCTGCATCGCGGTGGCGGACACGATCTCCATTTGCCCCGAGTCGATCCGCGCGTCGGTTCGTTTGAGCTGCGCCTGGGAGATGCGGGCGCGCGTGAGCGCGGCGCGAGGGTCCATGCCGTACTTCTCGTACGCGAGCACGATGGTCCGAACGAAGGCCATCGGTGTCTCGGCGCGCAGGCCGCCGCGAGGGGGAGCGGCTTCGTGGGGCGGGCGCACCATCGTTCGAGTGTGGAGCCACCTGGCACGATTGGCAACGCCCCTCGGTGGCGCGAAGGGCATCGCGGGGCCGCTCTATCCTCGCGGAAGAGCGCTCGACCTCGCTTCGGGGCGGATCTCGGCCGTCGGTGACGCAGGTGGCCCTTCTGCGCGAAACCACCTACGAACGAGCGATGACCGCTTCTCGAGCCGACGAAGGTCCGGGGCTCTCCCGTTATGCCCTGCTCTCGATCGTGACCTCGGTCGCGGTGCTCTCGCTCAAGCTCGGGGCGTACTTTCTCACCCACGCGGTCGGCATGCTCGCGGACGCGCTCGAGTCGATCGTGAACGTCGTCGCGGCGGTCACCACGTTCTGGGCGCTCCGCGTCGCCGCGCGCCCGGCCGACGAGGACCACGACTACGGCCACGGGAAAGCAGAGTATTTCGCGAGCGGCTTCGAGGGAGCGCTCGTGTGCGTGGCCGGCGTCGCGATCGTCGTCGCCGCGGTGCCGAAGCTCGTCGCGCCGACGCCGATGACGCTCGGTCCGCTCGGGATCGGGGTCGCCGTGCTCGCGACCGCGGCGAACCTTGTCGTCGCGCGTTTCCTCATCGCGACAGGAAAAAAGCGTCGTTCCGCGGCGCTCGAGGCGGACGGGAAGCACCTCATGAGCGACGTCGTGACCTCGGTCGGGATCCTCCTCGCGCTCGGGCTCGTCGCCGCGACGGGCATAGCTCGCCTCGACCCGATCGTCGCGATCCTCGTCGCGCTCCACATTTTGCGCGAAGGGGCGACCATCGTGCGCAAGGCAGGGATGGGGCTCCTCGACACCGCGCTCGGCAAGGAAGACCGCGAGCAGCTCGTCGCCGTGCTCGACGGTTTCGCGAGCGAGGGCATCGGCTGGCACGCGCTTCGGACGAGGGAAGCGGGCAGTCGCGCGTTCGCGTCGGTGCACCTGCTCGCGCCGGGGGCGTGGACGCTCGAGCGCGTGCACGATCTCGCCGAGCGCGTCGAGGCCGCGATGCGAGCGGTGCACCCGCACCTCCAGGTGGTGACCCACCTCGAGCCACGCGAGGATCCCCGCGCGTACGAAGACGAGCGCTGACGTCGGCGGCGCGAAGCACCGCGTCATGACGGGTCGGCGCTCGACCTCGGTTCGGTTGGCACGATTTGCAACCACCCTGGCGGCCCCTGCGACCCTCGGAATCGTAGAGTCCGGTCATGGCGCACTTTCATGGCCTCCAGTTCGATCTCGGTGAAACCCTCGACCACCTCCGGACCTCGGTCCACGCGTTCGCCTCGAAAGAGATCGCGCCGCGCGCCAAGGCGATCGACGAGGAGAACCTCTTCCCCGCCGATCTCTGGAAAAAGCTGGGCGACTTGGGCCTCCACGGAATGACGGTCGCGGAGGAGTACGGGGGCACGGGCCTCGGTTACCTCGCCCACATGATCGCGATGGAGGAGGTCTCTCGCGCGTCGGCGGCGGTCGGTCTCTCGTACGGCGCGCACTCGAACCTGTGCGTGAACCAGATCCACCGCAACGGGAACGCCTCGCAGAAGGACCGCTTCCTGCCCAAGCTCGTCAGCGGCGACTTCGTCGGCGCCCTCGCGATGAGCGAGCCGGACGCCGGGAGCGACGTGGTCAGCATGAAGCTCCACGCCGAAAAACGCGGCAGCCGCTACTTCTTGAACGGCGCGAAGATGTGGATCACGAACGGCGCGCAGGCCGACGTGATGGTCGTCTACGCCAAGACCGATCCCGCCGCCGGCCCGCAGGGCATCACCGCGTTCCTCGTCGAGAAGGGCACGAAGGGCCTCGTCTATGGCGACAAGCTCGACAAGCTCGGCATGCGCGGCTCCAACACGTATCCCATCTTCTTCGAGGACTGCGAGGTCCCGGAGGAGAACGTGCTCGGCGAGATCGGCCAGGGCGTCCGCGTGCTCATGTCCGGCCTCGACTACGAGCGCGCGGTGCTCGCCGCAGGCCCCCTCGGGATCATGGCCGCGTGCATGGACGTGGTGCTCCCGTACGTGCACGATCGAAAGCAGTTCGGGCAGAGCATCGGGCAATTTCAGCTCATTCAAGGCAAGCTCGCCGACATGTACACCACGTGGTCGGCGTGCCGCTCCTACGTGTACACCGTGGGCAAGGCGTGCGACCGCGCCGACCACGCCCGCGCGCTCCGCAAAGACGCGGCGGGGGCCATTCTGTATGCCGCCGAGAAGGCCACCTGGATGGCGGGCGAGGCGATCCAGATCTTGGGCGGTAATGGCTATATCAACGAGTTTCCCACCCCGCGTCTTTGGCGCGACGCGAAGCTCTACGAGATCGGCGCTGGCACGTCCGAGATTCGGCGCATGCTCATCGGCCGCGAGCTCTTCACCGAGTCGGCCTGAGGGGCGCGCATGACCACGTTGAAATCATCGCTCGACACCCAGTCGGCCGACTTCCGCGCCAACGCCGCCGCGATGCGCACCTTGGTGGACGACCTCCGCGCCAAGATCGGCCACGTCGCGAAGGGGGGCGGGGAGTCTGCCGCGAAGAAGCACGTCGCGCGTGGAAAGCTCCTCCCTCGTGAGCGGGTGGAGCGCCTCTTGGACCCGGGGACCGCGTTCTTGGAGGTGGGTCAGCTCGCCGCCTGGAACATGTACGAGGGCGAGGCCCCCGGCGCGGGCATGATCGCCGGCGTCGGCCGGATCGAAGGTCGCGACTGCATGGTGATTGCCAATGACGCGACCGTCAAAGGCGGCACCTACTACCCGATGACGGTGAAGAAGCACCTCCGCGCACAAGAGATCGCGCAGGAAAATCACCTGCCTTGTGTGTACCTGGTGGACTCGGGCGGCGCGTTCCTCCCCCGCCAAGACGAGGTGTTCCCCGACCGCGACCACTTCGGGCGCATCTTCTTCAATCAAGCGAACATGAGCGCCGCGCAGATCCCCCAGATCGCGGTCGTCATGGGCTCGTGCACCGCCGGCGGCGCTTACGTGCCGGCGATGAGCGACGAGACCATCATCGTCAAAGAACAGGGCACGATCTTCCTCGGCGGGCCGCCCCTCGTCAAGGCGGCTACCGGCGAGATCGTCTCCAGTGAAGATCTCGGCGGCGGCGACGTGCACACCCGCGTCTCCGGCGTCGCCGACCACCTCGCCGAGAACGACGCCCACGCGCTCTTCCTCGCCCGTCGCATCGTGGCCAACCTCGAGGGCACTCGAAGAACTGGCAAGATCGACCAGGTTGCGACCGAAGAGCCCGCCTACGATCCGAGCGAGATTTACGGGATCATCCCCACCGATCCGCGAAAACCCTACGACGTGCGCGAGGTCATCGCCCGCATCGTCGACGGCTCTCGTCTCGACGAGTTCAAGACACGTTACGGCGCCACCCTCGTCACCGGGTTCGCGCGCCTCTACGGCATGCCGGTCGGCATCATCGCGAACAACGGCATCTTGTTCGGCGAGTCCGCGCAAAAGGGCGCCCACTTCATCGAGCTCTGCGCCCAGCGCGGCATTCCCCTTTTGTTCCTCCAGAACATCACCGGCTTCATGGTCGGTCGCAAGGTGGAGAGCGGCGGCATCGCGAAGGACGGCGCCAAAATGGTGACCGCCGTCGCGACGGCGCGCGTGCCGAAGATCACGATGCTGCTCGGTGGCAGCTTCGGGGCGGGAAATTACGGCATGTGCGGGCGCGCGTACTCGCCGCGGTTCTTGTGGATGTGGCCCAACGCGCGCATCAGCGTGATGGGCGGCGAGCAGGCCGCCTCCGTGCTCGCGACCGTGAAACGCGACGGGATCGAGGCCAAAGGTGGCAGTTGGTCGAAAGAAGACGAGGCCACCTTCAAGACGCCCATTCGTGACCAATACGAGCTCCAAGGGCACCCCTACTACGCCACCGCCCGCCTCTGGGACGACGGCGTGGTCGACCCGGCGCAGAGCCGGCGTGTACTCGGTCTCTCCCTCGCCGCTGCGCTGAACGCTCCGATCCCGGAGACACGGTTCGGCCTCTTCCGAATGTAAATGCCAATGATTCGCAGCCTACTCATTGCCAATCGCGGCGAGATCGCCTGCCGCATCATGGAGACCGCGCGAAGGCTCGGTATCCGCACGATCGCCGTCTACTCCGACGCCGACAAAAACGCGCGCCACGTGCGTTTGGCCGACCAGGCGGTGCGAATCGGCCCCCCGGCCGCCAAAGAGTCTTACCTCGTGGTCGACGCCATCGTCGCCGCCGCGAAGAGCACCGGCGCCGAGGCGATTCACCCCGGATACGGCTTTTTGTCCGAGAACCCCGCGCTCGCGGACGCGTGTGAAGCGGCCGGGATCGTGTTCGTCGGCCCCAGCGCGGCCTCGATCCGGGCGATGGGCTCCAAGTCGTCTGCCAAGTCGATCATGGAGCGCGCGGACGTGCCGCTCACTCCCGGTTACCACGGCGACGACCAGACCCCCGCGAACCTCGCCGCCCACGCGGCGAAGATAGGCTTCCCCGTCCTCATCAAAGCGAGCTCGGGTGGCGGCGGAAAAGGCATGCGAAGGGTCGACTCGGCGGATGCGTTCGAGGCCGCGCTCACCTCGTGCAAGCGTGAAGCGAGCCAGTCGTTCGGCTCCGACCACGTGCTCGTCGAGAAGTACGTCGAGCGGCCGCGCCACGTCGAGGTTCAGGTCTTCGGCGACACGATGGGAAACTACGTTTACCTCTTCGAGCGCGACTGCTCGGTGCAGCGTCGGCACCAGAAGGTGCTCGAAGAGGCGCCCGCTCCGGGGATGACGGAGGCGCGTCGCGCGCGCATGGGCGAGGCGGCGGTGATGGCGGCGCGGGCCGTGAAATACGTGGGCGCCGGCACGGTGGAGTTCATCGCCGACCAAGCGGGCAACTTCTACTTCATGGAGATGAACACCCGCCTCCAGGTGGAGCACCCCGTCACCGAGTGCATCACGGGGACCGAT
>JAAFHV010000224.1 GCA_013297655.1 Myxococcales bacterium | reverse complement strand
GGCGTGGGCGAAGAAGCGCGGAGTGCCAATCTCGAGTGTGCCGCGCATCCTCGGCTGGGGCCATCGGACGGCGCATTTGGGTTTGCGTGAGAAGCTCGAGCGCGCGAAGGACGAGCCTCTCGTATTTCCTCACGTCGCGAGGACGATTCGTGACGCCCTCGACCGAGCGAAGCTGCCCGACGCGCGCGCGCTGTCGGCGATCGAGACCCACGATTGTTTTTCGATGAGCGAGTACATGGCGATTGACCACTTCGGCCTCACCGCGCCAGGTCAGTCGTTCATCGCGATCGATTCGGGGGAGCTCGAATTCGGCGCCAAGCTGCCGATGAACCCGAGCGGTGGGCTCCTCGGCGGCGGGCACCCCGTCGGCGCGACGGGCGTGAGGATGGTGCTCGACGCCGCGCGCCAGGTCACCGGCCGAGCGGGGGATTATCAAGTCGCCGGCGCGACGAAGGTGGGCACTCTCAATATCGGCGGGAGCACGACCACCGCGGTCGCGCTCGTGGTCGGCGTTTGAGCGCGCGCCGTTCGTGATGTCGGCTCAGGGAGCGCGCGAAATCTCGATTCGGGCAATCGAGATTTCGCGCTGCGGCTTCTCGCCGTTCGTCGGCACGTTCGCGATCGCGTGCACCACCGCGACGGGGGAGCACTCCCCGAAGATGGTGTACCCGCGATCGAGGTGCGGGGCCGACGCGTCGGTAATGAAAAATTGTGCGCCGTTCGTGTTCGGCCCGCGATTGGCCATGCAGAGCAGCCCCGCGCGGTCGTGTTTTGCGCCGTCCCAGAGCTCGTCCGGGATCACGTAGCCGGGCTCGCCGCTGCCGTTCCCTCGGGTGTCGCCGCCCTGCACCATGAAACCCGGAATGATGCGGTGAAAGGTGGTGCCGTCGTACGCGGGGCGCGTAACCCACGCGCCGCCGATCTCCTTGAAGGGGCGCAGCCCGCGCGCCAGCCCGATGAAGTTCGCCACCGTGACGGGCGCTTTGTCGGCGAAGAGGGTGCACGAGAGATCGCCCTCCGACGTGCGAATCGTCGCCTCGAGGGCGCCCTTTCCGCGGAGACCTCGCGTCGCGTCGACGAGGAAGAACTTGCCTTGGACCGGGTCGCCTTCGGCCGCCTCGATCTTGTTCCGCGTCGCGAGCTCGGCCGCGGAGGGAGCGTCGACCACGGGCTCCTCTGCCGGGTTTGCGGGCGTGACGCGGATCGGCTGCGGCTGCGCGGTCGGCGGTACGAGCGCGACCTCCCCTGGCCCTTCGGCCGCCTTGAAGCAGCCAACGAGCGAAATGAGCGAGAAAGAAAGGGAGATCGCGCGCTTCGGCATACCCCTGCGTATACCAGGAATCTGCCAACGAGGACGAGACACGAGCGGCGCTCGACGGTGCGATCACGCGGCCTCCCACGGCGCTCGGTCACGGCACGAGTCCGAGCGCACGTCGTCCGAGGTCGTGGGCGGTGGCGGTTCGTGCGAGAGATGCCATCGTCGCGAGACTTCGGAACGCGCGCTCGTGGAAACGCTCCTCCGGCAAGATGCGACGGAACACCTCGCGCACGTCCTCGGGAGCTCCCGCGTCGTCGACGATGACCTCGATCCGCGCGAGCCGCATGCGCTCGGCGTGGGCGCCGACCGCGGCCCCCGTCTCGAGGTCCGTGATCTCGGGTACGGTCGCGCGCCAATACCTGTCTTCCTTCGCCTCGACGCGGACCTCGAGGCCGCGCGCCTCGAGCAACGCGGCGACCCAGAGGCCGTGCTTTCGCTCCTGCGCGGCGACGACGGACAGCACGCGGTGCGCCTTCGTGCCCGGCTTCGCGAACGTGTCGCGGAGGGCGTCGATGCGGCCGCCGGCCGTCACCTCGCCGCGGTACTGATCGTAGAGCCAGGCGGTGAATGCCTCGCGGTCGGACTTGATCGTGCTCCACCAGGTTTTGCTCGCTTCATGGTCGTTCATGAGCAAAAGCATGCGTCGCGAAGTCATCGGTCGGAACTAGAATGATCCGAGATGGTATCGCCCACGCCGATAATGGATCCTGCCCTCCTCGCGTCGTTCGCTGCCTTCGGCGAGACGATGAACTTCACCCGCGCGGCGAAGAAGGTCGGGCTCTCGCAGCCCGCGCTCTTCGAGCGGATCCAGAAGCTCGGCGCCCAGCTCGAGGTCACCCTCTACGAGCGCCGTGGCCGCGAGCTCGTGCTCACCGCCGACGGCGAGCGGGTCCTCGCCTTCGCGCGTGATCTTCAGGGCCGCCTGCGGAGCTTCACCGAGGAGCTCGCGAACCGCACCCCGCGGGAGACGGTCACGCTCGCCGCAGGGGAGGGCTCGTACCTCTATCTCCTTGGCCCTGGAATCTCGACGTTCGTACGTTCGTCGCGTGCGAGGCTCGATTTGCTCACCTTCGGAGCCAAACGCACGGTCGAGGCGCTCCGCTGCGGCGAGGCCGATCTCGGGGTCGCGGTGCTCGACCTCGTGCCGCGCGGCATCGACGCGGACGACCTCGTGCGCACTCCGTTGTGCCTCGCGCTGCCCGAGTCGCACCCGCTCGCGAAGAAGCGCACGGTCACCCTTCGTGATCTCCGCGGCGAGCGCCTCGTGCTCACCCCCGAAGGCCAAACGCATCGCGACCTCGTCGCCCGCGCCCTCGCGCGGTTCGGCGAGGGGGTAGACTCGCCGATCGAGGCAGACGGCTGGCCGCTCATGATTTCGTTCGTCGCGATGGGGGTCGGCGTCGCGATCGTGAATGGCATTTGTGCGCTCCCGAAGGGCGTCGTTCGGCGCCCGCTGGCGGAGCTCGGCACTGTCACTTATCGGCTCTTGCGTCGCCACGGGGCGCGCCTCTCGGACGACGCGTGCTCCCTCGCTGACACACTAAAGGCGAGCCTCGTCGCGGGGGCGGCAGCGAACGTGCGCAAGCCTCTTCGTGCGCGACGAGCTAGCGGGTCATCGTGACGATCGAGCGCGCGAGGAGCACCAGCGCGGCGACGCCGAGGAGCACGAACACGGCCCGTCGGAAGCGCGCGGGCGACAGGCTTCGATGCACGCGCTCGCCCACGATCATGCCGACCACGAGCGGCACCACGAGCATCGCCGAATCACGACCGGAGGCGACGGTGATTTTGCGCTCGACCAGATACCCCACGACGAGCACGCCGTTGAGCACGAGCCAAAGCGCCGACAGGGTCGCGCGGAAACGGCTTTTGTCCGGAAGGTCGCGGCCCGCGACCCACACCGCGAGGGGCCCGCCGCACGCGAACATCCCGTGGAGTATGCCCGCCGCCACGAGCGCGAGCGCCGAGACCGCGAGCGACAGAGGCTTCGCCGGCGGTGCGCTGTCCTCGACCTGCCCGGGCGTGTCTGCGCGGGTCGACGCCTGTGGCTTACGCAGCTCGATGATCGCGAGGGCGAGCACGAACGCGGCGAAGAGCACCTTCACGATTTCGGGGCTCGCGACCTTGGCCGCTATCGTGCCTACGATCATGCCGAGCCCCATGAACGGCGCGATCTTCACGAACAGCGTGCGCGCGTCGACGTGACGCCACGTGCGGATCACCATGACGAGCGACAGCAGCAAATTCGCGGGCAAGAAGCGGAGGAGCACGTCGTCGACCGGCATGAGCTGCGAGCCGAGCGACACCGAGACCACGGTGCCCCCGAAGCCCGCCGCCGACTCGACGACGAACGCCACGAGCACGACGAGACAGAGCGATGCGAGCGTGAGCGGCGAGGTCGGGGCAGGCACGGAGCCGGCCATGTTCGCGGAATGTCGCCACCCGCGGCAAGAACGGCGATACTGCCGCGCTCGGAGGAGGAACCATGAAAGTCTTCGTTATCGCTTCGGTGGTGGGGCTCGCGCTCGTTGGCTCGTCTCTCGTCGCCGCGTGCAGCAGCGACCCTGCCGACACGACGGACGGTGGCACCGCGTCGGACAGCGCGACGCCCGCTACCGACAGCGCCACGTCCACCGACGCGAGCACCCAACGCGACACCAGCACGAGCACCGGGGACGCCGCGGTGGCTCCCACGTTCAGCAACGTGTACACCACCGTGATCGAGGGGGCGTGCAACGGCTGCCACGCCGCGAACCACTCCACCGGGCTCGACATGAGCACGAAAGCTGCAGCCTACACGAATCTCGTCGGCAAGGCGTCGGGGGCGGGCGGCACGTCGACGAGCTGCACCGGAAAGACGCGCGTCGTCGCGAGCGACCCCGCGACGAGCTTGTTTTGGACCAAGATCGACCACACCGCCGGCTGCGGCAATCCGATGCCGCTCGCGGGCTCCAAGCTCTCCGGCGCCAAAATTCAGCTCGTGAAGGACTGGATTCAGGCCGGCGCGAAGAACGACTGACGCTCGAAATAGTGGGCTCCTCGCGGCCGTAAAGGGGTATCGTTCGGGCATGACGTTCGTGCCGTGCCCGAAGTGCCATCGCCATCTCCGTTCCACCGAGACCGCCTGCGTCTTCTGCGGCGCAAGCGTCGTGGCAGCGTCCGCGTCGTCCGCGTCGTCGGCAGTGGCTCTCCTCGGGGTCGCCGCGGCGGCGTTCGCGCTCTCCGCGTGCGATCCGAAGGCAGAGCCGCCGACCGCTCCGATCGAGCCCCCTTCGACGAACGTGCCCCCGACGACCACGGCGCCGCCGCCCGCGAGCCCCGCTCCCTCCGAGACCGCTTCGGCGGCGCCCTCGGCGACCGCGCCGTCGACCCCCGTCGCGACGCCCACGCCCACGCCCTCGACCGCACCTGCTTCGCCCTCGGCTGCCATCCGGCCGGCGATGCGCTACGGCCTCGCGCCGCGTAAGCCGTAATCGACCATGGCAGGCGCTCGAGCGCTCCCGGTCCTGCCAGTCCTGCCAGCGCTCGCGGGGGAGGCGGCACCGCGCCGTCGGCTCCCGCTCCTCCCCGACGTGCGCCCGGAAGACCGGACCGCGCGTCCGGAGTACGTCGTGTGGGAGCTCACGCTCGCGTGCGATTTGCGGTGCGTGCACTGCGGCTCGCGTGCCGGGAAACGTAGGCCGAACGAGCTCACCACGAAGGAGGCGGTCGCCCTCGTCGACGAGCTCGCCGCGATGGGCACCCGCGAGGTGACCCTCATTGGCGGCGAGGCCTATCTCCACGAGGGGTGGCTCGAGGTCGTCGAGGCGATCGCGAAGAAGGGTATCCTCGTCGGCATTCTCACCGGCGGCCGTGGCATGAGCCGCGAGCGGGCGCGCGCCGCGAGGGACGCGGGGGCCGAGGTCGTCAGTGTGTCGCTCGACGGCACCGAAGAGGTCCACGACGTGGTCCGCGCGCGGAAGGGCAGCTACCGAGCCGCGCTCGAGGCGATGGAGAACGTGCGCGCGGCCGGCCTCCGCCTCACCGCCAACACGCAGATCGCGAAGCCCGCGCTCCGCACGATCGAGCCCATGTTCGACGTGCTGCTCGCGGCGGGCATTCGCGCCTGGCAGGTGTCGCTCACCGTCCCGATGGGGCGCGCCGCCGACCGCCCCGATCTGCTGCTCGAGCCTTACGACACGATCGCGGTGATGCCCATGCTCGCGCGAATCGCCGCGCGCGCCCAAGTCGCCGGAGTCGACGTGTTCCCTGGCAACGACATTGGCTATTTCGGTCCCTACGAGGGCGTGCTTCGCCCGGCGGGGCCGCGCCAAGCGTGCAGCGCAGGTCGCTCCGGTATGGGCATCGAGGCCGACGGCGCGATCAAGGGCTGTCCTTCGCTACCGTCTGCCGACTATGTCGGAGGCAGCGTGCGCGACGCGCCCTTGCGCGACATATGGGAGCGCTCCGAGAAGCTTCGTTTCACGAGAAATCGTAAAGTGGACTCCCTCTGGGGGCATTGCCGAACGTGTTACTACGCGGAGGCGTGCATGGGAGGCTGCTCGTGGACGGCGCACGTGCTCTTCGGAAAGCTGGGAAATAATCCCTACTGCCATCATCGCGCGCTCGAGCTCTACCGCGTGGGTCGCCGCGAGCGGGTCGTCCAGGTCGCCCGCGCGCCGGGGCGCCCGTTCGATCAGGGCCTCTTCGAGCTCATCGAAGAGCCGTATCCCGAATCCGAGTTGGAGCGCGCTCGGATCATCGTGGAGAGCGGCGAGGGCTTCTTCGAGACCGACGCGACCGCTCCCTGACCTTCTGTGAGGTGTCGCGTGTATCCTGCACGGACCACCGCGCGCCCCAGACGCGGACCGGCTCAGACCTCGGCGTGGCGCTCGGCAGGAGCGCTCGCGGCGACCGGTGCTCTCCGCGACTTCAGGAGGTAGGTCTCCATGTCGCCCTTGCCTTTGACCTTAATCGTGCCGCGCGACTCGAGCTCGAACGCGCCGTCGAGGAGGGCGAACACCTCCTTCGTGACCTGAATCTCGCCTGGCGCGCCGCTCGATTCCATACGGCTCGCGGTGTTCACCGTGTCACCCCAGAGATCGTAGATGAACTTTCGTTTGCCGATGACACCGGCGACGACGGGGCCGGTGTGGAGACCGATCCGCAAACGGAGCGAGTAGCCGCCCTCGATGTTGATGCGTTCGAGCGCGTCGCGCATGCCGAGGGCCATGTCGGCGACGCGCGAGGCGTGGTCCGGGTGCTTCTCGGGGAGGCCCGCCGCTACCATGTAACAGTCGCCGATCGTCTTGATCTTCTCGACGCCGATCCGCTCCGCGAGATCGTCGAACGACGAGAACGTGCGGTTCAGCATGTCGACGAGCTCGGCGGGGGTGAGCTTTTGGCTTAGCTCGGTGAACCCCACGATATCGGCGAAGAGCACGGTGACCTCGGCGAAGCCGTCGGCGATCGACTCACGTGTCTCCTTCAGGCGCGCCGAGATGGGCGCCGGGAGAATGTTGAGGAGGAGGCCCTCCGAGCGAGCGTGCTCTTCCGCGAGGCGGTCCTCGGCGCGGGTGGTGTCCCCGGTGAAGAGGTGCACGATGAGGCACATCGTCGCGATGACGGCGAGGGCCGAGGTCACGTCGAGCGCGGTCCCCGTCGCGGCGCTAACGGACAAGACGCGGTCGCTCGGGGGCGCGACGAGGAGCGCGATCGCCGCGAAGGCCGCGCTCATGCCCGCGAAGAAGTACCGGAATCCCTTCTCCTTTTCGGAGAACACGAGGAACGCCACGGCGGCGAAGAGGATCTCGTAATAAACGAACCCGATCCGCCCTCCGAGCACCATCGAGGCGGCGAGCACCGCGGTGTTCA
Source organism: Myxococcales bacterium (assembly GCA_013297655.1). GTDB lineage: Bacteria > Myxococcota_A > Polyangia > Polyangiales > Polyangiaceae > JAAFHV01. The sequence goes on along the minus strand of JAAFHV010000224.1, from coordinate 8,529 downwards.
CGGGGGCGAGGACGGCGATCCGCGCGGCGGTGTGGTGGCCCCGGCGGCTCAGCCCGAGCGCGGCGAGTAGGCTCACGACCGCGACCACGTTCGCCGCGAACGGCGCTATGAAATACCTGAGATCCGCGATCGCGTAGCCCGTCGCGAAGCTGCTGCAGCTCACGGTGCCGATGAGCGCGCTCTGGTTCGTGAGGCGGATCCGACGCTGCTCGCCCGCCGGCTGATCGACGATGCCGAGCGACGACCACTTCATGACGAGCTTGGCGAGCATGGCGTGCCAGTGTCGCCGCCACCGCGACCGAGCGAAACCTCTTTCTCGTCGCCTCAGCCGCGGCTCTCACGAACGCGCACCAAGAGTCCGTATACGCTCACGATCGCGGCGATCGTCGAGGGGACGAGCGCAAAAACGAGCAGCCACGCGAGGCGGTCCGGAACCAAGAGCGAGAGCGCGGCGAGCACAGCGGCGACGACGATGGCGATCTTGGCCGCGAACGGGGTCTCCGTGTTCGACAAATCGTCCGTGGGGGCGGCTTCGGTGAGCTCGTCGCGCCGCGCCTCGAGCCGTGCGAGCTGCTCCTCGAGACCTGTCTTCGTCGCGGGGGCGACCTCCAGGAGCTCGGCCTCGAGCCGCGCGAGGCGCTCTTTTGCGGCGTGCTCGGCGTCGCGGTAGCTCATGCGTCCTCGGCGGGCTTACGAATCGAGATCCAGCTCAAGAACGCGATCGCCGCGAGGCCCTCGATCATGAGGAGCATGTACGCCTTGCGTATCTTCTCGCGGGCGGAGATCTCGCGTTCCGGAGGTGGCGTCGTTCGCCCGAGCGTCTCGATCAGGGGCCGATCCGGGACGAAACAAGGGATCCGCGACCCAAGGGGCAGGTCGCTCGAGACGGCGAAGTGCTCCGCGTGGGGCAGGCTCGGGATCGCGAGGGTGCCGTCGTCGTCGTAGCTCGTGATGGCGCAGGTGGTCTCCACCCAGTGCACCTTTCGGAGGAGGAGCCGGACTTGCAGCGCGCCTCCGGTGAGCGCCGCGAAGAGCCCGATGAGCGTGAGTATCGCGGCGACGACGTTCTTGACGACCGGGCTCCCGGCGCGTCGGCCTCGGCGTTTTGCTCGCCGCTCGAGCCCCTTCACGTGGTTCGCGAGCCCCTTCACGCGTCGGGTTAGCTCGTCGCGCTCGCGCTTGTCGCGACCGGCACGGGCGCGTGCCTCCACGAGATCGCGCTCGACCTCCACGATGCGGGCGAGGCACGCCTCGTGGGTCAGCTCGTCGGCCATCGTCTCGAGCGTATCGCGTGCGCTCTCGCCCCGGAACCCGTCAGCCGTCGCAGAGCGCGCAGGGGGTGTGGCGCGCGAGCACCTCGTGGCATCCCTTGCACTCTGCACGGAACGCGTGGAAGCCCGGCTCGTGCGGCTCGACCTGGGTGCGGGCCTTTTCGGTGCGCTTTTGGGCATAAACGACGTCGATAGGCACGTACGCGCGGGCGTCCATCCGCGCGCCGTCGCACCGTCCGCACTTGGTGGGGAGGGCGAAGGTGCTCTCCGCCTCCAGCGCCTCGCGGATGCCGTTCTCGCGTCCACACAGGAAACACGCGGCCGTCTCGTAGAGCGTCGCCTTGCACCCCACGCACGCGATCGTGAACGTGCCGCGGACGAGGTCTTCTCCTTTATAGGCCCAGGACGGCCGGCCGTAGAGCTCGCCCTCGAGGAGAGGCAGGTTCTGCGTGACATAGGCCGAGACGACGAGCTTCGTGCCGAGGCAGCTCGGGCAGCCCCCTTCGACGAGCGCGGCGAGCTCGGATTCCGCAAGTGGCATCCGCGGAGAATGGCACGAACCGCAAATTCAGCCAAAATCGGCCGACATTTCGTGCTCGCGGTTGCCGAGGAAGAAACTCCGCCACGTGGCGTACGAGAGACACGATGGAGACGCTCGAGGCGAGCGCTCACTCACACACTTCGCACGGGACGCCACGTCCTCCGTGCCTGCCTTCACGGAGAAGAATCATGAAAGTTTCGCTCAAGCTCGTCGCGGTTTCGTTGATGGTCGGTCTCTCCTCCACGCTCGTCGCGTGCGGCGGCGGCGCGGCCGGCACCGCCAAGGTCAACTCGGGCGCCGTCGAGCTCACCGCGATGGAGGAGCTGCAAGCCATCCCGAAGGATCTCGACAAAGACATCGCCGAGCTCACGAAGCCGATCGAAGAGGCGCAAGCGGTCGCCGACGAGATCGGCAACCTCCCCAAGAAGCACCACATCAGCGCCGGTGACATGGCCGCGATGAGCAAGGCCACCTTCGACAACGGCAAGGTCGAGGTGAAGGTGAACGGCGACGTGAGCGCGGAGGCGAAGGCCGAAGTGGAGGCCACGTTGAAGAAGCTCGCGCACGTGGTCGCGGAGCTCAAGGCCACGCCCGGCAAGGTGACAGCCCTCACCGAGAAGCTCGTCAAGGCGACCGCGAAGGTGCCCGTGCTCGCGACCGAGGTCACCTCGAAGGCGACCCTCGCCGCGTCGAACCCGTTCGGCAGCGCCGAGGGCAAAGCCAAGGCGAGCCTCGAGATCTCGAGTGTTTCCAAGGTCCAGGCCGACGTCTCGAAGTCGATCGGCGACGCGCAATCGAAGATCACGAGCATCCCCGGCCTCGCGACCGGCGCGCTCACCAAGCTCGGCGCTTCGTTCTCGAGCATGAACTGACACGTCTCACGCTTCGATCCGCGACCCGGGCAAGGCCGCTCTCCGATGGGAGGCGACTGGCTCGGGTCGCGTCGTTTCTGGCTAGGAAATACCGCGCGCCGTGTGCTCGGGCGACCGACGCGCCCCGACTAGGTCCGCAGGGCAGCGGACATGGCGAGGGCGAGCGCTCGCGCTTCGGTCGTCGTGGGGAGCCCGAGGAGACGTCGTTCTCGCTCTGGCGGCGTCACGAACGGCGCGTCGACGAGCGCGGCGAGGGTGCGCGCATAGCTTCGTTCGACCCGCGCGCGATCCGCCGCGTCGAGCTTCGTGAGGAGCCAGTCGTGCACGTCGTGGGCGAGCGCGGCGTGCCTCGTCTCGTCGCGGGCGATGGCAGCGAACGCGTGCGCGATCTCTGGCGCCTCCGCCTGCGCGGCTTGCATCGTCGCGACGAGCGCGCCGAACGTCTCGCGTGCGCAACCTTCGATCGCGTTCTCGATCGCGATCGTCAAGAGTGGCCTCGCGGCGCGAGGGAGGCGCGACCGCCGCGCGCCGAGCGGGCGTGCCCCCCTCGCGCGGGCGAGCCGGCGCATGGTCATCGTGTGCCGCTTTTCGTCCTCGATCGCGCGCCTCGTTCGCACGAGCAGGGAGCGCGGCGCGCCGTGGGCCTCCAGATCTCTGTAGAGTGCACGGAATGCGGGGACCGACGCTCGCTCGAGGCTCTCGCCCTCGGCGAAGAAGGCGCCGACGGGGTCGTGAGCGGCGAACGCCTCGCGCCGATGCGCCTCGTGCCGTCGGCCCGCGCCGCAGCTCTGCACCATGGTGCACTCGACGAGCGTGGTGTCGCCGACCTTCTGCGGGCGCAGCTTGCACTCGGCCACGTCGCTCCCGCAGAGACGTTTGCAGTCGAGCTCGTCCGCGCCCGCTCCGGCGTCGCCCGCGTCGGGGCCGTTTCCGTCTGGCACCAACGCGACCGTCGACGTGGAGGGGCCGCCGCAAGGACCGCATCCGTACGCGCGCCCCGCCGCGAGGGACATCGCGACCTGGAACATCGCGCGGAGCCGGTGGTAGTTGGAGCGAGGCTTCATCGCCTCGCTCCGACCGGTCCGCGTAGCCAAGTCGTTCGCGTGCCGCTCACTCGCATGTTCATGGGGTGCTCTCCACGGTGACGGTTCGGACCTGGTGGGCCGTGACCGAGTCGCGTCCGTCGCGGGTCGCGAGCGTGCGCGTGACCCGGAAAACGAGCCGGCACTCGGGCGTCCCTGCGATGCGGAAGTCGCCCACCGAAAACGTGTATTCTCCACGGTCTCGTTCGAGGCGTCGCCCGACCGAGCCGGTAAAGCAGCTCGAGGTCGCGACGATCGCGACGGGCTCGTCTTCGTTCGGCGTCCACCGCAGCGTGATCGGCTCCGCGCGGGAGGCCTTCTCGGGCGCCTCGACCACGAACGCGGGGGGCAGCTCGAGCGTCCTCGTTCGCCCGCCGTCGGGCCGCGTGTGGCGCAAGAAAAACGTGCTCCCAGTCGTCGCGACGGTGAGGAACGCGCGGTCGCCGAGCACCGCGAACGCGGTCGTCGGTGCTCCCGGGGCGTCGAGCACGAGCCCCTCTTGCGGCGAGATTTGCAGCGGGTAGTAGTCGGCGGCGGAGAGCTGGAGCTCGACGACCGCGGTGTTGCCGTTGCTCTGCACCGTGACCGCCATGCCGAGATCGGCGGCGACCACGTCTGCGCTCTCACGGATCTCGGAGTCGCTCGCGCAGCCGACGAGCGCGCACGCGAGCGCCGGACACAAGAGCAGGAGTGGGACGATGGCGAATCTCATGGCGTGATCGGGAAATCGACGGTGGCCGATTGGACCGCGGTATCCAGCTTCTTGACGACTTTCGCGGTTACGCTGCAACGCGCGGCGACTCCCTTTTTTTCGAGCTCACCAGCGTTGAAGGTATAGCTGCCGGTGTCGAGGCCGAGGGGGCGGCTTTGCGGCGTGATGCACGGGCCGGTGAGGGAGAGCGTCGTCGCGAAGTCGCGGCGCGTGCCTCCCTCCCAGGTGACGGTGACCGGCGCGCTCGCGCGAGCGGCGTCGGGGGGGCGAACGACGAACGGCGGCGCGACGCGAGCGCGCGCCTCGACGTCTCCCCCGCGCCCTTCGGGTCGCGTGAGGCGCACCGCGACCGGGCCACCGTAAGGAGGAAGGTCGATTTGGAAGGTGGAGTCGCGGAGCGCGAGGTGCCTGGCCGTCGTCTCGGTCACGACGGTGAGCGTATCGCCCCCGACGAGGCGAACCTGCGACGAGGGCGTCGCGAAGTATCCCGATACGCGTGTTCGTTCCGCGGTGCCGTCGATGGCGACCGTGATCGTGATGTCGCGGGACGACATGTCGCTCGACACCGGCGACGGCTCGTCCGAGCAAGCCGTCGCGACGACACCCAAGATCGCGATCGCGCCGAGCGCACCGCCCGCCCTCATCGCAGGAGCCCCACGCCGAGGAAGATCCCGAGCTCCTGGATCATGAACGTTCGCTCCGGAGCGCCGACGGTGTGAAACGCATGCGATACGCGAAATCCCGCCTGAAAGAGGGACCACCCGAACGAAAGCTCGGACCGATGCTGAACCACCCGGCCGTCCACGCCGAGCGACACGGGCAGCATCTCGACCGCCACTTCGACGGTCGACGACGGCCCCGGATGCACCCGCGCGTGGAGCCCGAGGCGTGGATACGCGCGCCCCGCGAAGGGGTATCGCCCCGCGTCGCCTCCGATGCCGACCACTCCGGTAATCCCGCCTTTGGCAGCGCCGTCCCACCGCGCAAAGAGCACGTCGATCCCGATATCGCCGCGCAGGTATCCGTGGTTGTCGTCGCGCATCGCTGGGAAGCCGACGAGGCGAATATCTACGCCAAAACGAGGCGAAAAATAGCGTCGGACGGCGAGCTCGAGGTCGAGCGCGGGCCGCGCCACGTGCGCCACGCTGCCGAGCCCCTCGAGCCGTGTGCCCGCCCACGTGGAGCCCCACGCTCCGAGGCGCACGGTGTCGAACGGGTGCTCGACCTTGGGCTTCTCGGCGTCGCGCCGCTCCGCTTTGGGGGGCTCCGTCGCGCGCGCCGAGCCAGTCCACCCGCAGAGCACGACGACCCCTGCGGCGACGGCGAGTCGAGCGAGATGAAGCGAGGCACTCGGCATGGCGCGCGGCGAACGGAGCAATCTACGGGCCAACGCGCGGACGCAGGAGCGCAGCGTGTGGGGGACGACGGCTCACACCTTGCCGACGAGCTTCCGAATCCCTGCGAGCATCTTCGTGTTTCCCGGGCGCAGCAGCGGCGCGAGGAGGCCGAGGGGCAGGCGCTTCCCGTAAGCGGGCTCGATCGCCATCGTCCACGTCAGGCGCGTCTTGCCGTCGTGTGCGTCGAGGCGAAAGTCCTCCACGAGCGCGGAGAGCAGCGGCAAGCTCGCGCGCGTCACGCGAAAGGTCGCCCGCTTCGGCGCGTCCCACCGGTAAAACTCCTCGTCCACGGTGATCGCCTTTGCGACCCGAAGCTGCCGCACGCAACCTTTTTCCAGAGGGCGCGGGGTGAGCCACGTCAACTTGTCGATGCCGGCGAACCACGACCACATGCGATCGCTCTCGAGCACCTTCCACACCTCCTCGGGGGAGGCGTCGAGGTCGACCTCCGCGTGCACCACGATCGGCGCGGTCTCGAGGAACGAATCGTCTACGGAGCGGAGCGTGTGTGAGCCCATGCGCCCGAGGGTACGGCAGCCCGGACGCGATGCGCCGATCCAATTTCGCCCCGCGCGAGGCATCGTGGAAGTCGTCGATTGCAAAGCGGATTCCGTCGGTCGAGGCGCCGGGCGTCCGCGCAATTCATGTAACCTGCAGCGATCTTCTCTTCGCGCCCCTCACGCCAAAGGAGCCGCGGCCGGGCTCTCCCCGAGCGAAGCGTAGAGGCCCTTTCGGAGGCTCTCTCGGAGCACCTCTCGCTCGGGCGCGATCCCTCCCGCGAACGCGTCACCGAGCGGCGCCGCAGCGGTCTTCGCGTCGTCTTCTTTGCTCTCCTTGAACGCCCCGACGATGCGCTCGAACAGCAAAGGTCCACGCTCCTTCAGCGCCGCCCATGCCGCTTGGCTCCCTCGCTTCAAGGGCCGCGTGTCCACCGTCGCGAGCGCCGCCTCCACCGCCGTCGCGATCCGCTCGGCGCCATATTTCATATAGAGCCCCTCACCGAACGCGACGTCGAGCGCGACCCCACGGGCATACGAGCGACCCACGAGCTCGGTCACCTCTTTTGCGTCGAGCACGAGGAAGATCGCCTTGAACAAGAGCCGAAGCGGGAACATCAAGATCCCCTTCGCCGCGCTCTTGAGGAACGCAAAAAATCCCTCGTCCGGCTCGCTCGCGAGGAGCTTCACCTCTTCTTCCGGGAGCCTCACCCCATGGGTTCCCGCCACCGTCTCGACCATGCTCCGCGCGATCCTGCGCGACACCACTCCATCGAGCAGCGGCACGGGAATGAACCCGGACAAAGCCTGCAAGACGGCAAACGTTCCAAGGAGCGCATCGGGAGTCTCGACCATGGCGCGGGAGCATAAAGCAATTTGCCGCAGCGACACCCAAGGTCCCCAAGGCCCCGAACCCCCGCCCCGCGTCGCCCCCGGCCACGCCGTCCCGTCGCGGCCGCCAATCCGTCGTCAGGTCGCGCGCACGCTTCACGCTGCCCGCGTTGGTGCTATGCGAAGCGAGCCATGGCGCCGCGTGTCCTCCCCGCCGACTCTCCTGCCTCGATCGCAGAAGCGGTGCGCCTGCTCCGCGACGGCCAGCTCGTCGCGTTCCCCACCGAGACCGTCTACGGGCTCGGCGCGCTCGCCCTCGACCCAGTGCATGTTGCACGCATTTTCGAGGCGAAGGGCCGGCCCTCCTCGCACCCGCTCATCGCCCACGTCGCGGACGTGGAGGCCGCCCGCGCCCTCGCGAAAGGGGGAACCCTCGGCGACGTGGGGGAGGCGCTCGCGGCGCGGTTTTTCCCGGGTCCGCTCACGCTCGTCGTGGAGAAGGCGACCCATGTCCCGCTCGCGCTCACGGGCGGGGGCAGCTCCGTCGCGCTCCGCGTGCCGGCGCACCCGGCCGCGCTCGCGTTGCTCCGGGCGCTCGGCGCTCCGCTCGCTGCGCCGAGCGCGAACCGCTTCCAATCGCTGAGCCCCACCGAGGCGCGCCACGTGGTGCGCTCGCTCGGCGACGCGGTCGCGCTCGTGCTCGACGGGGGACCGTGCGAAGCGGGCATCGAGTCGACGGTGGTCGACGTGCGCGCTTCGGTGCCTCTGCCGCGCGTGCTTCGCCTCGGTGCGCTCTCGCTCGAAGCGCTGCGATCGGTCGCGAAGGGCGCGGTCTTCGAGCCTACGAGCGCCGCCTCGCGCGACGAGCAGCGCGCCTCGCCGGGGCTCGATCCGAAGCACTACGCGCCGCGCGCGCGCCTCCGCGTCGTCGCTCGCTCCGAGGTCGCGGCGGTGGTCGCCGGGCTCCTCGAAGAAGGCGCGCGCGTCGCGGTGTTGCTCGTTCACGACGTCGCGCTCCCGAGCCACGTCGTTCGGGAGCAGCTCGACGCGAGCGCGGAGGGGTACGCCCACGGTCTCTTCTCGGCGCTCCACCGCCTGGACGCTGCGGAGGGCGAGGGCGAGGGCGAGGTGGACGTGATCGTCGCGGAGGACGTGCCCACGCTCGAGGCGTTCGCGGCGGTCCGTGACCGGCTCACCCGCGCGTCGTCGACCTGATCCGGCGCGAGGGTCGGAGGTCACGAAACCTCGCGTAACCCTTCGGTTTATCGAGAGTGCTCGCGCCGTCGGTCGCGACGCGGTGGAGACGACGACGGCCAGATCGGAAGA
>JAAFHV010000223.1 GCA_013297655.1 Myxococcales bacterium | reverse complement strand
AGAGCTCCGCGGGCTCCACCGAGCTCGGCACGAAGGACCTTCCGTCCGCCAGATCGTCGCGGCGGTCCTTGAGGACGTTGACGAGTTGCAGACCCTCCCCGAAGAGTGCGGCATTCGCGCGAAGCTCGCTCGCGACGGTCTCGAGCTTTGGCTCCGCGAGCAGGAATAAATCGGTCAAGAGCTCGCCGACGATGCCTGCCACGACATAACAATAGCCGCGCAGCTCGTTTAGGTCGTCGAGCCCAGCGCGACCGCGCTTTTCCGAACGCTCGATGAGCTCGGCCATACCGAGCGCAGTCCTCTTCACGTGTGCGAGGAGGCTCTCGTGCGGCCCCTCGTGGGTCAACGAAGCGGCAAGGTCCGGGAGCCTAGTGACGAGCTCGCGGCAGCTCGGATCACGAATGGGCTCGAGCGCGGCGATCTCGAAGACCAGGCCGCGTGCGCTCTCCGGCTCGAGCGATTCCACCTGCTCGGCAAAACGCCTCAGCATTCGAACGCGTATGGCCGAAGGCCATGTCGTTTCGTCCTCGAGCGTATCTGCCGCGCGAAGGAGGAGATAGGCAAGGCCGACATTCTTTGCGAGAGGCGGATCGAGAAGCGGTATGGCGAGGGCGAACGTACGGCTCGTCTTCGCGAGGAGGCTCTCCACCAAGGCGTCCGTTTCCATGAATCGGGTCTACTCGCAACGCGACGGCGCGTCACCGGCGCGTGTCGAAAGGCCGTCCACGCTCGCGCGCGACGAAACTACCGTTGTTCTTCGCGTTCGCATCGCGGGAAAGACCAAACGGCGTGGATATCGTCGGTGTGACCATTCGACTCGAGCACGGTCTTGTCGGCGCTCGAGATGTCGTAGACCACCGGTGGGCCGCTGCCGAAGGGGAGGAACGAGTCGATCCTCCGAGAGTGCCCGGTGTTCCTCACCGCCCAGGCCAAGGCACGCATCGCCGCGGAATTCACCGGATTGGCTATCATCCTACACTGGCATACCCCGTGCTCACGCGCAGCCATGTCTCACGCGACCCGTGTTTTTGCTGGCTCCCTTCCTGTCTCTCTCGCTTTTGTCCTTTTGGCCTCCGGCTGCGCGGCTCCGGTCGACGAAACGGACACGCTCGAGAGTCCGCTTTCGAGTGTTCAGGCGCGCGTGCTCCCCACCGACGAGGCGTCGCGCGCCTCGTGCCGCGCAGTCGCGGAGATGGTGTATTGCTCGGAATCGGACGCGAGGGCCGCTGCGGCGCAGTGTGCCGGTGGCAGTCGAGGAGGAAGTGTTGCCGTCCGCACCAGCGTAGGCCCGTGCGCGTCGGCCGGCGCGGCTTACCCTACGCCGGCGAGCTGCGACGAGCCCCGTGAGCTCGATTGTTCATTCTATTCGGCTTGCGTCGAGCGCTCGATTCCGTGCGGGCCGAGCGGCTATGCGCTCGGCTTCGGCGAGAAGTATTGCACCGCGTTTCGCGCCGCAAACCTCTCCGCCGCAGGAAAGAAGTGGGTCGGTCGAACCATGGCATGCCTCCAGCGAGCGCTCGTTCCGGAGATTCGCGAAGCGGGCGCGTTCACGACGCGGCCCGCGAGCGCAGAGCGGTGCGCCGAGGTGCTCGATACCGCCTTCGCCTCGCACCCCGACTGTTACACCGCGAAGGAAAGTTCGATCTGCTTCCTGCCGCCGGGGGATATCGTCACCGTCCTCGACACGATCGGCCTTCGTGAAATCCTGACGCGCCGTACGAGCTCGCAAATGCTGACTACGGCGGGCATCTGCATCGGTCAGCTCACGCAGCGCCTTTTTGGATTCAGCGAAAAACGCGCCGTGGCGGCCGGAAGGTCCGCGACGATCGAGGACGACGTCGTAGCGCCGCGGGACGAGCTCGAGGCCTCGCTGGCGGAGTGGAAGAAACTCGAGGCCGAGACGCGTTGATGGGCGCACCGCACGTTCATGGCGCCGTCGTCGGAACGATACGAATCACGGCGGCGCGGTAAAATAGCGGATCGGCGCGTCCTCGAAGGTGCCGGCCACACTCGCCCCGCGAAAGCAGGGCGCATTCATGCAGTTGTAGCCTTCGACATAAAAGAGGATTTTGCCCGCGGCTCGTCCCGCGATCTTCCATTTGCCGTCGAACGGGCGCGCCTCCCACCGCTCGATCTTCACGTAGTACGAAGACTTCGCCGCGAACGACTGCACGGCACCTTTTTCGTTCGTCGTTTGGAACCAGAGCCCGGTCCCGTGCGCGAGGCTCGCTTCGAGCACCGTCCCGGCCTCGAGCTTCGTGTGCGCCTTCACCGAGAGATAAAACGACGGTGCACGCGTAGGGAAGAACGCTTGGTTGTCACGGAGCGGCCGCGCGAACACGGCGATCGTCCACCCCGACGGCTTCGCGTCGAACGCGATCGTCTTGGCGTCGAAGCGGTACCCCTCTGCAGAGCCCGTCGCCGGCGCCGACGGTACGTCGCGCTCCGTAGGCTTCTCCACCCGCTTCCCCGGGGGGGCTCGCTCGACGTACTCCGGCGGCGGGTACGACTGGGGCATGTCGTCGGGCCGCGGCTTCGAGTCGAGCACATCGGGGTCGCCCTCCGGCGCAGACGTGGCGTGCTGCGATGTGCCTGCATCATACACATGCTTCCGCGGTCGCCTGCACGCGACGAGCAAGACGGAGAGGCACACGACGGCGGCGAGGCGACGCATCCACAGCCTTCTACGCGATCCCTGCGCGCGGCCTCCCCTCTTCGGCGTCCCTCCCCTCCTCTGCCGCTGCGGCCCTCAGGGCGATGGCGGGACGCAGCGCTTTTTCCCGTCGAACCCGGCGGACCCGCAGGTGCCGCCGTTCGGAGGGCACGGGCCGTTGTCGCACTGGAGGCAGTAGCTGGCCGCCTCGGCGCAGCGCGACGGGCTCGGATCGATCACACAACGGGTCGCCGCGATCGCGCGTCGGCAGTGCTCGTCGCCGTCGGCGCACTGGTTCCACCCGCACGGCTTGCCGGCGCAGAGCTTCCCGCAGTCCTCCACCGCGGGATCGCACACCTTCATGAGCTCCATCATGCCGTGATCCTCGTGGATCAGCTTGTGGCAGTGGAAGACGAACGAGCCGGTGAACTTTCTGTACTCACTCAAGATATCGACGGTGCGATCGAGGTTCACGAGGTAGGTGTCGCGAAAGTGGGCGAACGGCGGCTCCTGGAAGATACGTCCCTTCGTGTTCTTGTCTGCGCTCCCTGCCGGTGGAAGCGGGCATACGACATAGGGGTTTATATGGATATGAAACGGGTGCCCGTCGAAGAACGAGAAGAGCCGCCAATGCTCGACCGAGTCTTTGGTAAGCACACGATCGTAGGGATACACTTTCCGGTCGCGGCGCTCGAAGTTCTTGCAGTTCACGTTGTGGTCCGAGCACCCGCAGCTATCGAACCCCTCGCTCGTGGAGAGGCCTACCTGAAACGTGACCACCTGGTCGATCTTGGAGATGTCGCGCTCGGCCTGCGCGGCGGCGCACCTCGCGTTCGCGTCGACGGTACCTCCCTTTAGGGCGAGGCTCGGCGCGAGGCGAGCGATCGCGGCATAATCGGGACGCTTCGTCTCCGTCGGAGCGCCGGCGCTGGTCGTTACGTTCACGATCATCGTGAGCGAGCCGTTCGCGAAGCGATCCTTCACGAGCGCCTCCGTCGGGGTGGTTAGCCCCACCGGGCCATCGGTCTTCGGGCCGTTCTGCGCTTCTTGGAGGAACCGCGCCGTTACCACACACAGGTTGTCGCCGTCCGCGAGCTCGTTCCCATCCAGGATCGCGTCGATACGATAACCGGGTGACATGAACAGGTAACTCGGTGCAAAGGGCCAATCGTTGCCGAGCGGCGGGCGCGGCAGCGTGATTCCGTCGCGCGCGATCTGGGTAAGGGCGACCGGCGCGTTGACGTCCCAGCTCGAACAGCTCGTGTCTTTGCCCTTGAAGACCCCGATGAACGCCTCGTCGAGGTAAGACGCGCTCAAGAAGCGCCAGCGCTCGATTTGCCCCGGGGCCATGATCATGCGCGGCTTTTGCAGCCCGTTGACGACGTTCGCCTGTTTCACCGCGGTGTCGCCGAGGAGCTCGAACGAGTTGAACCCTACGTGCTCTTCGTCGCAGGGCTCCCCCTCCGCCAAGGGAGTGAACCCGCCCTCCCCGATCGGCGGTGTGCTGAATACGATGATGCGCTCGCGGGCGTTTTTGATCCCGGGCAGCTCGTCGAGGGGCCCACGCACGATCCAAGCCCCCGCCGCGCCGGAGACCACCTGAATCGCGGTCGATCCGTGGATATGCGGGTGATACCAGTTTAGCCCATCGTGGTGAGTCTCGTCCTCGTCGATGTCCCAGCGGTGCTGCGCGCCAGCGCCGGGCGCGATTTGGCTCAGCACGTCGTCGGCGTAGTAACAGCTCTTCTCTCCCGTGCCGTCCTCTTTGCACGAGCGGCAGCCGAGGGTGCCTTCGGCTTTGCAGCCCCCGCCCGTCGCGTAGTCGGGGCGTACGTGCGAGCCGTGCGCGTGCAGGTTCGTGAGGTTGAAATCGAAGTAGTGGCAAGTCGCGCCGTCTTTGTCTTTGCAAACGCAGGAGCTCTCGTGGCCACCATGCCCACCGTGTCCGCTGCCGGGGCTGCACGAGGCGCCGGTCGCGCTGTCCGCGCAGGTGCACGTCTTTCCGCCGAGCTCGCGGTAGTCGCTCCGGGTAAACGCGTTTCGGAGGTTCACCCGCACCTGGCGCTCGCCTGGGCCGACTCGCGCCTTCGTCTCTATCGTGGGGCCTCCGTATTTGCCATTGTAGGCACGCCCGCAATACCGCTTTCCGTCGAGCTCGATCACGGTAGGCCCGAGCGTGAGCTCGTATGCACCCGCCGCGTTCGGGGTCGCCACCGGCGGGTTTCGGAAGGTCTCGACGACACACGTGCCGTCGCGGAGCTCGACGCACCCCGCGGTCGGATCGGGCTCCGAAGAGCACGCGCCGACGACGAGCGCGACGCTCGCCCCGATGGCGGCAGTGAGGACGACACGAACGGATCGAATGGACATGGCTGCTCCTGCGCGGACGACGCACGAGTGTGGCGCGGAGGAGCCGGCGTCTGCTTCGCGCTACGAGCCAGACCCTTCACCGAACGAGCCAAACGCGCCGAGACCGAGCGACGCGGCGCGATAGCCCTGCGGCGACGACCCCGTCCATCGACGAAACGCACGTGAAAATGCGCCGAGCGAGTCGAACCCCGCCCGCGCGGCGACCTCGGTCACGGACAAATCACCTGCCCGGAGGTGCTGCGTCGCGATCGCGTGGCGCGCCTCGTCGACGACCGAGCGGAACGAGGTGCCCTCCTCCGCGAGGCGCCGTTGAAGGCTTCGTGCGCTCATCCCGAGCGCGCGCGAGAGCCGCTCTTTGCTCGGCGATCGCACCGCGAGCGTCTCCGTGAGGGTGCGGGTCGCGCGCGAAGCGACGGACTCCGGCTCGAGGCCCTCGACGAACGCCGCGAGCACGCGGTCCATCTCCGCAGCGAGGCTCTCGTTGCGACCCGGCAGCGGACGAGCGAACGCCTCGCCGCGAAACACGAGCGCGGTGAATGGCGCTTCGAAAACGACGGGGGCACCGAGCGCCGCCTCGTACCGCGCACGAACCTGGCATTCCGGACGCGCGACGAGCACCCTCACCGGGCGCACGCCGTCGTCTTGGATGAACATCGGCGCCAATCGCACGCCGGCACACAAAAAGGTGTCTTCGATGACGGCGTACTCCGCCCCTCGACCGCGTGTCTTGCCGATGACGAAGAGCTCGTCGCCGTGCTCTTCGAGCGCATAAACGAGGTTGTCACCGAGCACCCGCGAGAAGCGGACGAGACGTAAGAACGCTTCCCGCGCCGTCGCGCTCGCGACGCCGGCATAGAGCAAGACGTGGAATGTGCCCGGGTGCACGAAGTCGGCGACACGGAGCCCGAAGGCCGGATCGCCCGTCGCTTTCAGCGCGAGACGAAGGAGCTCGAGCTCCGACGCAGCCGGAACACGCGCGCCGGAGAGGCGAAGGCTCTCGGGACTGAGCCCGGCCTCGAGCGCGAGCTTGGTCCCGTTCACCCCGACCGCCTCGAGCGCGTCGAGCACCGCCGCGCAAAGCGTGCCCGAGGTGCGCGGGACGATGGGCGAAGAAGCACGCGCGCCCGCCGTGTTGCTCGCCGCTCTCCCCACGATGCAAGTGTGCCAGCAATACGGCCGGCCCGCTACGCGCAGATCGCCCGCGACGGAGCGCGCCCTATTCATGCACTTTACACACGATTCGGCGCCGACTTACCCGTTGCCATGCGCGAACAGCGCGTGGAGGCGCGTGGTCATGTCTCCGGTGTAGGTCACGAGGCCTATCGGCACGCGGCCCTTGGTATGCGCCTCGAGCACAGAAACGTGGCTCGCCCCGAACGCCCCGCAGAGCTCCACGAGCTGAGCACGCTCGAGCTCCGAAGCGACCGCGCCGCCACCGCGAAGGCCCGCGAGCGCCGACGAAGCCGACGGGAAGCCCGCGAGCACGGTGCGACACGCCCCGCTGTCCACCACGTCGACCTTGCCCCCGTCCGGTAGACCAGGTGCAGAATACACAAACAGCCAATGCTTCAGAGCCATCGCGACCTCCGTAGAGGTGCGACGCGAGCCTGGCCACTCGGCTCACCAGACAGAACAGACCCGACGAAGCCACGCGGGCGGCCTGACGGGAGTACGGGGCACCAAAATCCAAAAAGGCGCCGCGGACCTCTCGATCCGTGACGCCTTTCGTGGAGCCTCACGACGCTCCAGAGACGAGTGCCTCCAGCGCTGTGAGCCGGGGTGACTACTTCTGCGCGACGCCCGTGAGGAAGAACGCGATGACGAAGCTGAGGAGAACGAGCGACTCGATGAGCGCGAGGGCGAGGATCATCGGGGTCTGGATGCGGGCGGCGGCGCCCGGGTTGCGCGAGATGCCTTCGAGGGCAGCGGCAGCGGCGCGGCCCTGGCCCGCGGTTCCACCGAGAACGCCGAGACCGATCGCGAAGCCCGCGCCAGCCGACGCCCACATCTTCACGTCGTTGCCATTCGCACCGGCGCCAGCGGCGGCGTGCTCCTGCGCGAACGCCGCGACGGGAACGAGGATGGTGGCGGCGGCGCTGAGCGCCATGAGTCCGAGCTTCTTCGAGGTCGACATGAAAGGCTCCTTGAGAGTCCGATTACGGTAGTGGGGGTTTCTTCGGGAGCGCGCCCCGGTGAAATCTCGATCCGTTCGCGCTCTTAGTCTGTTTTGTCCGGGCTGACTACCCCTTAGATGGGGCGCGAAAGCTCGGTCGGGAAGTGACGAAAGGGAGAGGGAATCAGGCGTGAGCCTTCTTCGCTCCGAGCTCCTTCTTTTTGCCGTGATCGTCGTGAGCGTGCGCCTCGGCGCCGTGGCCGTCGCCGTGGTCTTCGTGCTCGGTCGCGAGCGTGATGTAAATCGAGGCGAGGAGGCAGAACACGAGCGCCTGAACCGCCGCGACGAGCGTGCCGAGGATCATGATCGGGATCGGCAGGAAGAGCGCGAAGATCGCGACCATGATCGACGCGAGGAGGTGGTCGACCGCGATGTTCAGCATGAGCCGGAGCGCGAGCGTCACCGGGCGAATCACGAACATCGTCAACAGCTCGAGCGGGAAGATCAAGATCGCGAGGGGCAGGATGGGCCCCATCATGTGCTTGAAGTACCCGAGGCCGTTCTCCTTCACGCCGTAGTAGTTGAAGGCGACGCAGATGATGAGGCCGCAGGCGGCCGTCACGTTCAGGTTCGACGTGGGGGGCAAGAAGCCCGGCACCATGCCGAGGAAGTTCGAGACGAGGATGAAGATCGCGCTCGTTCCGACGATGGGGAAGTAACGCTTGGCGCGCTCCGGGCCCATCATGTCGCGCATCATCCCGTAGAAGTACGAGACGACCACTTCCAAGAGCGTGCGGAGCGAGAGCTTCTCGTCCGGAATGACGGACTTATCGTAGTCCGCGATTTTACCCTTCGCCGCGAAGGCAATGCCGACGCAGATCGCGATGACCAAAATCACCGCGAGAATGGGCTCGGCTTGGTGCTCGCCGACCGGGTGGTGCCCGACGAACGTCTCGCCAAAATTCCGCATGTTCTGCCCGAGGGCGGGGAACATCGCGACCAGGTAGCTCAAGAACGACGTGTGCTCGGGCATGCGCGTGCGCTTCCTATCACAGGTATTTCGAGAAAAGCATCAAACGATTGCGCGCCGCTTCCAACGAAAAATTTGCGGCAAATCGCGGGGAAACCAGGGAAAAACGCGGTACTTCGGTTCAGGGTCCGAAGGTTACTTTCGCTTCTTGGGGCGGAGCCCGGACACGAACCCAGACAGGCTCACGCCGACGGGCAAGGATCCGTATCCGACCATCAGGCCCATAGGGTCGACGAGCCCGCGTGTCATGAGCACCCAGGCGCCTCCGAAGAGGACGATCATCTTCACGGCGGCGAGCGCGCCCCAGGCAGACGAGAAGCTCTTCTTGGGAGGCTCGGGCTCCTTCGGCGCTTCGGGGTCGGCGCTCGCTTCGCCCTCGGGATTCGGCTCCGACGTCGCTTCGGGCTTCGTCTCCGACGTCGCGTCCGGATCCGGCGTGAGGAGCGCTTCGACGATCTTGGAGAGGACCCACAGGTTCGACGTCGCCGCGAGGGCGCCGAACATCACGCTGAGGCCCGTCTTCGTGGGGAAGAGCGCGAGCGCGCCGAGCGTGAAGATCGCGCCGACCGCTGCCACGAAGCCGATCGCGGGCTTGATG
Organism: Myxococcales bacterium; assembly: GCA_013297655.1. Taxonomy (GTDB): domain Bacteria; phylum Myxococcota_A; class Polyangia; order Polyangiales; family Polyangiaceae; genus JAAFHV01. The sequence goes on along the minus strand of JAAFHV010000223.1, from coordinate 7,012 downwards.
CCTGCCCCCGGGGTCTCGTCGTCCTTCTTCTTCATCGCTTCTTCTCGTCGTCCGGCGCTTCGGTTGATTCGTCGTCGGTGGCGGCCTCGGAGGCCTTTTTTGCCTCGGCCTCGGCCTCCTCCGCAGCGTCGCTCGCCGCGTCGTAGGCGTCGTAGTCGATCTCGGGCTCGCGCACCTTCCAGGGCGACTCACCGCGGTCGAGCTTCTCTTCCTTCTCGACGTCGCGCTCCATGGTCTTCGCCGCCTTGAAGATCGAACGGAAGCCCGCGTAGACGCCCGCGACGCTGAAGAGGCCGGTGAGCCAGCCGCCAGCGCCGACCTTCTCGTCGAGCCACTTGCCGAAGACGTACCCCACGATCATCGAGACGATGAGCTCGAAGCCCACCGAGCCGTAACGACCGTACGCCTTCCACTTCACGCGCGCTCCTCGCTCCCGAAAGGACTCCCGGGATGTGGGGCGCGCGGTAGCAAAGGGCGAGAGGCGGGTCAACGCGGGCCGCGTCACGGACGACGCGGGGGAGCGCCGAAAGACCCCCGAACGCGACACGAGCGACGCGCGCATGAGCCGTAAACCCATGAAACCATTGACCCATCGACACGGCCGGCGAGGGCATGGGCCGTGCGATAGCCCCGAACGCACCCGCCGCTCGAAAGGACCCGCCCACCATGAAGACCTCCTTCGCTCTCGTCGCTCTCTTCGTCTCCGCTTCGTCGCTCGTGCTCGCCTCGGGGTGCTCGCTTCGTGTCGGAGGAGAGGCCGAGGCCGACGGAAGCGGCGTGGTGGGAGGCAACGGCCAGGCGCTCGCGTACTTCCCGCCCGCGAGGCCGAACGTGCCCTCGCTGACCTCGCACTGTTCGCCCGCGCCGGCGCTCTTCGCGCAAGCCGCGGTGTGCGTGTGCGGCTCGATGTCGCACGCGGGCAAGCTGACGACCGAAGCGCGCCCCGGCGATACGGCCGACGTGGCCGTGCTCGGGAGCTTCTCGGGAGCGTCCGGCACGCGGATCGCGGGGAGCCTTCGCACCGGAGACGACGTGTCGTTCGCGGGCGACCTGCTCGTGCGGGATCATCTGTACTCCGCGAGCGGCGTCTCGGGGGCGGGCGATCTCTCGGTTGGCGGCGATCTCGCGACGAAGGGCAAGCTCTCCGGCGCAGGCTCGCTCCGGGTCGGCGGCGCGCTAAGGGCCGCGGAGGGGACGTCGTTCGTGGGCCGGGAGAGCGTGAACGACGAGGCCACGTTCGTGGACCCCGGCATCGCCCCGTGTGGCTGCGACAAGGCCTCGCGCTACGACGTGGCCGCAGCGGTCGCCGCCGCAAAAGAGGCGAACGACAACGCCAAGGCCGGGCTCGCGATCGACGCGAACGCCCTCGTCGGAAAGGGCAAAATCACCCTCCACGAGGGCCGCTACTATTTTGGTAGCGCGACCGCGGTCGGTAAGCTCACGATCGAGGTTCGGGGCGCGGTGCAGCTCTATCTCGACGGCGACGTGACGAGCGTGGGCGAGGGCCAGATTCGTCTCGCGGCGGGCGCGACCCTCGATCTCTTCGTGAACGGCAAGCTCACCACCGTCGGCAGCGCGACGTTCGGCGATCCCTCGCGCCCCGAGGCGTTCCGCCTCTACGTGGGCGGAGAGAACGCCGCGATCACCTTCGCCGGCCGCGACGCGTTCCACGGCATGGTCTACGCGCCGGAGGCCGAGGTCTCGTTCGCAGGGGCCGCGGAGATCGACGGCGCGATCGTGGCGAAGGAGCTCTCGTATGCCGGTGACCTCGTGGTCCGCGCCGCGCGCACCGCCGAGCAACCCGCTGCCTGCGAAGAGCCCAACACCGTGCCCGCGAAGCCGGTCGTCGTGCCCGCCGCGACCCGCTGATTGCACGCTTTCGCGTCGCGATCGGCGAAGCGAAACACGACTCCCACGAAGGGCTCCGACCACGGTGTCCTTCGTTTCGCGTTCGCCTGCGCCGTTGACGAGACCCGGGCGACGCGACGACTCAGGCTTACAGCGGCCGCTGAACGCGATTTGCACGGGATTCCGGGGCGCTGCCCTCGAGCGGCTTGGGGGGCGCGGTGGGGGGCGCGGGGCTTGGTTTTTTGGGTTTTGTGCGCGGGGCGCACGGGGCCGCGGGGGGAGGAGAAGGCGCGGGGCCGGGGGGAGAACGGCCGCGCGAGGGAAGGAGAGAAGAGAGAGAAAGGGAGAGAAGAGAAGCGACAGAGGGACGCGCGGCCCGCGACCCCTATTTTGCCTAAGATTTTTCAGTCGTTGCGATGGTAACGCGGCAGCCGGTGGCGCCTGCGTCGCGTGCCCCTGCGGTGCCGTGATACGTGAAGAGGATGGCGGACGAGCCTGTCTTCCCGAAGCCGCGCCCAAAAGGCTCGGCCTACCGCGAGCCTCAGCCGGTCCCGGTCCTGCCGGAGCAGACGCGCAAGCTGGTGCAGCGGCCCGAGCCGCCGATCGAGCCCCGCCGCGTGGAGATCTCGACCGAGGCGCGCGCGCTCCTCACGCCGGTCGGCGACGAGCAGGCCTACTGGGCGAAGCAGCAGTTCGCCGCGCGCCATCCGCGCATCACCGGCGCCGTCCTGCTCGTGGTCTCGGTTTTTCTCGCGTTTCCCGCGGTCGCGATGCGCCTCGAAGGCCACCGTTACGGGGGAAGGTCGGGCGGGTTCGGGGCGATCTTTTTCATGGCCTCGCTGTGGCTCTTGGGCGCGGGCATGCCCCTCGAGACGAACGGAAGACCGCCCTCGTGGTGGGCCGCAGGCATGACCACGTGCACCGTCGTCGGAGCCGTCGTGGGCATCTTTTTGTTTTGACCGGTGCGAGCGCCTCCCGGCGTGCCACCTCGAACCGCCGTGGCATCGGCGCGGCCGTGCACGCTGCGAGACGCGCCGCTTCTGCGAATGGAAGAGCCGCGATAGGCTCGGGACACGATGCCTTCCTTGCGAGCCCATCGGCTTCTTCGCGCGTGTATCCTCGTCGCTTCGGTCGTGGCTGCGCGGCAGGCGAGCGCCCAACAGCCGCCTCCGCAGTACCCGCCGCCGCAGGGCTACCCGCCGCCTCCGCAGGGCTACCCCCCGCCGCAACAAGGGTATCCGCCGCAGGGGTATCCGCAGCAATACCCGCCCCAGCAATATCCGCCGCGCGGGTATCCGCAACAGTATCCCCCGCAGCAATACCCGCCTCAGCAGTATCCCCCGCAGCAATACCCGCCTCAGCAGTACCCGCCTCAGGGGTATCCGCCTCAGTACCCCCCGCAGCAGTACCCGCCGCAGCAATATCCCCCTCAGGGATATCCGCAGCAGTACCCCCCACAGCAATATCCCCCTCAACAGCCCCCGCAGCAGCCCCAGCCCCAAGCTGCGCCCGAGCCGGACGTGCCCACCCACGCGCCGAAGTTCGCTCTCTACGTAGGTGGCCGAATCAATTACATGGGATTCGGGAATGCCTTTTATCAAGACTTGGACACGGGAAACGCAGAGACCACGGGCCGCCTCGTGGGCAATGGCCCCACGTTTCAAATCGACATCGGCGCGCGCCTCGCGAAGGCATGGATTCCTTATTTCTTCGCGGAATATGGCCTCCTCTCGAAGGGCGGATACTTCGAGGGAACCGACGCGAGCGCGCGCACCACGTTCGTCGGCGGCGGGCTCCGTCACCTCTCGGGCGATCCCGACAGCGTGACGTTCATCCAAGATTTGTCGGTAGGTCTCCGCGCGGTGAGCGTGGCGCGCGGCGAGGAGCGGTTCACGATGAGCACCTTCGAGTGGGTGCGCCTCGGGCTCGGGGCCGAGATCCGCCTCCACACCCGATTCACGCTCTCTCCCCTCGCCTCGATCTCGGCCGGCGCGATGAACGACGCGAAGGGCACGGTCGGCTTCAACTTCACGCGACCCGACGCGTTCGGAATCGATTCCGGCGCCCGCCCGAAGTACTCCAACTCGGGACGCGAAACGGTCGAAGAGTCGCGCCCCTACGTGGCGCTCATGATCGGGTGTGGGTTCCACTTCGACTTGCTCGGCGACTGACCGCGAGCCGTCCGCGGACGGTATCGGCCCTGGCGCGGGACGCCCGTTGCGGCCCGCGCGCTCGGGAAAACGCGCGCGACGCGAATGGCGCGGTCCTCGCATAGCGCCGACGATGGCCAGCCTCGATCACGAGATGCTTGTGCAAGCGGTCCGCGATTCGCCGGGGCTCGTCGTCACGTTGCTCGCGTCGCGGGGCCACCTCGTCGCGCACGATGCGCGGGTCACACTCGGTGATCCAGCGCTGCCCCTGCTCGTCCCGACCCTCGCCGCGGATGCACTCGTTGAGGTCGAGAGCGGAGGCGAGAAGTGCGTCGTGGTCGTGGAGGCCCAGCTCCGTCCCGACGCTCGAAAGCGCTTCTCTTGGCCGTGTTATCAGGCACACGCCCGCTATCGCCACGAATGCGCGGCGGTGGTTCTGGTGATCGCGCCCGACGCGGAAACGGCGGCGTGGGCGATCGAGCCCGTGCACCTCGACGCGCTCGGCTCGAAGTTCCGCGCGGCCGTGTTCGGCCCCGAAGAGCTCGCGGCGATCGACGTCGCGCGAGCCTCGCCGGAGCTTCTCTGGTTGCGGGCATACGCGCTGCGGGGTGATCTCGCGCGTGGCCCGGAGGCGATCGCACGCGCGCGAGACGCGCTCACCGCGACTCGCCCCGCCCACGAGACCGAGCTATATTTCGACACACTCGTACACGCCCTCAGCGAGGGTTTACGCGCGCACCTCGAGGACCTCATGTCACATTCTCGCGCAGAAAACGGCCCCAAAGACCCCCTCCTGATGCGCCTCATGGAAGTCGGCCTCGCTCGCCAAGAAGCCCTCGACCTCGGCCGACGCGAAGGTGTCGACCTCGGCCGACGCGAAGGTGTCGACCTCGGCCGACGCGAAGGTGTCGACCTCGGCCGACGCGAAGCGCTCACGGCGGCGGTGCTGCTCGTCCTCGATAGCCGAGGCGTCCTCCTCTCCGAAGTGGAGCGCGCACGCATTCGCGACGAGCGCGATGACGAGCTGCTCCGCGTCTGGCTCTCGCGCGCGGCGTCCGCCACCGCGATCGACGAGGTCCTCGCAGCCTGATCCCTCTCGTGGTCCGCGACAGGCTCTGTCCTCGAAAGCTTGAGCACCGAACGGCTTAATTCGGTCGGCTTTTCGCCGATTTGCTTCGCCGAGGACTCGTCGTCGCGCCTCGCACGGCTCGCAACTCGGCGAAAATCCTCGGTCACTAAGCGTTTCGGTGCTCTAGCTGCGCCACATGCGGCGCTCGTCGGACTGGAGGAGCGAGAGCCTTCGCTGCTCTTGGACGAACGCGCCGTAGACGCGAGGTACGCGCGGATCTTTGCCGAGCTTGTAGAGTACATGGAGCGCGGCCTCTGCGTCGTCGCTCGCGCGGTGGGCGTTCTCGAGCTTCACCCCGAGACGGGCGGCCACGTCGACGAGGGTACGCGAGCGTTCGTCGCTCTGGACCTCGCGCGCCCACACCAGCGGATCGAACCACTCCACGTCGCGACGAAGCGCGGGAGCGCCACCGAGCTCCACCCGCGCGCGTGACATCTCGGCCTGCACGAACGCACGATCGAACGGCGCGTTGTAGGCCCCGGGCACGCAGCCCTCGAGCGCCTTCTTTACCTCGTGCGCGATCACCTCGAACGTGGGCGAATTCGCGACGTCGGCGTCGGAGATGCCGTGCACCGCCTGCGCGTCCGGCGCGATCGGTCGCCCCGGGTTCACCATCCAATTGTACTTTGCAATCACCACCCCGCGCTTGCCGACCACGATCCCGAGCTCGACGACGCGGTCTTGGGCGGAGTCGCGGCCGGTGGTCTCGACGTCGAGGAGGGCTATCGGGATGTCTTCCCACGGCACGTCGGCCGCGAACTCTTCGGCGAGCCCGCGGACCGTGACCTTGAGGAGGTGGGCGATGCCCGGATAGTGACGGCCGGTTGGAAAACAGCCGCACCCGTCGGAGACGACCTTCACCTCTTGGCGCCCGCGTCCTTCACCAGATCGACCTTCGCGCCCGCGTCTTTCGTGGCGCCAGAGTCGCTGCCGATGGGCAAGAGCGCGCTCGCCGAAGGAGCCGGAGCCGGCGCGGGAGGAGGTGCGCCACCCGCCGACGCGAGCTCCTGCGAGAACCAATCGTGGAGATCGGTCTTCATGTCGTACTCGCGGCCGTTGATGTAGAGCGTGGGCGTGCCCTTCACCTCGAGGGCGTCGGCCTGCTTACGATCACGATCGAGCCGGTCTTTCGTGGACGCAGCGACCATGTCGGCCTTGAACTTGCCGATGTCGAGCCCGAGGTCCTTCGCGTAGAGGTCGAGGTCGCCCTGCTCGAGGTGCTGTTGGTTCGCGTAGAGCTTGCCGTGCATCTCCCAGAATTTGCCCTGGTTCATCGCGGCGATCGCGGCGCGGGCGGCGGGCTCGGCGTGAGCGTGACCACCGAGCGGCATGAACTTGTAAACGAACTTGACGTTCGTTTTGTGCTCTTCCCAAGCCTTTTCGATGATCGGCGCCATGAGGCCGCAGTGGGGGCACTCGAAGTCGGCGAACTCCACCATGACGATCGCGGCGGAGTCCGGGCCCTTCGCGGGGGAGCCGTCGAGGACCACGTTCTTCACCTTCTCGGGGTCGAAGCGGTTCTTGTAGGCCTTCTCGATTTGCTCGCGGCTCATGCCGTCGCGCACGCCCTTGAGGACGTACTTTGCGGCGGGGAGGCATTTGGCGCACTGGCGCTTCTCGTTCACGCATTGCGCGATCGGCACCGGCACGCTCTGGCAGGGCGACAGGAGCTCGCTCACGTACTGCGAGAACTCCTTCTTTTCGCGCGTGGTGAGGGAGCTCGTGTCGACCCCCTCCACCTTCACGTCGGCGACCTCGGGCTTGTCTTTGCCCACGTCGGTCTGCCCGGACGAGTTCTGACAGGTGGCACCCGTTCCCGAGAACGAGGCCAACATCGCCACCACGAGGCCAACGGACTTCATGTTCATGACCAGGCACTCTCTAC
>JAAFHV010000222.1 GCA_013297655.1 Myxococcales bacterium | reverse complement strand
TTGTGCTTTGAAGGGGGGCTTGCCGGGGCACGTGCAGTCTGCAAGCTCGGCTGCCCACGGGAGGGTGCACGTCAGCTCGGGGCCCTTGGTGGTCTTGCAGGTCCAGCGGTTCACCGGTGGTGGCGGCGGTGACGCTGCGTCGTACGTGGAGGGGTCGGGCGGCGGGGGCGGATCGCCGTTCGGGGGATCACAAACGAGGCCGACGTCGCATCGTGTCTGCGGCGGCGGGCATAGGCCACCACACTGCGCAGCCCACGTGGCGAGCTCGCTCGCAGAAGGAATCGTCGTGAGCTCGGCGACGGCGGTTCCGTCGGAGCACGCGCACGAATACGGCCCCGTCTCGTTCGGCCCCGTGCCTACGCATCGAATGCTGTTTCCCGCGCCTGGCAAGCTGCAATTCAGAAACCCGGGGCGCGCCGGGTCGGGTGCGCACCCGGGCGGGAGGGCCTCTTCGAGGCACGCGAGGCCGGTCATCACCACGGGCATCCACACCGAAAAATGCGTCGCTTTGCCGATCACGACCGAATCTTTGAAGAGCGCGCCGCCGCGCATTTTCCAGTCGCTCGAGCCCGACGGCGCGCGCAACATGACGAGCGCGCCGCGCGGAGCGCCCGGTTTTTTCAGCACGTCCACGTCGAGCTTCACCGTTACCGGCTTGAGGAACGTGATGTCCTCGGGCTCGAACGAATAGACGGTCCCCACGACGATCGTGTTCGGTTGGTGCACGATCGTCCGCGGATCGACCACCTTGATGACCACGTTCACGTTCGCGGGGAGCGCACCTTCGGGGATCTCCAGCGTCGCGCCGCCCCCGGAGAGGACGCCGCCCGCCGCGCCGATCTCCCTCCGTGCCACCTCTTTCGGAGGCTCCGGCGGGGCCTCGACGACCGGTGTCTCTTTGCTAGAGCACGCCGCGCCGAGGAGAGCCGCGAGGGAACAAGCGCCAACGACCACGCGCCACCACTTGACCATGCGACTCCTTTTTCCGTCGCCGAGCGCGCCGGGGATCTTCGACCGTATCTGCGGCCTATCGCTCTTCGCAAGGGCGAGCGCCACGACCCGCCAAGCTCGGTCATGAAGAGTGGGAGACGTGGGTTCGGAGCGACGAGGTGACTGCGGAGGGGCGAATCAGCGCGGGCAGCGCTCGATGGTGACCTTGGTCATGTGAATGGCAATCTTCGGTTTGTCCGAGGTGCGGCGCTCGACCTCGGAGATGGCCCGCGCCACGTCGACGGTGCACGTGCCGAATACGTTGTAGTCCGGCTTCGGCCCCTGGCCGACCACGATATAAAACTGGCTGCCGCTCGGCACGAAATCGCCCGAATCGGGATCGTTGGAGGCGGCCATCGCGAGCGCGCCGAGGTCTTGCGGGGCATGGTTCTCGTTCGGAATGGCGTAGCCCGGGCCGCCGGTGCCATTGCCACGTGGATCGCCGCCCTGAATCACGAACTCGGGAATGACGCGGTGCCACAACAGCCCGTCGTAGTACCGACCGAACCGCCACGCCCCTGCGTCCCCGCGGTAGGGGCGTGTTCCGCGCGCGAGGCCGACGAAGTTCGCCACGCTCACGGGGGCGTTCTTCTCGTCGAGCTTGCACACGATTTGCCCGCGCTCGGTGTCGATCCGCGCGGTTAGCACGCCTTCGTTCGTGGGGTATCCCGCGAGCGATTGAGAGAGGGTGAACGCGGAGGCGTCGCCGCGGACGGGGTTTCCGCTGTCGTCCTCGGCGGCGTCCACGTCGAGCGACAGGCCAGAGTCTCCCGGGCCGGGATCGGGCACGCACCCGTTGCTCACAGCGGCGTCTCTCGTGATGCCCGAATCGAAGGGCCTCGGCGCCGCCGTGTCGCTGCCGGCGTCCAGCGGGGCGACCGCGTCGTCCCCGCCGCAGGCGTTCACGAGCCACGCCCCCCCCGCGAGGCCGATCACCACGCACGATAGCCAAATCCTCGTGCCGTTCGTTTCGTTCGCTCCCATTGCGCGGAACCTACCACGGGCCCCGCGTGCCCGAAACGCGAGTCGCGTTCGTATGCGGGATACACCTATTTTCGAGCGCTCACTCGACTTCGATGCAGAGCGTATTCGAGCGCTGCACGCCGTCGCGCCACTCGAGGGTATGGACGCCCGCGTTCGCGAACGTATAGCGGGTCACGTCGTAGTTCGTGTCGACGCCCGGGCTCTGAATCACCATCCCGTCGTAGACCTCGGTCGTGAACGCGCCCACCATCGGCACCGGGGGTGTCACCAGCTTACCGTCCAGGTGCTCACCGACCACGGGCTTCGGCCCCATCACGAACAGGTCTTTGCCCGCGGCCTCGATCTCCAGCACGTGAATCACGCGCACCTCTTCGCCGCGCGCGACGCGAGTCTTCTCCGTGAGCAGCGTCATCCGCATCCCGCCGATGAGCGGCCCGCGCGCGGTCGACTTTGGATAGGAGCGCGCGACCGCGTCGTCGCGTGAGGTCGCGTTGGCGATGCCTCCGTCGCCCGTGCGCACGAACAGGGTGAGCTCGGCCATGCGCGCCAGATACGGAGGTGGTGCACCTTGGCGCGCCTCTTCCGCGATCGTGGGGCACTTCGCGATCGCCGGCGCGTCCGCGGCAGTGGGCGAGTGAGCTTCGCGCGGAACGGGCGTCGGGCCCACCGCGGCGTCGGTTCGTCCGCGGCACGCGACCAGGCTCGCGACGAGCACGAGCGAGCCGAAGTACGTCACGTTCGCGATGAAGGATCGCATCTCACGAGAGAAGCACATGGCGCGTTCGTGGCGAACCGGCGCGACCGCTCCGGTGACGATCGACGCGCTCATCCCCATCCGTGCGGTGGATCCGAAGAGATCCGGAGAGACCACTCGCGCAGGGAAAAAGAAGGTGAATCGTCGATGTTTGGCGCGGAACGAGCCGTGCAGTACAGGCGACGTGGCCCGTGGGATGTCGACACCGGTCGTGGTTCTCGGATCGTTCGTCGCGGCGGGCGTGGTGGCGGCTGCGCTCATCGCGTGTGCCCCTCGCGCCGATGCCCCGGTGAACGCGCCGTCGCCGATTCGTGTTCCCGTCGTGCAGGTGACGGGCGACTCCGCGGGCTGCCCGAAGGACATGGCCCTCGCCGCGGGCAGCTTCTGCATCGATCGGTACGAGGCATCGCTCGTGGAGGTCTTCGCGGGCGGAATCGAAAAGCCGTATCCCTCCAACGTCGCTCCGGAAGGCCACGTCGTTCGCGCCGTGAGCGTGGCGGGCGCGTACCCGCAAGGGTACATCAGCGGCAAGGTCGCCCAAGACGCATGCCGCGGCTCGGGCAAACGCCTCTGCGATGCGCGCGAATGGGTCACCGCCTGCAAAGGGCCCAAGAAGACCACATACCCCTATGGCGACGAGCGAAAGCCACGCGCCTGCAACGATCACGGCAAGAACCCACGCGCCCTCCTCGGCATTCGCGCCGCCACCTGGACCGCGATGAACGAGCCGTCGCTGAACCGCCTCCCGGACACCCTCGCCCGCACGGGAGAGCACGAGTCGTGCGTGAACGAGTGGGGCGTCTACGACATGGTCGGCAATCTCCACGAGTGGGTCGCCGATCCGAATGGCACGTTCCAAGGTGGGTATTACTTGGACACACAAGAGAACGGCCACGGCTGCGACTACCGCACCACCGCGCACGTGTTCGAGTACCACGACTACTCCACCGGCTTCCGGTGCTGCCGCGACCTCGAGGTCCAAGAGGGCGAGTGACCTTCCTCTTGCCGTCGCGTGGCCCTCGTCTACTTGCGCGAAGGTCGCTGCGGTGGCGGCTGCGGTGACGGCGCTCGCGTCGGCGCCGGTCGAACCAACTTCGTAGGTGCAGTTCTACGAGGCGGAGGCGGAAGCGGCGTCGCGCGTCGGCCGTAGTTGGTTGGAGACACCGCGGGAGAAGGTTCGAGCACGTAGGTCGCGGTCGCCTCCGCGATAGGCCTCATCGCCCCTCGCGGATGGTGACGATGGCGATACGCCGCGCCCAGGATGACGAGGAGCAGCGCGATCGCGGCGACGGATGGACCTTGGCCCCCGCGACCGGGAAACCACCAGGGGAGGGAGCTCTTTTGCTCGAACGACGACATGGCCTCTCTCGGCACGTCCGGGGGGATCGTTGCGTCGCTCGACGACGTTCGCCCGGGTGCGGCTCAACCCCCGCGCCGGCGCTTGTTTTCCAGGCTCTTTCCCTTCTTCGACGTGCGCCCGAGCGCGGCGAGGGTGCGCTCGCGGAAGCGCGCCATCTCGTCCTTCAGGTGGTCCCACACCACCGCGACGCGCGGCACGTTTCGGAGCGCGCGATGACCTACGAGCCAAACGCTGTCGACCGGGAGCTCCGCCTCCGCCGCGGCGAGGGCAGGGGAGAGGCTCGCGCGCACGAGGCCGTAGAGTGGCAAGTACGCCTCGGGCACGAACGCGAGGCCAACGCCGGCTACGAGCGCCGCGACCTGGGAGGCGAAGTGGCTCGTGCGGAGCACCGGCTCGTTGCCTTTGGCGTACTTTCGTAGCCACCGCGCGGAGGCCAAGTGGGCGAGATCGTCTGCCCAGTCCACCAGCCGAGCGTCAGCCATGGTGGCGAGCTTGCCGAGCGAAGCGACGTACGCCGGGCTCCCGGTGAGCACCCAGCGCGCGTCGGCGAGCTTCGTCGTGACGAGGTCGGCGCCCGAGGACGGCACGGTTCGCAGCGCGATGTCGGCCTCCTTGCGGGTGAGGCTCACCACCTGCGTCGACGCATCGAGGGTGACACGCAATCGAGGATATTTTGCAAAAAGGGCAGTGAGCGCGGGTGCCACGAACGCGTCCGCGAGCCCGGGAGGCGCCGTGATTCGGACCAACCCCTCCGGCTCCGTCTCGAAGTGGGAGGCGTCGAAGCTGAACGAGCGGTGCCCCATTTCCATCGCTTCGGCGGCGACACATAGCTCCTCCGCGCGCGCCGTCGGGGCGAGGCCGTCGCGTGTTCGTTCGAAGAGCGCCGCCCCGAGCGCGCCCTCGAGCGCGGCGAGGCGCCTGCTCACGGTCGACGTGTCGACGCCGAGGCGCTTGCCCGCGTCGGCCAGGTTCTTGGCTCGAAACACCTCCAAAAAGAGACGAACGTCGTCCCAGCGCGGCGAGGTCGGCACTTGCATGCATGCAAACATATCTTTCCTTCGTGCAGGTTGCCATGCACACGTGCAAGTCCAAAGATCCACGTATGGAAAACGGACTTCACGTGGTGCTCGGTGCGGGACAGATCGGTACGTCGCTGGTGGAGGCGCTCGTCGCGCGTGGGGAGCCGGTGCGCCAGGTGCGGAAGGGCGCCTTCGGAGCGGCCCGAGCCGGGGTAGAGACGGCGTCGGGCGATCTCTCGGATCCCGGTTTCGCGGCGAAGGTGCTTGCGGGCGCGAAGGTGGCCTACCACTGCGTGAACGCGCCCTACCACGAGTGGCTCGCGCTGCTTCCCGCGCTCCAACGCGGCATCGTGGAGGGGGCCGCGCGCGCCGGCACGAAGCTCGTGGTGCTCGACAACCTGTACCCCTACGGAAAGCCCAAAGGCCCGCTCCGCGAAGATACTCCCCCCGCGCCATGCAGCCGCAAAGGCGAGATTCGCGCGAAGCTCGCCGAAGAGCTCTCGGTCGCTCACGCGTCGGGAAGAGCCCGCATCGTCATCGTGCGCGCCTCCGACTTCTTCGGCCCTCACGTGACACGCACGGCGGTGTTCGGCGATCGTTTCTACAGCCGTGTGCTTGCTGGAAAAAACGCAGAGGCGATCGGCGATCCGGACCTCGTCCACGACTACGCGTATGGCCCCGACGTGGCGCGCGCGATGCTCGCGCTCGGCGGCGCGGGGGACGACGTGCTCGGCCAGGTGTGGCACGTGCCCTCGTCGTGGACGGGTACTACCCGCGAGCTGGTAACGAAGATGGTGGCTGCTCTCGGGGGAAAGCCGGGCCTCTCTCGCCTCCCTGCGTGGCTCTTGCACGGGCTCGGGGTCTTCATCAAAGAAGCGGGGGAGGTGCCGGAGATGATTTACCAGTGGGAGGCGCCCTTCACCGTCGACGCTTCCAAGATACGCGCGCGTCTCGGCTTCGAGGCGACCCCGATCGACGAGGCGATCCGCGCGACCACGGCGTGGGCCAGAGGCGCCTACGGTCGAAAGGCTGCCGCCTGACTCCTATCGACAACTCGCGAGCGCGTGGCGTTCAGATCGGACGCGAAATTTGGCTCCCGAACGCGCGCACGAAGGCTTCTTGCTCCTCGGTCTCCGGGCCTCGACACGCCTCGCGCGCGCGGCGAAGCGCGGACTCTGCGTCCACGTCCTCGAGGGCGATCGTGATGCAGGCGAGGGCGAGGCCGGTCCGCCCGCGCCCGCCGTAACAGGAGACGTGCACGTGCCTGCCAGCGCGGAGCACCGCCACTGCCTCTTCGAGCTGCTCTCGAAAAGCCTCCGCGATGCCACCCTCGGGAACGTGGTAGTCGCGTAGTGGCAAATAGCGAACGACCGCGCTCGCTTCACGCATGCGCGGCACGGCATCGGGCAGCTCGCGGGCCAGAGTCCACCAGAGGGCCACTCCGCGCGCGCGCACCTCCGCGAAGATCGTGTCGTCCGGTCGACCGGAGAAGGTCAGCGTCCCTCGCGTCGTTCGGAAAGCGCCGAGCGCCATCCCATGAGTGGAGCACGGGGACGTGTCGTTGCCTTCTATTGTCACGCGGGCGCGGTGACTTAGTTAGGTAGCTTCCGCTGAAGTCGCTGCCCCTCCGCTCTCTCGGCGAGAGGGCGGGAGCGGAGCGCGCGCGGCGAGATAGTCCACGATCGCCTCCGCTGCGCACGCGGGCCCGTCCACCTTCGCGAACAGATCGCGGACGCGGGCGGCCGCTGCGCGCGCGTGTGTCGCCGTGTCGCCGGTGAGCAGGGCGCGCACCGCGTTCGTGAGGTCGCCTCCGGCCGCCCGTCGCGGATCGACCCGCCGCGCGGCGCCGACCCGTTCGGCGCACACCACGTTCCAATCTTGCTCGGGCTGGAGGGGCAAACCCACGAACGGCGTTCCGCACGCGAGCGCCGTTTGCACGCTCCCTTGCCCGCCGGCGATGATGCCGAGGTCGACGCGAGGGAAAATCGCGAGACTCGGGAGCACCTTCGCGACGCACACGTCGTCGCTCGAGAGATCGTCGAGGGCGTGCGAGGTCGCGGCGACGAGCACGCGAGCACCTGCGCTTCGTGCCGCGGCGACGGCGTTCCTCACGAGCTCCGGGGGCGACGACGTGATCGCGACGTAAACGATCGAGCGCGAGGAGGAGCGCTCGAGGAACCGCGTGACGGCGGCCGGCACCTCGCAGGAGAGCTTCGCGAAGAGCGGCCCGGTGTAGCGCATGGTGGTGCCTGCCCGAAACGCGGCCGGCACCTTGGGCACCCAGCCTTCGAGCTCTTCCTTCGAGAGGCCGACCATCTCGGGGATATCGGTCACCAACGTGAGATCGCCGGAGAGCAGCGCGGCGAGGCTGGGCACGCCCTCGACCCCGAGCTCGGCCGCCACCCGATTGAGCTCCCTGCCGAAATGCTTCGCGCGCATCGGCCCTTGATTCGCGAAGAACCGCCGAATGCCCTCGGGGAAAAAGCGGAGGAGGGGAATGGGAGAGCGAACCGGCGCCGGTATGAGCCCGCGGTCCATCGCTGGCCCCACGAAGCTGCCCGCGTGGTCCGTCACGAGGGGAATGTTCGCCACCCGCGAGGAGAGGAGCGTGGTCAGCGCGAACCCGCTCACCACCGCGCGCGCCTTCTTCTCGCGGAAATAGGCCGCTTCCTCCGCGACGTGAGCGCGCACCTCCCCCTCGGAGTAGAGCGGCATATCGACCGCGGACACGCCAGGGATCGCACGAACCAACGCTCGACACCGCTCCGCGTCCATCGTCGGCGCCACGAGATCGTAGGCAATGCCCTCGTCGCGGAGCACGCTCTCGTAGGGGCCGCCGTGCGTCGCCATCTGCACGGCCTCCCCCCGCGCGCGGAGCGCCTCGTGGATGGCGATCGTGCGCGTGACCTCGGAGAGGAACGCGCAGCTTGGAAAGAGGACGATCATGCGGGGCTCCTTCAGGGCTTCGGTTCGGACCCGATTCATGATAAGCAATATATTGCTCATGTCCAGAAACAGTCTGCTCCACGCGTTCGGTCTCGGCGAGGAAGAGGCTCGCTCCATGGGGGGGGACGCCGCGAATCGTGTGCGCATCGTGCGCGCGCTGGTGGTCCTCGGGCCGCGCCTTCGTGCGCTCCTCGATCAGCAGCTCGCGTCTGCGGGCCTCACCGCCCAACAGGCCACCTTGCTCACCCTCGCGCGGTCGAACCAACCCACCCTCGTCCAGGCGGCGCGCGCCCTCGCCACCACCCGCCAGAACGTGAAGCAAATCGTGGACGCCCTCGTGCGTAAGGGCTTTTTGCGCCTGGAGGCGGACCCGAACGACCTTCGCGCGACGAGGCTCGTGACCACGCCGAAGAACGACGCCTATTGGGCCGAACGCGACCCGCGCGACCACGCCGAAATCTTGAAGGTCTTGGATGGCATCGATCCAAAGGAGGCCGAGGTGCTTTACGGGCTCCTCTCGCGCGTGTTCGAGGGCGCGATCCAGGCGGCCGCGAGCACGACGGACGCGCCCTCCGCGCGACCGAAACGAGCGCCCGCCAAGAAACGACGCTGATCCCTCGCGGCTCGGCTACGGGCGTTTAGGTTCCATCGTTCGCGAGCGCAGCCGATCCCGCGACTTGGGATGCGTCGTCGATCGCGATCACTCGAACCCCGGGCCGGACGAAGCGCACGCCGCGCCGCTCGGCCATCGTCGCGATCGCACGCTCGGCGGCACCAGGGTCTCCCTCGTGGCGCCGCAGCGCGACGGAGCTCGTGCTGGGATACCCGACTATGCAGGCCGTCTGTCGTGAGGACGACCACGTCCCCCGGTGTGCAAGGGACCACAGTGGGCACGACATCGCCCCGTCCGCTGACCATGCCGAGCGCCCGTACGACGATGGACCTCCATGTCTCGTTCATGCCCTCGGGCGAGTGGCCGAGGTCGAGGTATTGGTTCCAGAGCGTGTGGTCGCGAGAGAGGCATTCGAGAAGGCCCCCTCTAAAAAGATGTATCCTGCAGTCTCCAAGGTGTACCAGGGTCGCTGCGGAGCTCGTGGAATGCACGAGACACGCGGCGAACGCGGCGCCCTGTCCTCGCGGGCACTCGGCCTTCACCCGCGCGTCCGCCGCGACGACCGCGTCGACCACGGTCTCCACCATCGGATTCGAGAGACACCCCTCGAGCGCCTCGCGCGCGATCGCGGACGCACCACCGCGCGGATTGCCGATTTCCTCCGCGACGAACCCGAACCGCGGGTGCTCTCCCCCGCCGATTCCGTCGTGCGCCGCCTCGAGCGCCAATGGAGCGACCCGCAATCCCATTCCGCGTTCATCGTGACGCAGAAGCACCAGGGGCGCCACCGCTCGCGCTTCGTCCCGAGGTTCGTGCTCTCGATGGTACGCTCCGAGCATGAATCGCAGTTGGACGATGCTGTACCTCGATGGAATGCAGCTCGGCGAGGTGGACGCCGCGCGGGTCGCCAACGCTCTCGAGGTGGATCCCGCCGATGTCGCGCTTCGTATCCAGCGGATGGGATACCGCAGGCGGAACGGAATCCCGTGCGACGAAGATTCGGTCTGGTTGACAGTGAACCACCCCGAGCTGGATCTCGGCGCGATCGTTCACGTGCCGCGCGAGGTGGCACCGGAGCTATACGCAGCTATTCGGTCAGCGTGGGATGCCCACTTGGCGGCCTCGCCAGAAGATCCGGTCATCCTGAGGCACGCCGCACGGTTTGCCAGCTTCGACGAGTCGACATTCGCGGAGTCCTTGCTTCGCCGTGGTGCCCTCCTCGAGCCGACCTCTCCTCGGTGGTTTTCGGATCTCGGGAACCAATTGATGAGGCGCACCGCTTGGGAGTCGGAGGCGCTCGCTCGTCGAACAATTGCGCTGGAAGCGCTGGAGTCGTTCGAGCGAGCGCGTGACCTCGAATCGAACGGCTCCCGCCACGCGGAGCTGGTGAATGTCGCGAAAGCTGCCTATCTCGCGGGCCTTCACGAGCGGGCGGCGTCCACCGCAAGGCAAGTGCTGGCCGAATGTGGCCAATACGAGAGCGAGTGGTTCCACGGCAACTCCGTTCACCACGCCAACATCGTGCTCGGCCAGGTCGCGCTCGCGAACGGCGACCTCGAAGAAGCGGCGCGAAGGCTCGAAGCGGCGGGAAAGACGCCAGGGTCGCCTCAACTGAACAGCTTCGGGCCGGACCTCACCCTCGCGCGCGCGCTGCTCGCGGTAGGACGGGCGGAGTCGGTCGCGACGTATCTTCAGGAATGCTCGCGTTTCTGGCGAACCCGCAGGCCGCTTCTCGACGATTGGATCGCACAGATTCGCGCGGGAGAAGAGTGCGCCCTCGACGAGCTCGGTGATGATGATGATGATGATGGGGAGCCTTGAACGTCGTTGCGTGAGTAGCGCGGCTGCTTGATGGGCACTACGCTCAAGTTCGAATGATGATCCCGACGATCCCGTTCCGACGCTACGAGCGTGTTGTCGTGCTCACCGGAGCGGGCATTTCGGTCGCGTCTGGACTGCCCACCTTTCGCGGTCCCGGAGGGCTCTGGGAGCGTCCAGGCGCGTCGGGTGCGGCCACGGTCGGCCACTTCGAGGTCGATCCCGCGGGCGTGTGGGCGCTCTTTGGTGACATGCGACGCCTCGCCGCGCGCGCGAATCCAAACGAGGCTCACGCGGCATTGGCGGCGTTGGAAGCGCAGGCGCGCGCGCGAGGCACGTCTTTCGTGGTCCTGACCCAAAACGTCGATGGTCTTCACCAGCGCGCTGGCAGCCGTGAGGTGGTCGAGGTGCACGGCTCGCTCTTTCGTACCAAGTGCAGCAGCCCGCGTTGTACGTCGCTCGCATTTGCCGAATACGAACCGCCACGAGAGCCCGCTCCGAGGTGCACGGTATGCTCGGCCCCCTTGCGCCCCGACGTAGTCTTGTTCGACGAGCCCATGCCAGCAAAGCCTGAATGGGACGCCAAACGCGCACTCCGTGACTGCGACCTCTTCGTCGCGATCGGCACCTCGGGTACAGTATCCCCTGCCTCGAGCTTCGTCCGCTCGGCGGCCTACGCCGGCGCGAGGACCGTGCTCGTGAACCTCGAGCCGATGAACGTTCCCCACCCGGACTTTCACGAAGAAATCCTGGGCCGAGCAGAAGAAATTCTCCCGAGGATGGTCGATTCGGACGGCTGAGCGCGCACACGAGTCGCCGCCCGTCACGCCCGTTAGCCGCGTTGCTCGCCAGGTGTCGTGTTCGGGAAAGCCGGCCACCAAGCCCCGCCGCGAGTCCCGATCTCATTCTCTTCTTCCTCCTTTTCTATCTCCTCCCCTTAGGCGATCGAGGGCAAGGCCGTGGGTGGGCGCGGTTTTGGGGCGCTGGCGGGAGGGGCCGTCACTGTTTGAGCGAAGACGTTCCCGCGCGGTCATGGTTAATGGGGAGTCGTCGCCCTGGCAAACGCCCCATCCATCGCGCGGAACGGCGAGCGAGTTGCGGAGGGGCCCGCCAGCGCCCCAAAACCGTGCCGACCCGCGGCCGTCCACGAGCGCCGTCCCCCGCCCCAGCCGCCGTGCGCGCCGCGCAAAAACGCCCAACGCAAGACAACAACGTGGTCACGGGCGCCCTTCAAATCTCCCATGCCAGCCCCGCCGCGAACACCACGCTCTCTCGCTGATTGCCGCCGAGCGCCTGCACCACCGGCGCCGACATTCCCAACGTGAGGGCCAAGTCCATCGTTGGTCGCACGACCACCTCGGGCGCGAGATACCCCACGAAGCCTCCCGAGATGCCGTCGCCGCGGCCATCGCCATTGGCACCTTCGAGCTCGTAGCGTGCCACGGTCGTGAGTCGCGCCGCAAAACGTGGGTGCGGCTGGTCTGCGCGCCGAGGCCGAGCGCTACCATCGCGCCACGATGCGGCGCCGCGCGAACCGGCATCGGCAAACGCGCGCGTGGGCTCACCGTGAACGAGACCTCGCCTCGCTGGAGCCGATACGAGACTTGCGCCTCCGGGATGATCGAGTTGCACCCGGGCTGGAGCATCGAGGGCAAATAGAGGCCCCGCGCGTCGGTCGTCGCCGGCGCGGTGGGCAACCCGAGGCCCAACGTGATCGCCGTCGTGTGGGTGGTCTTTCCTTCGCGCGCCTCCGACACCACGGCGTCCACGGAAGGGATCACGTCGCCCATCACCGCTTGGCGACCCTCGTCCACCGGAATGCCCACGATCTGCCGCGCGAGCACTGGCACCGCAGCCGCACGGTCGAATTAAGTGCAACATGCATGCTCGCCTCCGAGCGCCACTCCGAGAGGCGTACCGTGTTTTGCACCGCGAGGCTGCCTGCGCGCACGTCGACGGCGGCGCCGAACGTTCCGGCGACAGGCCTGCTCGCCTCGCGAGGCCTCATCGTCGCGTCGCCCGAAGCGCACACGGCGCACGCCTTTGCCTCTCGCGCGAACGAGAAGAGGGTCATCACGGCGGCCAACGCAGCGAAAGCACGAGAGCGCATGTCTCGTGCGTGGGAGCGGCCGCGTCTCTTTATGAACGCGCTCGAAAAAATACGAAACGGAGGCAATCGCCCCTGCCGTCGAACGTCGCATCAGGAACCCCCGTTCACGGCGCCGATCGGGTCGAAAGGCGACGGAGCTACGAATCCACGAGTCCCAGACGAGGGAAGGGAGCCAACCTGCTCGGTGCTCCAGAGCCGGGCCGCTAGAGCGTCGCGCAGAAGGCCATCACGTCGGCGAACGGGTAGGCGCCGAGCACCCCGAACATCGGCGAGCGCGAGAGCTTCGCTTTGGAGCTCGCCGGGCTCGTGAGCCCACACAAGAGGCGCGCGAGCTTGCGTGGCTCACCCACCGCGCGCGGGTGCTCCTCGCGCATCGCGACCAACGCAGACCGCGAGACCACGCTCTCGATGGGGGCGAGCGGCGCGAGGGGAGGGATCACGATCGCGGTCTTCGTGTGGCAATACGTGCAGTGTACACATGGTTCGGGACGCTTCTCCCCGAAGTGGGCGACGAGCGCGTTCGACAAACACCCGCCGTGCGAGAAGAGCTCGATGACGCCGCGCACCCGCGCGATCTCCTGCGTCTCACGCCGCAAGAAGCGCTCCGCGAGGCTCTTCGCGACGGCCGGCACGTCGGCCTCCCGCAGCGCCTCGAAGCGGTAACGCAGGTCCGAAGCCGAGACCTCGGCGAGCCCGCGCTCCTCGATGACCTCGAGCGCCTTCACGATCCGCGATCGATCGTGGCCCGTCGCCTCGACCGCGCTCTCGGTGTCGAGGGTGAGCCAAATGCGACCTACCTTGGCGTGCCCGAGGAGCGAATCCAAAAACCGCGCCGGCTCGCCCTTGAACGTGGCGACCACCTCTTCGCGTGGCTTCGCGAGCTTGATTCGGTATCCCGCATAATAGGGAGTCTTCTGGCGAAGGTACCCGTCGAGCTCCAAGTAGGTGAGGGCGGTTCGGAGCACGATCGGGCGAATGTCGAGCGTGTCGGAGAGGGAAAAGAGGCTCACGATCTTCTCTTTTTCGCCCTCCAGCATCGTGCGCACGAGGCCTTCGAGCGCGCCCTCGGTCGGGGTGTCGCCGTAGGCGAAGCTCTCCAGCGTCACCGCGTCGTCGCGGCAGGCGAAGGCCTCCACCGTCGACACCTCGCCGTCGCGCCCCGCGCGGCCGATCTCCTGGCTGTAGCTCTCTAGGCTCTTCGGCAAATTGTAGTGGTACACGTAGCGCACGTTCGCCTTGTCGATGCCCATCCCGAAGGCGATGGTGGCGACCACCACGCCGTGCGCATGGGCCATGAAGCGATCTTGCACCGCCGCGCGCGCTTCGCTCTCCAGCCCCGCGTGATAAGCCTCGGCGGTATACCCACGATTGGCAAGAAGGGTTGCGACCCTCTCGGCCGTCTTTTGCAGCGTCACGTAGACGATGGTGGGCCCCTTCGGGCGCTCTTCGATTCGTCGCACGAGCGCCTCGTCGCGGTCGCGGCCTTCGGTGGGGGTGACCACGAGCTCGAGGTTCTTGCGGTAAAACCCGGTCAAAATGGCGGCTTCTTCCGGGATCCGGAACGCCTTGCACACGTCTTTCACCACGCTCGGGGTCGCCGTCGCGGTGAGGCAGAGCACCCGTTCGGCGCGCAGGTTCTCGGCGATCTCGGCGAGCTTCAGGTAATCGGGGCGAAAGTTGTGGCCCCACTCCGAGATGCAGTGGGCCTCGTCGACCGCGAAGAGTGCAATCTTGGTACGCGAGAGCATCTCCAAGAAGCGTTCGTTCGCGAAGCGCTCGGGGGCGACGAAGAGCAGCTTCGTCTTTCCGCTCTTCACCGCGAGGTCGACGCGCCGCGCCTCCTCCGGCTCGAGTGAGGAGTCGAGCCGCGCCGCCGGAATACCCTTCTTCGTCAGAAAATCGATTTGGTCCTTCATCAGCGCGATGAGAGGAGAGACCACGAGCGTCACGCCGTCGAAGAGGAGCGACGGGAGCTGATAGGTGAGCGACTTGCCGCTCCCGGTAGGGAACACCGCGAGCGCGCGGCCGCCGGTGACGAGCGCTTGCACGACTTCGCCCTGACCCTCGCGAAAGGTCGAGAAGCCGAAGCGGGTGCGAAGAACGTCGAGCGGGTCCAGCATGTGCCGAGTTTTACGCCGGATGCCAGCGCCCGTCTGCTCTCGTCGGCTTCTCGCCTTCGGTCGTCTCTCTGGTGGCGTGGTCGCGAGCTCGTAGGCCAACGGAAATCGCGCTGCTTTCTGAAGCTTCGCTCCTCGTCTGGCGAGCCCGTGTCGCAGGTGGTTCGCGAGCTCGCTCCTCGCGTGATGCCATCGTCGTCCTCGCCCGTTGAAACCCGAGGCGCGTCTGCTAATCCGTGGCCTCGATGCGAATCGTCCGCGTTCTGCCGCTCTTGCTCCTCTTTTTCGCCTGCGCCGACCTGAAAGAAGGGGCCGACACCGACAAGGTGAGCTCCGAAGGTGGCACCGCGCCGATCGTCACGAAGGACGGTGGCGGCCCCGATGGTGGCATCGTGGTGCAGGTCGATACGCTCGCGACCGGCAGAAACCGGGTCGGCTCACGATCGCCCGCAGGTTATCGCCCGTGGCGGGCGGGCATCGCGGTCCGCGGTGGCCGCGTGCTCTGGGTGGAGAGCGGCACCGCCCCAGGCCTCTACTCCGTCGCGAGCGAGCCTTGTGCCACTCCCGCCACCTGCGCCGAAAAAGAGCAAACCTTCACCCGCCCGAGCGCGTTCGCCGTCTCGGCGACTCACCTCGTCGTCGCCGACGTGAACGTGATCAAGCGCATCCCGTTCGCCGATCCGAAGGCATCCGAGACGGTCGCGAGCCACACGAGCGAGGTCGTGAACCTCGCCACCGAAGAGGGCGGGGCGAAGGTATTTTGGACCGCCGGCACGGAGCAGCCGATTCGTTTCACCACCGTAGGCGGCACCACCAGCAGCCCCGTCTCCTCGAACGGAACTCCCGTGTCGATGGCGATCGCGGGGGGCCGCCTCTTTTGGGTCGGCGTCGACATCTCTGGTCAATCCGGCGCCATGCAGAGCATCGGTACGAACGGCAGCGGCGGCCGAGAGGTCTCGCGCTTCGCGAACGGGTTCTCCACCATGGGCGGGAACGGCACGTATTTGTATTATGCAAAGAGTGTCCCGGCCGAGATCCACCGCTACACCGTCGCCTCCGGGAAGGACGAGCTCGTCGACCGCGACGCCTTCGGGGCGACCGATTTTGCCGTCGACGACTCGTTCGCGTACTGGACGGAGCCAGGGGAGAGATCGGAAGAGCACAC
>JAAFHV010000221.1 GCA_013297655.1 Myxococcales bacterium | reverse complement strand
CGATCGGTGCGGTCGGTCGAGCCGAGCAGCGTGATCGACGCGCGCTCTCTTTCACTCGGCGCGTACGAGATGCGCGCCTGTCCGTCGGCGTAGTGCGGGGCGGGGAAGAAGTCGCCCACGTCGTCCTTCGCGAGGGCAGAGAGAATGGAGTCGACGTGGCTGCGACGGCCCGCGATCTCGACGCGGACCTCGTTCGTGATCGGCACACGGAGCGAGGCGGACGCGTCGTAGAGATCGACGCCGAGGCTCGCGCGTGTGCGGGTCTCGTCCCACTTTTTGGTGCGTACGAGCACGATGCCGCCGAGCCCGCGACCGTAGGCCGCACCGTAAGCGCCCGGCGCGAGCTCCACCGAGTCGACGAGCTCGGTCGCGACGATCGAGCGGAGCCCGCCGTCGTGGTAGAGGCGCGGCACCCGCACGCCGTCGACGTAGATGCGTGTCTCCTCCGGCGACGCTCCCCACACCACGGGGAGGCGCTTGCCCTCGTCGGCCTTGATCTCGGTCGAGACCGCGCGTCGCTCGAGAGCAGGCGCGGTCACGACGATCTCGAGATCGTCGCTCGGCGCTGCGATGGCCCCGACGCCCTTTTGGTCCGGACCGAGCTCGACGTCGTAGGTGGCGTCGAGAGCTTTGCCGGCGACGAGCGTCTCCTCGGTGCGCACCGGCGTGAGGCGCTCGCCGGAGAGCGTGACGGTGCGGGTGCCCGGTGCGATGCCCTCGAAGACGAACTGGCCCTTCGCGTCGGTGACCGCGCGCTTGCCGTCGTCGAGCGTGATCTCCACCCCCGCCAGCGGAGCATTTCCGGATCGCGATCGCACCGTGCCACGGAACGTCGCCGTCTTGGGCGCCTCCTCCGGGAAGGTGAAAACGTACCGATACAAGATCCGAATCTTGCTGGGTTTTCCGTCGATCTCGGCCGGCTCGAAGACGAACCGTCGCGCGGCGGCGAGGGCCGCGGCGTCGAACGCGGCGCCAGCCGACGTGGTCACCTCCGCGAGGGTCACGTCGCCGCGCTCCGAGATGTCGAGGCGGAGCACGACGGTGACGGGAGAGCGATCGGCGCGCGCCTTCTCGCTCTCGGGGAAGTCCGCGTTCACGAACGTGCCGAGCTTCGGCTCCTTCGTGAGCTTCGGCGCCGGCGCTTGTGCGCGCGGTTGTGCGTGGCTCGTGCTCTCGCGCGACACGAGGGCGAGGACGACGAGGGGGAGCGCGCAGAGGAGCGCACGAGCGGCTCTCGAACGGACGTGCATGGTCAGAGCGCGAACCGCATCGCGACGGTGAAGGTGGCCGCGACGGGCTTTCCGCAGCGAGTCGCGGCCTCGAACGTGGCGGCGCGGGCGGCGGCGAGGGCAGCCTCGTCGAGCCCATGACCGAGCCCCTCGAGCACGCGCACCTTCGCGACGTGCCCGCGCTCGTCGACCGTGATCTCGACTCGCACGCGTCCCGAGACACCCGCTGCACGAGCGGCCTCGGTGTACGCGGGCTGCGGGACCGCGATCGCCTTGGGCTTCTTCGTCGGCTCCTCGCACGTGTCGGCCTTGGGCGCGGGCGCGAGCACCTTCCGCACCGTCTCGGCGGATGCGGGGCCGGTCCCGGTTCCGCCGGGCGCACCACCACCACCGCCCGCGATCGCGGGACCACCCCCGCCGCCTCCGCCGCTAAGCGTGACGCCAAAATCAGGGCCCGGCGCGGGAGCAGGCGAAGGTGGCGCTTCGGGGAGCGGGCTCGTTTTGGCGGAGATGGGTGTAGGATGCACGGGGCTCGGAGCGACCTTGGCCTTCGTCTTCTCCGGCGTGGGCGCCTTCGGCTCGGGCGGGATCTCGCGCGGTTTCTCGGCTTTTTTCGGCGGCGCGGCGACGAACGTGACCGGCGTCGACGCGTGGGTGCGCTTCTCGGGGATCGCGTACATGCCGACCGCGAGCACGCCGTGCGCGCCGAAGCTGAGGAGGTAGAGCAGCGATCCGCGTCCCATGGCGTTTACTGCGCGCTCTCCACGTTGATCGCGAACTTCGAGATGCCCTCGAGCTTGGCGAGATCGACCACGTGCACGACGTCGCCGTGGGCGGTCGCGCGATCGGCGGTGAGCACGAGGCTTACGTCTTGGTCTTTCGCGTGCGCCTCGCGGAGCTTCACGACGAGCGCCTTCTCGTCGACCTCGGTCTCGCCGTAGAGGGTGCGGCCGTCTTTTTTGATCGTGACCTGCGCCACGATCGGGGTCGCCTCGTCGGACGATTGGCTCTTCGGGAGCTCGACCTTCAGGCTCTGCGCGACGATGTACGTCGCCGAGACCATCATGATGACGAGGAGCACGAGCACCACGTCGACCATCGGCGTGACGTTGATGCCGACGATAGGACCGCGGCGCTTGCCGCCCGAGAGAGTGCCGGCCATCGTGTTACTCCGCCGCGGACGTGACGGCCGTCGCGACGTCGGAGGTTTCGGCGTGAGTGGGCGCCCCGTTCGTGACGTCTCGGCTCCGCTCGGCGCCGCGCTCGCGGGTGCGGAGATCGGCGGCGAAGAGCTTGCCGAGCACCTGCGCGTCGTTCTCGATGTCGCCGACCTTTTTCTGGACGAGGTTGTACGCGACGACGGCAGGGAGGGCGACGAAGAGGCCGACCCCGGTCGCGACGAGCGCCTCCGCGATGCCGCTCATGACGTTGCCCATCCCGGCCTTCGCGGGGCCGCCCGCGAGCTGATGAAAGGCCTCGATGACGCCGATGACGGTGCCGAGGAGACCGACGAAAGGTGCGTTGTTTCCAAGGGTTCCGAGCAAGTTCGTGTTTCGCTCGAGCTCCTTCCGGAGCACCCCGAGCTCACCCTCGAGCGCGTCCGCAACCGCCTCCGGGCCGCCGTCCTCCCACGCGAGCGCCTCGCGCACCGCGCGCGCCTCGAGCGATGGGCTCGACGCGAGCAGTCGCTTCGCGCGCTCGCGATCGCCCTTCGTGAGCGCCTTTACGATCGCGCTTCGGAGGGCCGAAAAATCGTCGCGGTGCTTTCGGAAGTAGAGCCAGCGTTCGAGCATCGCGCCGAACGAGACGACCGAGAGCGCGAGCAGCAGGTAGAGCACCCACGAGCTTCCCGCGAGCGCGACCTTGAGCAATCTATCGACGAGCATCGGAGGCTTCTTTCTTGAGAGTCATGGGAACGGGATCTCGAGGACGAACGTGCCGAGGCGCGCGCCGCCGTTCGCTTCGGTGGGGAGCAGCGTCCCGGTCTTGGCGAGGGTCTCCACCTGCACCTGCGTCTTGCCGTCGGGGGCGAGCTGCGCCTCCACGAGCGACGCACGAAAGTGCACCGCGCCCTTGCCGCACGCGTCGAAGAGGTTCGCGTAGACGAAGTACGATCCGGGCGGAGGTGGCTTCTGGAAGACGAGGGTCTCGCGCGCGAGGGCGTCGACGCGGCAGCTCGCGTTCGAGTCACGATCGATCGCGCCGATCGAGAGCGCGCCTGCGTCGGTCCCCGCGTCGGCCACGGATCGAGGGTGTTTTGCGTCGATCACACGGCCTTGCGGATCGACGACGACGAGATCGAGATCCGCGCCGAGGTCCCACGCGAGCGAGATCGCTACTGCGGGCGGCGTGCGGGTCTTGTCGCACGCGGCGAGGTTGTCGCCGATCGCGGGGGTGACGCACACGGTGAGATCGCGCTGCGCGCCGGCGCGTCCGTTCGCGTCGATCGCGACGACGCGGAGCGGGTGCGGCCCGGGCGGAAGATCGATCCCGAAGTCGCACTCGGCTTGCCACCCGAGCTCGCCCATCGTGAGCGGATCCGACGCGCCAGCCGGGAAAATCCAGTGCCCGGTGCCGAGATCGGCGAACGCGATGCCCACCGCGACGGCCTCCGGGGACGCGCGGCCGAGCACGATCTTTCCGGACTGACCGAGGCGCACGACGGTGCTCGCGCTCTCGTAGGCGGTGATCTCGGGCCGCGTCGTGGCGCCGGGCGGGTCTCCCGGGAGCGGGCCCTCTTTGAACGCGCCGCCGCGGATACGGATCGGCTCGCCGAGGGCGAGCGGCATCTTCTCGCCCGAGCACGCGATCGGCACGAGCGCCGCGATGGCCGCCACGAGCGCGGCTCCGAACGCCGCGCGCCCCACGCGATGGCGCGTACGGTTCGTTCGATCCTTGTAAGATGCACGTGATTCGAAAGGCGCGTTCACAGCTCCCCCTGGACGCGGAGGGTGAGCTGGTCGTTCGCGAGATCGGTCGGGACCCCGAGCCCGTCGCGCGCGAGCGAGTCGACGATCGCGTCGTACTGAACGATCACGCGGAGTCGATCGGGCAGCTTCACGCCGACGAGCGGCGAGTACGTCCGAATCGTCGCGCTCTGGGGGACGCGCTTTCCGACGCGGGTGTCGAAGAGATCGGCGTCGGGATCGTAGACATCCATACGAAATCCGACGATGCCCCAGCGCGTGATCTCTTGGAGGAACGCGACGTAGTACCCGAGGTGACGTACGTCGGAGCCGCTCGCGATAGGGTCGGCGACGAAGAGCCCGCGGTCGGCGTTTTGGGCGACGAAGAGCTCCCCGTAGAGGCGCGACTCGCCGAGCTTGGAGGTGAACGCGAGCTGGAGGTCGGCGCCGATCGCGAAGCGCCCGAAGCTCTCCGACGGGGTGGCGGCGGCGGCGGGCACCGCGGTGAGCTCGCCCGCGTCGAGCACGTCGTTTTCGTTGAGATCGCGCCACACCACGCCGGCCTTCGTGGCGTCTTTTCCAGGGTGAAAGCCACGCCCGCTGAGGAACGAGACGCCCCCCGAGACGTGCAGATCCTCGCGTGGCTTCGTGTCGACGCCGAGGCGCCCCACGAAGTCTTTCGCCGCGTTCGGATCACGCACCGAGCGCCCCGGGCGATCGTCGAAGGGCTCGCCGTTCAAGTACGCGAGCGAGTAGCGGAAGAAGCCGAGCCCGCCGGACACGCGCACCCCGACGTCGGGCTCGCCCGGGAAGAGCGCGAGCGAGGCCTGCGATCGCTCCATGAAGTAGCGGCTGCGCGACGAGTCGGTCATCTCGTAGCCGAAGGGGATCTCGCTGAGGCCGGCCGTCACACGGACGAACGGCGGCGCGCCTTTTTCGGGGTTTCGGTAGACGAACGAGGCCTCCGCGCGGCGAAGGCCGAACGTCGCGCCGCGGGTCGTGTTGCCGTCGATCTCGAGGGTCGTCTGCGCCCACTGCCACGCCCGGTCGATGCGAAGGCGCCCGCGTCGCACGAGGAACCGGTCGAGGTTCGCCGGGACCTGCCCTTGAAGGAGCTGGTCTTGCGACATCTGGTTCGTCTCGTATTGCCCCTGCACGTAGCCGGAGAACACGAGCCCGAGCGGACCGGTCACGCCGCTCGTGAGCGAAGGCTCGCTCCCCGCGCGCGCGAAGCTGCTCGTGTCCGCCGCGGGCTCTGGCGCCTTCGGAGGATTCACGGAGGACGTGGGAGGGACAGGAACGGGCTCCACGGCACCGGCTTGGGCGCCCGCGGCAGGAGCCACGAGCGGTTTCTCGGATGGCGGTGGGGGTGGCGAAGAGGCGCCGCTCGCAGACGACGGAGCCGTCGGCAGAGGCGCCGCGGTCGGCGCGATAGCGCTTGTGGAGGGCGGGGGAGCGACGCGTCCGGGGGCGCCGGGGGTCGCGGCTCCCGCGTCCGCGGGGGCAGCGGGGATCTCGAGATCGTCGTCCGCGCCTTGGGCGAAGGCGGTCCCGCTCGTCGCGGCGAGCGCGAAGAACGTGCAGAGTGCAACGGTAGGGCGCACGGGATCAGGGCACGGGCGGGAGCGGCTCGCCGGCTTTGAAGAGCGGCAAGCGCGCGGCGTTGTCGAACGGGATGCACTTGCCGTCGGTGCACGCGTTCAAGAAGTCGACGAGCTGCACCGGCTCGCACTTGAAGCACTGGTCCGGGCCGAAGCAGGCCGCGTCCGGCGCGTCGCCGCCGTCGGTGACCGGGGTAGTGCCGGTGGGGTTCGCGGTCGGGATCGGCTGGCGCGAAGGCGCGTCGTCCACCGGCGCGCTGGAGCACGCGACGAGCACGACGACGGGGAGGCAAGCGAGGGCGGAGATCGCCAGCGCGGCGCGGTGACGCGTTTTCATCGGGCCTCGCAGAAGCCGCGGCGGCAGGTTTTCCCACCCTCGCAAGCCTTGGTATCGCTGCAGGTTGCACACGTCGTCGCGCCGGTCGCGACCTGGTCGAAGTAACAAGCGCAGGGCTCGGGGGCGGTGTACTTCGAGAGCGGCCCTAGGTCCGACTCGCGCCACACGTTCATCGCGCACTTCGGCACGTTGCCCGATTTGATCTCTGCCTCGATCACGTTGAGGTTCGCCGGAGGGGCGACCTCGCTGGTGAAGAGGCCGACGAACTTGGCGACGTTCGTGTTGATCGCCTTCTTCGTGTTGGGATCGATCTTCGCGAAGAAGTGGATCGGCGCCCAGAGGTGGTAGGTGCCGTCGCGCACGTTCTTCTTGTCGAAGGCGGTCGCGCTCGAGTCGGGCAGGTACCCGCAACGCTGCCCCGCGTGCTGGTACGCGAGCACACGCACCGAGGCGCGGTTGGCGTCGGCCACCTCACCGGACACGAGGCCTATCGCGGCCTCCGGCTTCGACGACTGCGCGACGGCGGTGATGGTTCCCTGATTCGTCTTCGTGTCCACCCCCTTGAACTTCTCCGCCGGCACTCCGGTCGCGATCGAGAGAACGAGCTGAACGGCCGAGCTCGCGTCGCGGCGGAAAATCTGAGTGTCGTCGATCCACGGCTGCGCCTTGCCGAGCTGACCGAAGCCGAAAGCAAAGTAGGCGGCCTCGCGGCTGATCACGAGCTGGCTCGACGCGAGCGGCACGATGACGGTGTACGCGTTCACGGGGCCGAGGAAGTCGCCCACGTCGTTCGGGAGCGCGCCCACGCCGGGACACGAGACGGCGGTGTTCCCCATGTTCGCGAAGTCGACCGTCTGCCCCGCGTCGGGGAGGGTGCACGACTGCTCTCTGCCCGTCGCGTCCCAGAACGAGGCCGTCCCGGTGATCTTGGTGTCGGCGAGGAGGCCGTTGATCCCGAGACACGCGCCGGGCGCTTGGTAGACGACCGAGAGCGTGCCCGCCGCGGTGAGGCCGCCGGCGATCTTGGAGAGGAGCGGCTTCGTCGCGCTCCCTCCGAGGCCGTAGATGACGGGGGCGGGAAGGTCGGCGCAGGGGGCGGCGCTCGCGGCGCGAGACGCGGTGAGCACGAGAGCCGCGCCAACGAACGCACCGATCAGCGGGCCAAGAGCGAGGGACGAACGAGAGCAAAAGCGCATGGTGATGCACCTCGTCAGCACGCGACATGCCACACCTCGTCATCGCCGAAATACGCGCGCAGAGGCTCCCTAGGGCGGTTCAGCCGTTATGTTGGACGGAATTGGCTATCGGATGCGCTGGGTTCCAAGCTGCGATGACGCACTGCGAGGCATCTGGTTGCATAACAGACGTGTGTCCGTTATAGCGTCGGTATGGCAAACGCTGCGGTCTCGCTCTTTTCTCCGGTGCCCGAGAGCTTCGACGTCGGCCCGTCGCATCCGACGGCTCGCTCGTCGTTCGACGCGTTCGACGACGCGCGCGAGCTCGGCGTGATGGGCGCGGGGAGGGGGCTTCGCGAGGTCATCGAGCGGGTGGAGCAGGTCGCGAAGGCCGACGTGCCGGTGATGCTTGCGGGCGAGACGGGCTCCGGAAAAGAGGTGGTCGCGCGGCTCCTTCATGCGCGGTCGCAGCGCGCGAAGCGTCCGATGGTGCGCGTGAACTGCGGCGCAATACCGCCCGAGCTGGTCGACTCGGAGCTCTTTGGTCACGAGCGGGGCAGCTTCACCGGCGCGAGCCACACGCGCCTCGGCTGGTTCGAGCGCGCGAACGGAGGCACCCTCTTCCTCGACGAGATCGCCGAGCTGCCCGCTGCGGCGCAGGTGCGGCTCCTGCGCGTGCTGCAGGAGGGCACGATCGAGCGCGTCGGCGGCGAGAAGAGCCTCCCCGTCGACGTGCGGATCGTCACCGCGACGCATCGCGATCTGCGTTCGATGTGCGAAAAAGGCACGTTCCGCGACGACCTCTATTTTCGTCTCGCCGTGTTCTCGGTTCGTATTCCTCCGCTCCGCGACCGTCTCTGCGATCTGCCGGAGCTCGCGTCGCACTTCGCGCGACGCGCGGGGGAGCGCCTCACGGGGGTGCCGCTCGTGCCGAGCGCCGACGATCTGGAGCGCCTCGCCGCGTACGCGTGGCCGGGCAACGTTCGTGAGCTCGCGGCCGTCGTCGAGCGCGCGGCGATCCTCGGGTTCGGCATTCGCCTCGAGATCGCGCGCGCCCTCGGGGACGACGCAAAGGCGCCCGTCGAGCGGACCAGAGAGCCCTTCGCGACGCTCGAGGCGGCGACTCGTCGTCACATCGAGGCCGCCCTCGTGCGCACGCGCGGTCGCATCGAGGGGCCGAGCGGGGCGGCAGCGCTGCTCGGGCTAAACCCGCACACCCTCCGCGGCAAGATGCGAAAGCTGCGCCTCGACTGGGCGCGGTTCCGCGCGGAGTGACGGACAGGAGAGGCACGGCGAGCGGGCGGCGGCGCTTTCTCGCCGAAACGCGGACAAAAAGGCGCTATGACGCGCGTTACCATGTCCGAACCGCTTTTCTCCAAGGTGCCCTCCGAGCTCGACTTCCCGAAAGAAGAGCGCGAGATCCTCGCGCTTTGGCGCGACATTCGCGTGTTCGAGAAGTCGCTCGAGCAGACGAGCGAGGGCAAGCCTTGGGTGTTCTACGAGGGCCCGCCCACCGCGAACGGCCTCCCCCACAACGGGCACGTGCTCACCCGCGTGGTGAAGGATCTTTTCCCTCGTTACAAGACGATGCAAGGGTTCCACGTGCCGCGAAAAGCAGGCTGGGACACCCACGGTCTCCCCGTCGAGGTGGAGGTCGAAAAAGAGCTCCACATGCACGGCAAGGCCGCGATCGAGGCCTACGGCGTGGAGCCGTTCGTCAAAAAGTGCATCGCCTCCGTGTTCCGTTACACGAAGGAGTGGGAAGAGCTCACCGAGCGGGTCGGCTTCTGGGTCGACCTCGACAAAGCGTACGTCACCTTCCACAAGAGCTACGTCGAGAGCGTCTGGTGGGCGCTGTCGAACCTCTTCAAGAAGGGCCTCCTCTACCAAGGCCACAAGGTGGTCTGGTGGTGGGCGCAAGGCGGCACCGCGCTCTCGTCCGGTGAGGTGGGCCAGGGCTACAAAGAGGTCGACGATCCGAGCGTGTACGTCACGTTCCCGCTCGCCGAGGCCGCGAAGTCGGTAAATCCGGCGCTCGAGGGCGCGGAGCTTCTCGTGTGGACGACCACCCCGTGGACCTTGCCGTCGAACATGTACGCGGCGGTCAACGCGAGCTTTTCGTACGTCGTGGTGGAGCTCGCGGGGAAGAAGCTCGTGCTCGCGGAGGGCCTCCTCGAAGGCATCGCGAAGAAGCTCAAGGTCGACGCGCCGGCGCCGCTCGCGAAGGTCACTGGGAAAGAGCTGGTCGGTCTCGCCTACGTGCCGCCCTTCGACCTCTACGCGAACGACGCGAAACAGGCCGGTGCTGGCGCGCCGATCTGGAAGATCCTCGCCGCCGACTTCGTCACGTTGGACGCCGGCACCGGCATCGTGCACGTCGCGCCGGCGTTCGGCGAGGACGACCATCAAGCGCACCGTAAGCTCCTTGCAGAATACAAAGACCTCCCGCTCTTCTGCGCGGTGAACCCGGACGGCACCTTCGTGCCCGAGCTCACGACCTACGCGGGCCGCTGGGTGAAGGACTGCGACAAGGAAATCTCGCAGGAGCTGAAGCAGCGCGGCCGCCTCGTCTTCTCCGAGACGTACCGCCACGATTACCCGTTCTGTTGGCGCGCGGACTCCGATCCGCTCATCCAATACGCGCGCCCGGCTTGGTACATCCGCACCACGTCGCTCATCGAGAAGGCCAAAGAGAACAACCAGAACGTCACCTGGTTTCCGCCTCACATCAAAGACGGCCGCTTCGGCGACTTCCTCGACAACAACGTCGACTGGGCCCTCTCGCGCGAGCGCTACTGGGGCACCCCGCTCAACGTGTGGATCAACGACGTGAGCGGAAAGATGGACGCGCCGAGCAGCGTCGCCGAGATCCGCGCGAAGAACCCCGAAGCGTTCAAGGTGTTCGAGGACGCCAAAAAAGCCGATCCGAGCCTCTCCGACGATCTCATCGTGCACAAGCCGTGGATCGACTCGGTGACCTGGCAGAACCCGGGAGAAGAGGGCACCTACCGCCGCGTGCCGGAGGTCATCGACTGCTGGTTCGACTCCGGCTGCATGCCGTTCGCGCAGTGGGGCTTCCCGCACGAAGGCCACGACGTCTTCAAGAAGAGCTTCCCCGCCGACTTCATCTCCGAGGCGATCGATCAGACGCGTGGTTGGTTTTATTCGCTGCTCATGATCTCCACCCTCGTCTTCGACGCCGAGACGCGGAAAGAGCACGATCTCGCGGCGGAGACGCTCCCGCACCCCTTCAAGACCTGCATCGTTCTCGGGCACGTGACGGACAAAGAAGGAAAGAAGGAGTCGAAGCAGAAGGGCAACTACACCCCGCCGGAGGTCATCTTCGACGAGGTGAAGATGGACTTCCTCGTCGCCGAAGGTGGGGCGGGGGAGGCCGCGCCGCCGAAGGGCACCGCGTTCGTTTGCCGTGAGGATCTCGAGGGGCTCGACCTGCTCGAGGGGGCGAAGGTGAACGTGTTCACCGACGGCAACGAAGCGAGCGCGCTCTCGCTCGCGCTCAAAGTGAACAAGAAGCTCCGCCGCCGAGGGATCGTGCTCTCGCCGGAAGACACGAAGGCGCTCGCGGTGGTGCCGGCGAAGGACCAGAAGCTCAAGGTCATCGACGTGCCGCGGCTGCCCGCGACCGAGCGCGTGATGGTGCACGAGCCGAGCGCCTCGGCGCCGGGAGCCGACGCGTTCCGCTGGTTCTTCTACGCGTCGAACCCGCCGTGGAACGCGACCCGCCACTCGCTCTCGAACGTGCGCGCGACGCAGAAAGAGACGCTCGTCCGCCTCCGCAACGTCTATTCGTTCTTCACCCTCTACGCGAACATCGACGGCTTCGATCCGCGCGCGCCCGCCCCCGAGGTCGCGAACCGGCCCGAGCTCGATCGCTGGATCACGAGCCTGCTCCACGCGTCGCTCCTGAAGATCACCGCCTGCCTCGACGGCTACGACATCCACGGCGCCACCGGGCACATCACCGACTTCGTCGATGGGCTCTCGAACTGGTACGTGCGCCGCTCGCGGGAGCGCTTCTGGCGCAGCACCTGGGACGACGACAAACGCGCCGCCTACGCCACGCTCTACGAGGTGCTCGTCGTGCTCTCGAAGGTGCTCGCGCCTTTCGTGCCGTTCACGGCGGAGGGCATGCACCAGAACCTGTCGCGGCGCCCGTTCCCGGAGAACGCGCCGGAGAGCGTGCATCTTGCATCTTTCCCGGTCGCCGATCCGTCGCTCGTCGACGAGGCGCTCGTGCGCAAGATGGCCTCGGTCCGCGAGCTCGTGAGCCTCGGGCTCCAGGTGCGTACTCAGGCGAAGGTGAAGGTGCGGCAGCCGCTGCGAACGGCGCACCTCGTGCTCGCCGACCAGAAGCTGCGCGCGGGGCTCGAGGCCGCAGAGGCGATGATCCGCGACGAGCTCAACGTGCTCGGGATCGCGTTCGTCGAAGGCGCCGAGGTCGACACGTTCGTCTCCTACAAGCTGAAGCCCAACTTCCGCACCTTGGGCCAACGCGGCCTCGGGAAAGAAGCGCAGAAGCTCAAGAAGTCGCTCGGTGATCTCGCCTCGGCCGCGGCCTCGGGGGTCCTCGCCGAGCTCCGCGAGAAGGGCACCGTCACGTTCGACGGGGTGAGCCTCCTCGTCGAGGACGTCGAGGTCGCGTTCGATACGAACGAGGGCTTCTCGGCCGCTGGCGGTCGCCTCGGGGTGGTCGCCCTCGACACCCGCCTCGACGACGAGCTCCGCGAGCTGGGCCTCGTCCGCGAGCTGACGAATCGGGTGCAGACTGCACGTAAAGAGGCGAAGCTCGAGCTCCAAGACAGGATCGATCTGCGCATCTTCGCGCCCGAGGCCGTGAAGGCCGCGCTCGTCAAGCACGGCGACAAGCTGAAGGACGACGTGCTCGCGGTCGGGCTCGAGCTCGCCGACACCCCGGCCGGCGATGGCGGAGGTTACGTTCGCGTCGAGACGAGCGACGTCGAAGGACACGCCGTCGAGATCGCG
Organism: Myxococcales bacterium; assembly: GCA_013297655.1. Taxonomy (GTDB): domain Bacteria; phylum Myxococcota_A; class Polyangia; order Polyangiales; family Polyangiaceae; genus JAAFHV01. The sequence continues at coordinate 3,666 of JAAFHV010000221.1, read as the reverse complement.
GTCTCGCGCCACGGGTGAGCGCGCGGGCTCGTCGCTCGCGTGATCCACGAAGGCGCAGGGCGACGCAAGCGCGACGAGGGAGCTCGTCGCGCGACGCCGCTCGCCATAGGCAATCCAATCGCCTCGCGGCTCGTGCTCGCGGAGGGAAGCTTCGTCGCGCCTGATCGTACGTCCATGCTCGGCTCGTGAATCGGCAAGCGCGGTGACAATCGGCGCTCGAGAGCGACGCGCTCTGGTACGCTCGAATGCCGGTGTGGAAAGGGGCGATGACGAAACCTTCCAAGAAAGAACCTCGCCTCTCCCTCTTCGCCGGGGGCCTTCCGGGTCTCGCGCGTGCACGCCCCGACGCGGCCGATGCGCCGCGCGCGAAGAAGGTGGCGCGGCCCCCGGTCAAACGAGCGCGGGTCGCCGGCGACGAGCTCCTCGACGCACGCGCTTCGTCCCGCCTCGTGGACGAGCTGCAGTCCGCGATCAAACGCAAGCCCACGTCCGAGGTTCGCCTCGCTGGGGTGGTGCGCGCCCTCGGCCCGCTCAGCGCCGATCTGCGCGCCGAGCTCTTGTCGGCGGGGGAGACGCTCGTTCGTCGTCGCACCATCGGCCGCGAGCTGTGGAGCGCGATCGTGCGCACCCTCGCGGAGGACGACCACCCCGGGCTCGACGGGCTGCTCGATCCGGCGCTCGCGGAGGACGAAGGCGGCGGCCCCGCGACCCTCTCCGCGGCGGGCCTCTCGTCGTCGCCAGAGCTCCGCGCCCGCCTCGCCAAGCTCGCCTCCGGGAGCAAGCCGTTCGTCGCGTTCGCCGCCGAGATCGGCCGCGTCGTGCGCGGCGACTCACCGGGTGCGCACTTGTTGCATCTTGCACCCATCATCAAAGAGGCCCATCGGGTGGCGCTCGCGTCGAGCATCGTCGCGCCGCTCGTGCGTGGCCTCGCCCTCTCGCGGAAGTCGAGGCGTTCGCGCTTCGCGGCGGGCGCGGGCGAGCGCCTCGAGCCAGGGTTCGCGGTCCTCCGCTCGGCGGAGCGCCACCTCGGCCGCTGGCTGCTCTTCGGGGAGGCGGTCGTGCTCGCGGGCGACGTTCGTCCGCTCGCCGAGGCGCGCTCCAAGAGCAAAGACGGCCCCGAGTCGTCGCGTGGGGCGTGGTCGCTCGTCGCGTGGGCCCTCGAGGCGGGCGCGCTCGAGGCCGGCACGCTCACGGTCGGGACCCGCGCCGAGAGCGCCGCCCCACGCCTCGCGGCGACCACGCCGACCCCAGTCGCGCGCCCCACGACCGAGCTGTCGGCGCGCCTGTCGGACCGGCCGAGCGCCGATCGTGATCTCTCGTTCCTCTTTCGCATGGGCGACGCGGGCGTGCCTTCGGCCAAGCCGATGCTCGAGTCGCTCACGCGCGGGCCGCTCACCGAGGAGTCGCACCTGCGCGCCGCGGCCGTGCTCGCGCGCGCGTTCGGTCGCGCCGAGCTGCTCGAGCCTCTCCGCGCTGCAGCGACCACCTCCAGGGAGGAGCTCCGAGGCCTCGCCATCGCCGCCCTCCACGACGCGGGCGACGCGAACGCGGCCAAAGATCTCGCGGAAGAGGCCGTCGCGAGCAAGCACCTGCCCACCGTCGCGTGGGGCGCGCACGTGCTCGCGAACGGCGCGCTCGAAGGTCGCGGCGATGCGCGTAGCGACCGCGGGCCCGTCGTGACCGAGGCGCTCGTGCGGCACCTCCAATGGGGCGCGTTCGAGTGAGGCGCCACGCCGCGGATGCCCTCCTCGGCTTCCTCGGTTTCCTCACTGTGCCCGGCGTCGTCGCGCTCGCGGCGCTCGTTCCGCTCGCGAGCGTGTCCGTGCTCACGTCGGAGGGGCACGCCCACGCCGCGGCGCCTCCGCTCGAGACCGTCGAGCTCGAGGCCGACGCGGACGACGACGACGCCGATGGCCACGAGGACGGCGCGAGCCCCGACGTGCGCGGGCTCGCGCGCAAAGACGTGGTGCCGTTGCCGGCGCGTCTCCGTGGTCGTCGCGTCGAGCTGACCGGCGCCGTCGCGGGCGCGCGTGTGCTCCTCGCGGGCAAGCCGCTCGTGCTCCCGTCCACGCTGCCCGCCGGCGCCGAGCTCCAAGGCGTGCGCCCCACCGACGACGACGCCGCGATCGTGGTCGACGACGGAAAGCTCCGCGTCGCGCTCGTCGTGCGCGCGCACGGGTTCGAGGACGTTCGCGCCGCTCCGATCGCGCAAGCTTCGGCCTACCTGTCGTTTTCGCGAGCGCTGCCGGAGGCTTCCCCCGAGGGCGATCCGGACGGGTTTCGCTTGACGGTGCGAGGCAAGCCGAGCGGCCCGGTCGACGTCGTGTCGCTCGATCCGCGCGGCAACGTCGTCGGCCGCCTCACGAACGTCGCTATCGACGCTCCCTGCGCCGTTTCGGGCCCACGCTGCCGCCGCTCGCGCCCCCTCCGCCTCGTCGTCGACAGCGTCGATGGCAACCATCCTTCTTCGATCGGGCGGAGCCTCGTCGCGGAGGTGGGGGGCCTCGTGGTGCTCGCGCGCGACGGCAAGAAGATCACCTCGATCCGCGTCGGCGGCCCACGCGGCGTGGTGCCCGAGCCGTACTCCGTGAAGATCCGCGCCACGCTGTTTCGGGCCGACAAATCCGGCAAGCCTTCGCTCTTCACGAACGAGGTCGAGGCGATCGCGGAGGTGCGGAAAGATCTCGCCGACGCGCGCGCGCTCTGGGGCCAATGTGGCATCGCGATCGACGCTCGCGGCTCCGACGTGCGCGTCGCGTCGCCTCCTCTCCCGTCGCTCGTCGCGTTCGGGAACGACGTCGGCGCCCCGAGCTCGGGCGGCACCGTGCGCGTGCTCGTCGAGGGAAAGAAGCTCGCCGTCGATATTCCGCGTGGCCGCTCTCCGCTCGAGGCCGCGCAGCTCTTCGCCCGCGCGATCGAGGGGGCCGGCTTCGTCGCGGAGGTCAGCCGCAACGCACGGATCCTCCCCGGCGCCATCGGCAGCGCCGACGTGCGGATCGCGAGGCGTGGCGCGCCCGGCGTCGCGGTGAAGGTCGAGGCAGACACGACGTTGTCGAACGATCCGACCCTCGCCGTCGCGATCGGGGTCGTCGATCTCTCGGACGGGCTTACGCACTTCGGCGACATGGACTCGCCCGCCGGAACCCTCGAGGAGCGCGCGCTCGTGAAGTCGCTCGACGATCTCGGGAAGGGCGATCTCGACGGGCGCGTCGTGAGCGTGGTCTACGTGCCTTACTTCGCGGGCGGCGGTCGCATCGGCGAGTCGTTCATCCACGGCGACGGGTCCAGCGTGCGCAACGTGATCCTGATCGATCGTTCGGGGGTTCGCTCCCGCGCGAGCAGCCACGCGATCGCGCACGAGCTCGGGCATGTGCTCCTCGACGTGCCCGGCCACCCGGATGACTTCGGCAAAGATACGCCGCACCTGCTCATGGACTCGGACGCCTCGGACGCGTCGGCCTATGGGCCACGGCGGCTCACGAACGACGAGTGCCTGCGCGTCGTCCGCGAATCGGGGCCCCGCGCCAAGGCGCCCCTGCTCGAGCCGCTTCGTCGCGCGCCGGTGCCGCTCCCCGAGCGCCTCTAAGCTACCCGCTTCCTCACGTATCCCGCGAAGAACGTTACGCTTTTGGGTAGTCGCGCGCGCACCTGGAAAACGTGAACGAC
>JAAFHV010000220.1 GCA_013297655.1 Myxococcales bacterium | reverse complement strand
GTTGCTCTCCGATCCGGCGCGCGCGAGCGCGCAGGTCGCGTCGCGTGGCCCCGCGCTCGCGAACGGTGCGAAGCTGGCGCGCGAGCTCGGCGAGGGCGACGCGGCGCGCCGGCTCGAGGTCGCCACGTTCGATCTCGCGCGACGTGTTCGCGCGACGTGCGCGCGTCGTCCGGAGCTCCTCGCGCATCTCCCGGCGGAGCATTGGCTCTCGATTCGCGCTCCGAACGAGCTCGTCGCGAGCAGCGGCGGTGAGCTCCTCCCTGCCCAAATCTCCCAGCTCGAGGGGATCGTCCGCAGCCTCGCTTCGCGCGATCGGCTGCGTCCGCTGCTCGACCAGGTCCTCGACGCGCTCGTCCTTTGGACAGGGGTCGAGCGTGGGCTCTTGCTCCTCCGCGCCCCGAACGGCGGGCTCGTTCCGCGCGCGGCACGTAACCTCGCGCGGCACGATCTCACCGGGGAGCAGCTCCTGCTCTCGACGACCCTCGCGAATCGCGCGCTCGAGACAGGAGAGGCGATCGTCGCGCTCGACGCGCTCTCGAGCCATGGCGACACGTACGCGTCGGTGCACGCCCTCCGGCTTCGAAGCGTGCTCGCGGTGCCGCTCCTCGCGCGCGGCGAGGTGCTCGGGGTGGTGTACCTCGACGATCGGGTGAAGCGGAACGCGTTCGGCGAAAAGGAGCTCTCGTGGGTTCGCCTCCTCGCCACCCAAGCCGCGATGGCGATCTCGGACGCGCGCGACAAGGTGCTTTTGCGCCGCGCCCTCCGAAAAGAGGCACGCGCGGCGGCGATGCTGCGCGAGAGCCTCGGAAAGGCCGAGGCGGAGCTCACCGTGGTGCGCGCCACGCTCGCGTCCGAGGACACGACCGTCGGCGGAATCGTCGGGACGAGCGCGCCGCTGACGGCCACGCTCCGCGTCGCGATGCGGGTCGCCGCGAGCGACGTGCCGGTGCTCGTGCTCGGCGAATCGGGCACCGGGAAGGAGCTCTTCGCGCGCGCGATTCATGACCGCGGGAGCCGCAAGGGCGCGCTCTTCGTCGCGGAGAACTGCGGAAGCGTTCCCGAGTCGCTCCTCGAGTCCACCCTCTTCGGTCACGTGAAGGGCGCGTTTACCGGCGCGTCGTCGGCGCGAACGGGCCTCTTCGAGCTCGCCCACAAGGGCACGCTCTTCCTCGATGAAATCGGCGAAATGCCGCCGAAAATGCAGGTAAAACTGCTGCGCGTGCTCGCCGACGGCGACGTGAGGCCGGTCGGTGGCGAGCGCTCGCGGAAGGTGGACGTCCGCATCGTCGCCGCGACCCACCGCGATCTCGCGGCGATGGTGAAGGCGGGCACCTTTCGCGAGGACCTCTACTACCGCCTCGCGGTCGTCACGCTCACGGTGCCGAGCCTCCGCGAGCGGCCCTCCGATATCCCGCTCTTGCTCGAGCACTTTCTCCGCAAGTACGAAGAGGGCCGGAAGGTGACGATCACGCGCGCGGCGATGGCGAAGCTCGTCGCCTTCGGGTGGCCCGGAAACGTGCGCCAGCTCGAGAACGAGGTCCGCCGCGCGCTCGTGCTCGCCGACGACCGCATCGACACGAGCGAGCTCTCGCCGGAGATCGCTTCGGGCCGTGCGGTCGAAGGAGAGCCCGCCACGCTTCGCGAGAAGCTCGACGCGCTCGAGGCCGAGCTCGTTCGTGCTGCGCTCGAGGTCGCGGGTGGCAATCAGACCCGCGCCGCGAAGGACCTCGGGATCTCTCGCTTCGGTCTCCAAAAGATGATCAAGCGACTCGGCGTTCGTTGACCGTTCGGCACAGGATGGTGGTGTGCGAACGAAGGACGCCTCGTCGGAGGCGTCCTTCGCGTGAGCTCAGATACAGCTACCGATCGGGCCCATCGTTCCGGACAAACAGGCGAGGGTGCCGCTCGCGAACTGGCACACCGGGCGCGAGGAGCCACCGCTCGCGCGGCAACAATCGAAGTCCGCCGCGTCACCGCAGGGAGTGCCGGGCTTGAAGCAGCACGTGTTCGTTCCCGGAGCGCCGACGCCGCACGAGTACGACGTGCCTCCGAGCTGGCCTTGGCCTCGGGCGCAGTCGCTGATCGGCCCGCAGCTACCGCCGGCTGGTGTACACGTATCGGGATCGGGGCCGCTGTCGACGCACGCCCCCTTGTAGGCGAAGGGCTCGTTGGCGCTGCCGCATCCGGTGACGGTCTTGCCGTTGCAGCTACAGAACTCCTCGAAGCAGAGCCGTTCACCGCGAGTGCAAACGCCGATGGCGTTCGTTCCGCATCCGGGCGCCGAGTAGCGCAAGGTCTCATCCGGAAGGCACGAGCTCGCGTCTTGGCCACCGGCGTCGGTGGGGGACGGGCTCGCGTCTCCGGCGCCGCCATCCGGCGACACGAGGACAGGCGCGATCTGCCCGGAGCAGGCGACGAGCGCGATGGAGAGCGAAGCGAGGGGAAGAAGGATACGAAGGAGGCTCATGCTCGTGAGGGCCGGCAAGTGTGCGTGACGGCTCAAGAAAAGAAAAAAAGAAAAGATGAGCCGTCGCGCGGCGCTCATGGCCCTGACGGTCGACCGTGTACGCTCTCTCCGTGTCGACGCTCCTTCCCAGCCGTGCTCCCGCCGAGGTGGGCGCGCGGGAAGACACGCCCAGTGCGCCTCGCGACGCGGCCGACGACGACCGTACGATCGACGCGCGCATCGTCGGGGCCATTCGTGAAGGCTCCCGGCGAGCGGAAGAGGAGCTCTACCGTCGCCACGCCCCATCTCTCCTGCGCCTCGCGACGCGCCTCCTCCGCTCGACGGAAGACGCGCGCGACGTGGTCCAAGACACGTGGGTCACCGCGCTCTCCGACCTCGGCTCCCTTCGTGACGCCGGGGCGGCGCGGGCGTGGCTCCACACCGTGTGCGTGCGGCTCGTGCATCGCCGCTTCCGCAGACGAAAGCTCCTCGCGCTCTTCGGACTCGATCGCACCGAAGAGGACGCCAAGCTCGAGCAGCTCGCGTCGCCGGAGCTCGGGCCCGACGAGCGCGCCGAGCTACGTGCCGTCGACCGCGCCCTCGACGCGCTCCCGGCGGAAGAGAAGATCGCGTGGGTGCTTCGCCACGTGGAGGGGCTCGCGCTCGAGGAGATCGCCGGCGCAGCGGGCTGCTCGCTCGCGACCGTCAAGCGCCGCATCGCCGCGGCCGACGCGACCGTAACCCGCTTGCGGGAGGGTGGGCGATGAGCGAGCGTCCTCTCGGCGATAAGCTCACGAAAGACCTCGATCCACGCGCGATCGACGAGGTGTGGGACCGCATCGAGGCGCGGCGTGGTCGTGCGCGGCTCGCGCCACGGCTCGCCCTCCTCGCGGGCGCGCTCGCGCTCGTCCTGCTCTTCGTCTTGCGTGGTCGCGCTCCGCACGAAGCGGTCGCGATCCGGCTCGCGACCGGCGAGCTGCTCCCTCCTTCGCTCGAGGCGGCCCCGTCGCACGACATCGTGCTCGACGAGGGCTCGCGTCTGTCGCTCTCCGCCGGTACGAAGCTCCTCCCGATCGTGAACACGGGGCGCGCGCTGGCGCTCACGATGGGGCCGGGGAAAGCCACCTTCGACGTGACCCCGAACGGACCGCGTACGTGGACGGTCGAGGCGGGCCTCGCGACGGTGACGGTGCTCGGGACGCGCTTCGTCGTCGTGAGGGAGGAGCATCGTGTCCGGGTCGAGGTGGAGCGTGGTCACGTGCGTGTCGCTGGTCTGCGCGTCCCGAACGGGAGCGTCGATCTCGTCGCGGGGCAATGGGTCACGATCGAAGACGCCGCCGCCGCGCCGGTGCGCGCGAGCGCACCTCCGCCGACCGGTCCCGTGCCCTCGTCCTCGCCCGCGCTACCGACGTCGCCCGTCGCACCGTCCGTCGTGCCGTCCGTCTCGGCTCCGCGTGCGGCGCTCTCGCCGGAGCCCGAGTGGCATCCCCTGGCGAAGAAGGGCGACTATGGCGCCGCCTACGACGCGCTCGGCAAGGACGGGATCGCGCGCGAGACGAAGCGCGCGACGGTGGCGTCCGAACTTCTTCAAGTGGCCGATGTTGCTAGGCTTTCAGGGCACCCGGCGCAGGCCGTGGCGCCGCTCGAGCGGCTGCTCGCGGAGCACGCGGGGGATCCGTCGGCGCCGCAGGCGGCGTTCACGCTCGGCAAGATTCAGCTCGACGCGTTGGGGAACGCGCGCGGCGCGGCGGCGGCGTTCGAGCGGGCGATCGCGCTCGGCCTCCCGGGAGCGTTGCGCGAAGACGCGTTCTTCCGTCGCGTCGAGGCCTACGCCAAAGCGGGAGACACCACGAGCGCCCACGCCGCGCGCGCGTCCTACGACGCTGCGTTCCCCGAGGGTCGCTACCGCGCGAAGGTCGCCGCGCTCGCGCCATGAAGCGGATCGTGTGTGTCGTCGCCGCTGCTCTCGCCGTGCTCGCGCATGTGTCGCCCGCGTGGGCCGAGCCGCGACCGCTCGACGTGAGCGTCGAGGTGGGCGCAGGCATCGAAACGAAGGTCCTCGAGGGGCACCTCGCCGTGGAGCTCGAGCCGACGACCGCGCCGCAAAAGGTGGAGATCGCGCGCCAGGGCGCGTCGCTTCGGGTGCGCCTCGCGTACTCCGACGGGAGCGAAGAGCGCCTCACGGTCGACGTGACCGACGTCGCCGACGACGCTGCGCCACGTGTGCTCGCGCTCGCGATCGGCGAAGCGGCGCGCCTCCACGTCGCGCGATCCGAGCGCCTGCCGCCCGCACCGCTCCCGGCGCCGTTGCCTCCACCGCGCGTCGTCGCGCCCGCGCCGCCGCCCGATGTACCTCTCCCTTCGACGCGCGAGCCGGCGGTGCGCGCGCTCCTCTCGACCTCGATCGGCGCGCGTGTTTTTTCGGCGGCGGGGAGCCTCGGCGTCGAGCCGCGGCTCGCGTTCGGTCTCGCGCATCGGTCCGGATTCATTGCGGATATCGGCGTCTCGTACCTGACGGCGGGCGCGAGCGACACGCTGGGGGACGTACGCTTGCACACGATCGGCGCGTCCCTCGGGGCCGGGTACGAGCTGGCCCTCTCGTCGCGCGTGCGGGTCCGCGGAGGGCCGCGCCTCGACGTGGGCGCGGCGTTCGGGAGCGGGACGGCGAACGCGAACGCGAACGCGAACGCGACGCGCCCGGCGCTGGCGTCGTCGACCTCCGCGCCGCTCGCGAGCCTCGTCGGGGAGGTGGTCGTCTCGGTGCGTCTCGGCGCGCGACAGCCGTGGCTCCTGCTCGCGCTCGACGCCGGCGGTGTGCTTCGTGGGCTCGACCTGCGCGCCGACGATCGGACCGCGCTCGCCGCCCTCGGGGGAAGCTTCGGTGGGCGCCTCGGCATCGGGTTTCGCTGACCTCAGCGCTCACGGCCGTCGTTTCTTGACCCGCGAGGTCATGGTGATCGCGGGCCGCGCGCTCTACGACGTCGGTCATGAAGAAGGTGCTCCTCCCGCTCGCCGTGCTCGTCCCGTTCACGCTCTACAGCTTCTGGGTCATCCATTTGCGTGGGTACTTCGGGTTCATCGACGTGGCGTGGCGCGAGCCCTGGGGCGGGCAAATCTTCCTCGATTTGTGCATCGCGATGTTCCTCATCGCCTCCTTCATCCGTCGCGACGCGCCCAAGCACGGGATCTCTCCCTGGCCCTACCTGGTGGCGATCCCGGCCCTCGGCTCGATCGCGGTGCTCGCGTACTTCGTTCATCGCGGGGTGCGCAGCCGCGCCTGATGGTGGCGAAGGTCGACGCGACGAATACGTGTCACGAACGAGGCGCTTCGTCCGACGATGAGCCATGACGCGCGCGCTTTGTTTCGTTTCGGTCGCTCTCGTGGTGCTCGGTGCCTGCAAACGAAACGATGCTCCTTCGGAGCCGGCCCCAAGCGCAAAACCCAGCGCTGCGCCCCTCCCGATCGACGCGAGCACGAGCGCCGTCGCGCCATCGACCGCGACCGCGATCGCGGACGCCGCGCCAGCCCCACCGATCACGAAGGGCACCGCCACCTTGGTCGTTCAGCGGGTCGACTCGGAGTGCTCCGCCGGGCCCGGTGAAAACTTCAAATCGTTCCTCGGTCAGGACGTGTTCGTCGAGGTGCTCCTCGACGGCGAAAAAAAGCCTCGAAAGGTGTTTCCCCTTTGCATGGCCACGACGCTCCCCGATGGCGGCACGAAGCCTCCGCACCTCGACATGTGGGAGATCTGCCACGCGTTCCCGAAGTGCACGGTGGAGCCCACCGAAGCGAGCCCCGACCGCGCCGAGGTGACGTGCGGCAAAGAGACGTTCTCCCTCGAGAGCGGCGCGCAAGGCACGGTGGTCAAGGGCGCGTTCGGGGAGCGCGTCGTCGCGCCGGTTCCCCTCCGGATCGCGCCCACCAAGCGCACCAACCGAAGCGCGCTCATCGATTGTTGAGAAGATAAACCTGCTTGTCCAACTCGCGGGCTGCGCGGACGTTGCCTCTTGGTGAGCTGCGCGCAGCAGGGTAGCAACGTCGGGGTGAGCGATCCTCGGGCACGCGACACGTTCTTCACCGCCGACATCGAGGCCGACGGGCCGGTGCCGGGGCGGTACTCGATGCTCTCGTTCGCGCTCGTGGTGGCGGGCACCTTCGATGGCGCGCGCTTCGTCGCAGAGCCGAGGCCCGCGTCGTTCGACGCGAAGCTGCGACCGGTGTCCGACGTGTTCGATCCGGAGTCGCTCGCCGTGTCCGGGCTGTCGCGTGAGGAGCTCGCGGTGAGCGGGCGTGATCCGCGCGAGGCGATGGCCGCGTGCGCGTCGTGGGTGGAGGAGCAGGCGCGCGGGACGACGCCGGTGCTCGTCGCGTATCCGCTCGGCTTCGACTGGAGCTTCCTCTCGTACTACTTCGCGATTTACGCGGAAAAATCGCCGTTTTTGCACTCACGCGCCTTCGACGTCAAGACGATGGTCGCGCTCCACACGCGGGTGCCGATCGGGCGCGCGGGGCGAAACAAGCTCCCCGCGCGTCTGGTCCCCGAGCTCCCTCACACGCACGACGCCCTTGCCGACGCGCGCGCGCTCGCCGAGCTCGTGGCGCGCCTCTTCGCCGATCGAAATGGAGACACTCCGTGACCATGGGGAACGACTGGACCGAACGAGGGATGCCCGTCGACGAGCTCCTCCGTGCCCGCGCGGCCGCCTCGGAAGAGCGTCTCTCGCTGTTCCGCGAGGCGTTCGCAAAGAACCTCGATCGGAAAGACATCCTCCTCGGCGATCACACCACGCTCTACGCGACGGGGTCCGGCGGGCGGCGGGAGATGTCGCCCTACAGCGATCTCGACGTGTTCCTCGTGCGACGCGGCAGGCCGGCGAAGACGCTCGACGCGGTGGAGATCCAAGCCGCGATCATCAAGACGCTCCGTGAGGTGGGCTTCCCGCCGCCCTCGCGCGACGGCGAGTTCCTCCGCATGCACACCGCCGAGCGCCTCGTCGCCAACATCGGCAAGCCGGAGGACGACGCGGAGAACACGTTCACCGCGCGGATGCTGCTCCTCCTCGAGAGCGCGCCAGTCGCGAGCACGGAGGCCTACCGCGCGATCGTCGACGACGTGATCTCGGCCTACTGGAAGAACGCGGAGCTTCACCCCGAGGACTACCTGCCGATCGTGCTCGTGAACGACATCGTGCGCTACTGGCGGATTTTGCTCCTGAATTACGAGTCGAAGAACACGGAGAAGCGGCTCGAGCTCTCGCCCGAACGCGCCAAGGCCGACCTTCGCCTGCGAAGCTACAAGCTTCGGCTGAGCCGCTGCATCACCTGTTATTCGCTGCTCATCGCGTTCCTTGGCGCGGCGAAGCGGAAGGGGCACGTGGGCCGCTCCGACGTGCTCGTGCTCGTGAATGAGAGCCCCACCGACCGGATCGCGAGGGTCGAGCGCGACTTCGCCGACACGCCCGCGATAGCGAAGCTTGCCCGCGGCGTGCGCGAGCGGTACGCCGATTTTCTCGCCTGGACGGTGGAGAGCAAAGAGAGCCTCGAGCAAAAATTCGAGGACGCCGCGTTCCGTCGCGCGCGCCTCGCCGAGGGCGACGCGTTCGGGGAGGCCGTGTTCTCCCTCGTCGCCGCGCTCGGCCAAGACAACCGCCTCTACCGTTACATGGTGGTCTGAGCTCGATCGCGCGCTCGGCACGGGCCCGTTCGCCCGGTCGACGCGAGACGGCCTCGGCGGCTCGGAGGTCACGATGCGCGCCTCGGGCTCGTGTCCGCCCTCCGGGGAGCCCGAAACGACGCCGGTTTGCACCAACGACGGTCTTGGAAAAAAAAGACGAGACAAGCGAAGGGGGTGGGGGTAAAGGAGAGCCCGCTCGTCACGGCTCGCCGTGAGAAGAGCCGTCCCGGGGTCGTAGCTCAGCTGGGAGAGCGCATCCATGGCATGGATGAGGTCAGGGGTTCGATCCCCCTCGACTCCACAAAAATCGACGTCACGATACGAAGGCCGCGATTCTGTCGCGGTTTTTTCGTTTTGTGGCTCGTTTTGCGGCTCGGGACTTCGGTTTTGCTCGTTAGCGACGGGTCGTGGCGGGCTTCTTCCGGACTGGCGACGGGCCTTTGACCCATCGGCCGAAGGGGCGGCGGACCTTCGAAGGGGCGGTGACCCATCGGCCGATGGGTAGGGCAGCCGGCCGCGCCCTTCGCGGCGCCCGCGTGCTCGGGATTTCGAGCGTTTGGCTCGCCCGCCGCGGCGGTCGATCGGAGCGGCGGCGCTCCGGATGGGCGCTCACCGTTCGCGCGATCGCGGTTTGGCACCTCGAGCGCGGCGCAAACCCATCGGCCGATGGGTTGGAAGCCCTCGTGGGGCGCGTGCCCCCATCGGCCGATGGGTCGCGATGGAAGCGAGGTCACCTGCCGGGTTTCCAATCCGGAGATCGTTCGTTTCCAGCGGGCCGACGACGACTCAGCCAATCCTGGAGGGAGAGCCTTCGGCGCCGGGCAGCCGCCGTTCGCGACTCTTCCAAAGATGCCTCATAGTTTCGCGAGGTTGCGCTCGTTCGACGGTCGGCTTTTGGCGAGGGGGCGATGGCCTACGGATCGTTCGCAACCGGGGGAACGACAAACCGCACCGAAGCCCTTCTTTTTCCGTGTGGAACGGAAGAACGTGCACTCTGGAAAGCGGGTGCGTATACCGTATCCCGCCAGGACACACTGGCGCTTTCATGTTGCCTCGAGGAGGGCGTCACATGGTCATTCGTGGAATTTTCGTGGGTGCGATCTTCGTTGGAATCGCCGCTGGGTTTGCAGGCTGCTCGGACGAGCCGGGGGGCCTCGACGCGGGCACGAACCCAACGTCGACCAGCACCGGGACCAGCCCGACGTCGACAGGGACGACGACCTCGCGCCCGGACTCGAGCACCCCCGTCCCGGATTCGAGCGTCGCGGACACGAGCGTCGCGGATACGAGCGTCGCGGACACCGGCACCGCCGATGCGTCGGACGGCGCAACCGCCCCGACGTTTACGATGGTTTACAACACGGTAATCAACGTTTCCTGCAAGGGAGCCAATTGCCACGGACCCGGCACTCGTGGAAACCTCTCGATGGACACGAAGGCGGCCGCCTACGCGGGGCTGGTAACGAACGGGACCACGGCCAACTGTGGCGCCGTTACAAAGCGCGTTACTGCGAACAACACCGCCCAAAGCTCGATGTTTCTGAAGACGAGCGCTGCCCCGCCGGCGAACTGCGGCCAGCGCATGCCACTCGGCGGCGGAAATCTCCCGGCGGCAAGTGTGGCCCTTATCCAGGGATGGATTAACGCTGGCGCTCTCGACAACTGAGCGTCGCGTCGTCCTGCACGGAGCCTCGTCTCGCGCTCGGCGTGGGGGCGGGGCTTTTTGCTCCTACGGCGTGCGTTTCGAGCGTTTTCCACTAGGTTCCGCGATGTGAAGCTCTTCCCTGATGAATCGCTCGCCTCGGCGGCCTTGGCGCGTGGTGTCCCCGCGTTTTTGCTCGTGAACCCGATCGAGTACCACGGGCCGCACCTGTCGCTCCGGAACGACCACCTCGTGTCCGTGGGCATCGCGCGCGATCTCCACGCCTACCTCCGCGATCGCTCCGGAGAGCCCGCGGACGACTTTCCGCTCCTCGTGACGCGCGATCTGGACGTCGGGGTGGAGCCCACCGCGGGGCCCGGAAGCGTGTTCGTCTCCTACGCCGAGGTGAAGCGCACCGTGATCGAGGCGTGCCGCGAGCTCCGCCGCCTCGGGGCGCAGAAGGTGGTGCTCGTCACGTTTCACGGGAGCCCGATCCACGCGTTCGCGCTCGAGGCCGGCGTGTCGTGGCTGCGGCGCCACGGCATCGTCGCGTTCTCGCCGATGAACCTGCTCCTCAACGAGCTCATCGAGGCCGACGGCGCGCGCTACGGCGAGGCTTATGCCCACGTGCGCGACGACGCGAAACGAAACGCGATGCAGGCCGGGGTGGCCTCCGATTTTCACGGCGGCTTCTTCGAGACCAGCCTCGCGCTCCACTACGCGAAGAGCTCGGTGCGTGCATTCTACACGCGCGTCCCCGACTGCCCTCCCTTCGGCGAGAGCAAGCTCCTCGACACGCTGCTCGCGCTCGTGTCGCGGGCCGGATTCGCGGCGCGTGCACGCGAGATCTCCCTCGTGTTCCGCGGCGCCTCGTGGATGGCGCTTCGCCCGTTTCCCGGATACACCGGCGCGCCCAGCCTCGCCTCGGAGGCGGCGGGGGCGGCGTTCGCGAAGCTGCTCCTCGAGCTCTACGGGCCAGCGGCGGAGGACGTGCTGTCCGGTGGCGCGGAGTCGCCCGCGCCTCCCCTCGGGTGGGTGCGTTTCGTTACGCTCTACGGACGCGTCGGCGTGCCCACTCCGGCGTCGGCGATGATGAAATTTCCACACCTCGTCGGCAGCGACGGGAGCACGATGAACGGCGCCGCGCATGCAACGACGACGGCCTGAGGTCCTCGCCCCGGCGGGCGATCGCGCGTCGCTCGAGGCCGCCGCGCTCTCCGGAGCCGACGCGGTGTACCTCGGGCTCTCCGCGTTCAACGCGCGCGCGCGGGCCACGAATTTCGCGGACGACGAGCTCGCGGACGCGATCCGCTTCTGCCACGGTCGTGGGACACGTGTGTATGTTGCACTGAACACGCTGGTCTTCGATCACGAGCTCCCCGCCGTCGCGAAGGCGATCGCGCAGGCGGCGCGGGCCGGGGCCGACGCGCTCATCGTGCAAGATCCTGCCGTCGCGAAGATCGCGCGCGCCGTCGCGCCCACCCTCGCGATCCACGCCTCTACGCAGATGACGTGCACCGACGCCTCGAGCGTGCGCTTCGCGGAGAGCCTCGGCGCGGTGCGTGTCGTCCTCGCGCGGGAGCTCTCCCTCGCCGACATTCGCGCGATCTCCGAGGCCACCGAAGCGGAGCTCGAGGTGTTCGTCCACGGCGCGCTGTGCGTCGCGTACTCCGGGCAGTGCCTCACGAGCGAAGCTATCGGCGGGCGTAGCGCGAACCGCGGCGCGTGCGCACAAGCGTGTCGCCTGCCGTACGATCTCGTCGTCGACGGCGAGGCGCGCCCCCTCGGGGACATGGCGTTTCTTCTGTCGCCCGAGGATCTGGAGGCGTCCGCGCTCGTGCCCGAGCTCCACGAGGCAGGGGTCACGTCGCTCAAGATCGAAGGCCGCCTCAAGGGCCCCGAGTACGTGGCGTCGACCACGCGCCTCTACCGCAAGGCCGTCTTGGCCGTCGCCGGAGAAGGGGAGGGGCCGACCGAGAACGATCGCAACGTGGCCCTTCAAACGTTCACCCGCGGCTCCGGGAGCGGCTTCTTGCGCGGCGTCGATCACCAGCGCCTCGTCGACGGCAAGACCTGCGATCACCGCGGGCTCTTCCTCGGCTCGGTCGCGGCTCCTTCGCAAGTGGCCCGCGGTGAGCGACGCACCCTCGTCTCGGTGAAGCTCGCCGAAGATTTGCGACGCGGCGACGGCGTGCTCTTCGAAGGGAAAAAAGGGGGAGACGGTGAGGTCGGCGGTCGCGTGTGGGCGATCGTCGTCGGCGGCACCGACGTGGAGTCGGCGTCGCGCGGCGACGAGGCGCAGGTGTGGCTCGGTCCGGACAAAACCTTCGCCCGCCCCGCCGTCGGCGGTCGCGTATGGAAGACGTCCGATCCCGCGCGCGCCGCCGAAGCGCGCGCCGCCTACGAGCGCTCACCCGCGCGCATTCCCATGTCCGTGCATGTTGCAGGTAAAAACGGGGAGCTTCCCACCTTCACCGCGAGCGCGCGCGGCAAGAGCGTGAGCGTGCGCGGCGACGTGGAGCTCGGCCCGGCGGAGAAGCCGCTCCGCCCCGAGGTGGTGCGCGAGAAGCTCGAGAAGCTCTCCGACACCGCGTTTTCCCTCGCCGATCTCACCCTCGACATGCCGGAGCGCACGCTCCTCGCGATCTCCTCGGTGAACCGGGCCCGTCGCGCCCTCACCGCAGAGCTCGAACGAGCGCTCACCTGTGCGACACACGAGGTCCACGACGTCGATCTCGCGAGCCTCGTCGCTGAAGGGTCGCTGCCGAAGCCCGTCCCGGCGGGGCTCTTCGTGCTCGCGCGCACCCTCGAGCAAGCCCGCGCCGCCCTCGTCGCGGGCGCCGACGGCGTGTACCTGGATTTCCTCGATCTTCAAGGGGTCGGCGTCGCGCTCCGCACGTTGCGGAGCGAAGGCCACGCGTTCGTCGGGGTGGCCCCGCCGCGCATTCGCAAGCCGGGCGAAGAGAAGATCGACAAGTACCTCGCGCAGCTTTCGCCGGATGGAACCCTCGTCCGTGGCCTCGGCGCGGTGCACGACGGCTTCGTCGGCGACGGGCTCTTCGTGGGCGATTTTTCGCTCAACGTGACGAACGCGATCGCGGCGCGCACCTTCCTCGCGCGAGGCCTGTCCGCGTTCACGCCCTCGTTCGATCTCGACTCGTCGCAGATGGTCGCCCTCGTCGCGGGCGAGCTCGCGTCGCGCACCGAGGTGGTGCTTCACCATCCGATGCCGCTCTTCCACACCGAGCACTGCGTGTTCGCCCATCTCCTCTCCGAGGGGCGCGATCACCGGACGTGCGGGCGGCCCTGCGATCGTCACGCCGTCGCCCTCCGCGATCGGGCGGGCATGAGCCACCCGGTCATCGCCGACGTGGGCTGCCGCAACACGATCTTCCACGAAAAATCGCAGAGCGCGGCCGATCTCGTGCCCACCCTCCTTCGTGCTGGCGCCAAGCGATTTCGGATCGAGCTCGTCCGCGAGACGCCCGAGGACGTGACCCGCCTCGTGACGGCGTACCGCGCGCTCCTCGCCGGCACCGAGACGCCGCAAGGCCTCGTGTGGCACCTGAAGACGGACTCCGGCTACGGCGTCGTACGCGGCTCGCTGCGTGTGCTCCGCGACTGACGGAAGGGCCCCGGCCTCGCATGCATGATGCACGTGGTTGTCTGCATGATGCAGCTACCACGTGTGACCTCTGCGTCGTGGGGTGGGGCACCGAAGGCCCACGGTGATCGCACGAGACGCCGGATTTCCTCGTCGATCGTGAGCGAATCGTGTCCGCGTGGGGGACGTAGGCTCGAGCGCCGAGGCGCCGCGCGGCGTTGGCCGGTTCGTGGGTCCTTCGGACGTTCCTCCCCACGGTCCATCGGGCCACCGGTCCGAGCTGCGCTCGTCCCGTTGGCACGGTTGGTTCGCCCGTGCCATCGGGGAACGCTTTGCTAAAGTGCCCGTCATGGCCTCTCGCTCGTCCTTCCTTCGGCCCGTCTCGCGGTCCTCGTTCCTCGCGGTCGCGCTCGCTCTCGGCGTCGCCGCGGCGCTCGGCGCGGGCACGCTCCCCGGTTGCTCGAGCGAGGTCACCGCTGGCGACGCGGGCATCACGTCGACGAACGACGCGAGCGTGCCCCCGAGCGACGCCGACACGATCAACGACACCGGCACGAGCCCCGTCCCCGACGCGACGCCGGAGCTGCAAATGCGGCCCGAGGTCTCGTACACCGGCGTCGACGGAACGCGCAGCTTCCGGGTGCCCTTCGCGGTGTACGGCTCGGCGGCCGACCTCAAGCTCGTCGCCTCGGATCCGACGGCGGTCGAGATCGTGAGCGCGTCGCTGATGAACCCGCAGGGCGACGACGGAAAGTACTTCCTCGTCACCGCCAAAAAAGCGGGCACCTTCACGATGACCGCCGAGACGGGCGGTCGCAAAGTGACGAGCCAGCTCGTGATCACCTCCTACGATGGCGCGCGGTTCGGCGCCGGCGACGCCCGCTACAAGACCGGATTTGCTCCCAAATCCGAGCCCCCGTGCACCCAGTGCCACGCCGGCGCGGGCGGCATCGACCACTCTCCCGCGTCCCTCGCCTCGGTGACGGACGAAGACGTCGCGGTCATCATTTCGACCGGCATCTTGAACGGCCAGCCGATCATGATCCCCGGCGGCATCAAGCACCAATGGACCACCACCGCCCCCGAGATGGACGGCCTCGTCACGTTCCTCCGCGCCCTGCCGCCCAAGGGTTTCAAGTGACGCGGCCGTAGCGCCACGGCCCTTGCGAGGGCGTGCGGCGGTTCGAGCTCGCTCCGGCGCGACGCGATAAGGCCCTGACGCCCCCACGCAGGTGCCACGGCGATTCTTCGCGCCTGCCGTTGAATGGCAACGACACTTCAAACTACATTGGCGGCAAGATGAAGCTCTCGATGCGACGGTTCGTGCCTTGGGGATTGGGCTTTCTGCTCGCGGGCCTCGTCGCTCACGGTGGATGCGCCTCCACCGAAGTCAGCACTCCGTTTCCCGACTCGGGAAATCCCGGGCTCCCCGATGGCGGCGACCCTGGGAGGCTCGATGGCGGCGATCCGCGCCAGAAGCTCACGGTGCAAATCGACCCTGCGAAGGCCACGATTGCCCGCAAAGGCACGTTGCAAGTCAAGGTCACGATCCTCATCGGTGGGAAAAGCGCCGCCGTCACCTTGAGCGCGCCCGCGGGCTCGGGCCTCACCGCCGCGCGCCAAGTGGCCAATGCCGACGGGCAAGCGGTCCTCGAGATCAAGGCAAGTGACACCGCCGAGACGAAGCCCAGTCAAAAGGTCACCATCGTCGCCGAGGGATTCGACGGGACGACCCGAGGCGAAGCCACGTTGGATTTGGAGGTCCGAGGCGCGCCTGGGGAGTTGGATAGTTCGTGGGGTGTCGGTGGGTTCCTCGACTTCGGGAAAACGCAAGAGCTCGTCGATGCGGTCATGCTGCCGAGTGGAGACCTGCTGGTCGGCTTCGGCGGCACTGGAACTGTGCCTCCTTACCTTCGACGCGCCGACACGAACGGAAGGCTGGACACGTCGTTCGGCGCTGCTGGCCAGTGCGCCATCGCCCCCGTCGGCTCGGGTATTCAGACGATGGCGTACGTGAACGGGGCGACCTTCATCGCGGTCGGCGACCAGAGCCGAACAGTGAGCATCAAGAAGGTGGCGGCACCGTGCGCGGTCTCGACGGGCTTCACGTTTCCGCAAGTCCGGATGTCCGGTGCTAGCCGAATACAGTCGGTGGCTAGTAGAATTACGGTTCTCGGATACTCCGACACTGCTTGGGTCGCCGCCGGCTTCACGGAGGCTGACGCGACAACCCTCGGACTCGCGACGAACTGGGGCAATCAAGGATACGTCGAGGGAGCCTCGCGCCAAACAACGAAAGCGTGGGTAGAGGGAGTAAGCGCCGACACCGTTTACCTGACGGAGAACTTCGGGACGTTCGGCACGTTGGTAGCCACCAAGCAAGGGGCGGTCTCGGGCCCTGGTCAGAGCTTCACGGGCGAATTCGTCGGTGCCGTCACTCTCGGTGCAGGCCGGGTCGCCGTGTCCGCGGATACGAGTGCCGACGACGCGGTGGTGGTTCGAACGTTCCTACCGAGCGGAACGAGGTCCGTGTCCCTCGCTATTCCCGAATCTCTTCTCGCGATGGCGAGCGACGTGGGCGACGGACGTTCCGGGTTCGTGGTCGCGGTCAGTAT
>JAAFHV010000022.1 GCA_013297655.1 Myxococcales bacterium | reverse complement strand
GGGCCTACGAAGACTCCACGCCGCCGACCGATCGCACGAACGGGGTCCCGAGCGCGCGCATCTTCGAGGAGCCGCTCCGTCGAAGGCGCGACGCTCGCGACGAACCACCCCGCTCTTTCACCCCAACGCAGCCCGCCGCTGGCGTTGACGCAACCGTAGTCGAGCCTCCCGCAGCCCTCTCGATCGAGGAACTCATGGACCAAGCCAAGAACTTCGTTTGCCGCTCCTGCTCCACCCCCGTGCCGATGGGACACAAGTTCTGCGGTCGCTGCGGTGCCGCGGTCCCGGCCGAGATCATGCAGGCGCGCACGCAGTTCTTCGGGCAGCTCCAGGCTCCTGGCCGCGCGAAGCTGATCCTCATCCGCGGCGAGGGCGTCGAAGGCTTGAGCTACCAGCTCAACGCGGAGAACCACGCCGTCGGCCGCCGCGGCGAGCTCGTCTTCCCGGACGACCCGTTCGTCTCGCCGAAGCACGCGAACTTCTTCTACCGCGCGCAGAAGCTCGTCGTCCGCGACGAAGACTCGCTCAACGGCGTGTACGTCCGCGTTCGAGGCGCGGCCGAGCTCGTGAGCGGCGACTTGTTCCTCGCCGGCGAGCAGGTGTTCCGCCTCGACGGCCCCCCGCGCGAGACCGACGGCGCCGAGGCCGACGGCACGTATTTTTACTCCTCGCCGAAGCACGGGAGCGCCTTCCGGGTGACCCAGATCCTCCAGGGCGGCGCCCTCGGGGCGACGGTGTGCGCGCGCGGCAATTCGCTGCAAATCGGGCGCGAAGGCGGCGACTTGAACTTCCCGACCGACCTCTACATGTCTGGCAGCCACTGCAAGCTCGAGGAAGCGGGCGGCAAGTTCACGTTGAACGACGCGACGAGCCGCAACGGGACGTTCGTCCGCGTGAAGGGCGAGCGCGAGCTCACCCACGGCGACTACGTGTTCATCGGCCGCAAGCTCCTGCGCGTCGAGATCACCGCCGCGTAGCTCGCACCGAGCGCGTTCCCCCGCCCGCGTGCAGCTCCGGCCGCACGCGGGTTTTTCACGTCCGGGACGCGACCCGGTGAACCACGACGCGCGAGGATCGGCGCGGGAACGCACGGGGTCGAGACGCGCTGGAGCCCTTTTTGGCGCCCACGAGCTGCTACGTTCGCGCGATGACCGAGCTCCCGCGCGAAGGCCGATCCCACGACGCCATCTTGAGCGACCTCGCTTCGCTCCGCGACGACGACGCCAAGTGGCGCGACGGCAAAGTGATGAGCCTCGTGTACGACGGAGGCGAGGCCCATCAAGACCTCCTGAAACGTGCATATTCTCTGTATTTCTCGGAGAACGGGCTCAACCCGATGGCCTTCAAGAGCCTTCGGCGGATGGAGACCGACGTCGTGAAGATCTCGCTCGCGCTCTTCCACGCTCGCGAAGGCGCGGTCGGGACGATGACCTCCGGCGGCACCGAGTCGATCCTGCTCGCCGTCAAAGCAGCGCGCGATCGTGCGAAGAAATCAGGGTTTTTCACGGGCACGCCGGAGATCGTGGTGCCGAAGAGCATCCACGTCGCGTTCGACAAAGCGGCGCACTACTTCGGGCTCAAGATTCGCCACGTGCCGCTCGCGGACGACTTCCGCGTCGACGTGCGCGAGCTTTCGCGGATGGTGAACCGAAACACGGTCCTCGTCGCCGCGTCGGCGCCGCAGTACCCGCACGGGGTCGTCGATCCGATCGAGGAGATCGCGGCGATCACCCGCGCGCGGGGCGTGCCCTTCCACGTCGATGCGTGCATCGGAGGCTTCGTGCTGCCCTGGATCGAGCGCCTCGGCGAGCGTGTTCCCAAGTGGGACTTCCGCGTCGATGGCGTCACGTCGATCTCGGCCGACCTCCACAAGTACGGCTACGCGGCGAAGGGCGCGAGCGTGGTCGTCTACCGCGACATGACCTACATGAAGCACCAGTTCTTCGTCGCGACCGACTGGCCGGGCGGCATCTACGCGTCGCCCAGCATGCCTGGCACACGGCCCGGCGGCGCGATCGCGGCGGCGTGGGCGGCCCTCCAAGGGCTCGGCGAGGCGGGCTACCTCGACCTCACGAAGAAGACGCTCTCCGCAAAAAAGAAGCTCATCGAAGGCATCGACGCGATCCCGGGGCTCTCCGTGCTCGGCGCGCCCAACTCGACGATCGTGTCGTACGCGTCGATCGATCCCACCCTCGACATCTACGCCGTCGCCGACGTGCTCGAAGACCGCGGCTGGCACGTCGACCGTCAGCAGCGCCCGAACTGCATCCACTGCACGCTCATGGCGAAGCACGACGGCGTCATCGAGCGTTACCTGGAAGACGTCCGCGGCGCGGTCGCCGAGGTGCGCTCCGACCCGACCCGGAAGAGCCGCGGCAACGCCGCGATGTACGGGATGATGGCCAAGGTCCCCTTCCGCGGCATGGTCCGCAAGGGCGTCGAGAAGGTCATGGAAAGCATGTACGGCCCCGACGGGACCCTCGACCTCGCCGCCGCGTCGAAGGAGGGCCCCGTCATGGAAAAGCTCAAGGAATACGCGCCGGCAGCGTTCGACCTGTGGGACGCGGTGAAGGCGCGGATCGCGCGCCGCTGATCGCTGCCTCCACTGCGTGCATCATGCACCGACCGCGCGAGGCGCCGGAGGCTCGTGTACTTTACACCAATCTGGAGCCGCCGATTTTGTCAGCGGATCGAGAAGCCGGTAGGGCCGAGCACGAGATAGGCGAGGGCGAGCACGAGCAGCATCGCGACGGCGACGATCGCGTAGCTGGTGCGGGACGCGGTGGTGCTGAACCTGTCGCGGTAGAACTTGCCACGCGATCGTTTGCGGAGCTTTCGCTGCACGCCGCTCACGAGGTCGGGCACCACGACCGGAGATTTTTCGACCGCCTTGCGGAGCAGGCTCTGGATCGCAACGTCTTCTTCGGCGTCCGGCGGGAGCGGCGGATCGTCGATCGAAGAAGGCGCCTCGTCGGACTCGCTCGGTGTGGTGGCGATCTCGGCCGCGGTCGCGTCTGGCGAGGCGGCGTCGGGGTCTTTCGCGTCCGTCATCGCGCGCTTCACGAGCTTCCGCAGCGCGTCGTCGTCGAACGGCGCCGCTTCCGCGTTCTCGGGGACATCCCCCTTCGGATCTTTCTCGTCGCTCATCCGATCTTCTCTCCGAGCCTGGCCTCGACGATTTCGCGAAGCTGCGCGCGGGCGCGGAAAATACGGCTTTTTACCGTTCCGGCGGCGAGCCCCGTGATGGATTCGATCTCTTCGTAGCTGAGCTCCTCGACGTCTCTCAGAATGAGACACTCGCGGAAGCTCGGGTCAATCTGGGCGATCGCCTCTTGCACGATGCGCTCGACTTGCCTGCCGGCGAGGGCCTCGTCGGGTCGCTCGATCTGGCCCACGTTCGCGCGACGCGCGTCGCCGAGGGGCATGCGCTCCGCGACCGCCTCGAGCTCGTCCTGCTCCTTCGAGTGGCGCACCTTGAGGTACTTCACTCGGTTTTTGCAGTGGTTCACGGCGACCCGGTAAATCCAGGTCGAGAACTTCGACTCGCCGCGGAACGAGCCTATCGACTTGAACACCTGGATGAACACCTCTTGCGCGACCTCTTCGGCCTCGGCGTGGTTTCCCAGCATGCGCAAGATGAGGCCGAACACCCGGCCCTGATACGCCCGCATCAGCTCCGTAAACGCATGTTCGTCCCGCTGGACGATGCGCTCGATCAGCTTCGCTTCGACGTCTTCCGGTAGCGCCACGGACTCTGGCGCGACGGTACCATGAGGCCAGGATCGCGTGCGAATCTCGGGCTCCGCGCGCACCGCGGCCTTGCCCTCCCGCGCCCCGAGAGCTTTCTCCGCTTCGTCGATGGTGGCGATGAGGCCATCCAGGAGACGTCGCGTTCCTGACACGTCGGCCCGAGACACCGCCTCCAGCGGAAAGTTCCATCGTCGGCAGGGACTTCGAGCAGCGGCTGCGGCCGAGACTCGAAGGGACAGACGTGCACGGGCGTCGTCGCCTCGGTCGACCTTGCCCCGTCCGCGCTTGGCCCGATCGGTTGGCGCGAAAGGTTCGGACGTTGACCCCGTCCCGACGTGGCTCGTAATGTCGCGACGCGCATGACGCGATTGGCGATGTCTACGGCGATCGGCCTCGTGGCCGTTGCGCTCTTCGTGGCAGGCTCCGCGGGAGCCGACGGGAAGGCCTCGCCTTTCGGCCCCTCGGCAGATGCCTCGAACGTCGACGCCATGTTCGCCGACGCGAGCCCGGATGCGACGGTGGGCGATCCCGCAAAGTCGCTCACGAAGGACGCTGGCGCCCCCCAAGACGCTGCGATCGCTGCCCCACGTGACGCCGCCACGCCCCTCGTCAGCGTGGCCGAGCGCCCGATGGTGCGCGCGCGACGACGACCGAAGCCGAGGTACGGCGCGGCAGGCTGCGGGCTCGGCTCGATTATTTTTGGACCCAAGCCCGGGCTCGTGCAAGTCACCGCCGCGTCGACGAACACGTTCGGTGGCCAGACGTTCGGCATCACGAGCGGCACCGAGAACTGCGACTCGATCGACGACCACGAGACGCTCGACTCCTTCGTCACGATGAACCGCGAGGCCCTCATGAAGGACGTCGCGCGCGGCTCGGGCGAGACGATCGCGACGATCACGGCGATCGCCGGCTGCGCCGATCCCGTGTCCGTCGGGCAAAGGCTCAAGGGCAGCTTCGCCCGTATTTTTCCCCACGCCCGCGTCGGCAACGAACAAGTCGCGCGCTCGATGCGGCAGGTGCTCCGCGCCGACGCCGCGCTCGCGTGCGAAAACCTCCCCGAGTGACGCGGACCAGATGAGTAGCCTCGGGCGTACCGTGACGGTGGCGCTCCTCGTGTGGCTCGGTCTCTCGTTCGCGGCGAACAGCGCGAGCGCCGCACAAGCTCCCCACGTCGCGCAGGCCCGAGCCGAGGCGCGCGCGACCCGGCTCTTCGACACCGCGGCGTGGCGAAGGCTCCTCCACGTGCACCCTACCTCGCAGCACGGATGGGAAGCGGAGCCCGATGGGCCCGCGTTTTTCCTCTCCGATCGCGGCACCTTCGACCCCGAAGCGGAGATGCTCGCGACGATCGAGGCGCTCTACCTGCCCGCGTCGCGCGGCGACTCTCATGCACTCTGCATGTTCCCCGCGCGCGCGCGTTTCCTCGAGGATTTCCTGCACCTGGGCGATCTCCCGCGTCCCACCTGCTCGGCGCGCGACGCGTTCTTCGCGCACCTTCGGCCGAACAAGGTGCTCTTCGTGTTCAGCTCGTACCACGTGGAGAGCCCCGCCTCCGCGTTCGGCCACGTGCTCCTCCGCGTCGAGCGCGACGACACCGGCATCTTGCGGAAGGACGCGGGACCGCACACCCTCGCCGATCTCGGGATCGACTATTCGGCCGACGTCGGCGCCGAGAACGCGATCAGCTACGCGTTCAAAGGGCTCTTCGGACAGTTCCGCGGGACGTTCAAGGCGATGCCCTACGCGGCCAAGGTGCGCGAGTACCAAGACTTCGAGGCGCGCGATCTCTGGGAGTACGAGCTGTCGCTCACGAGCGACGAAAAGCGCACGTTTCTCGAGCACTTATGGGAGCTCGGACAGACCAGCTTCGACTACTTTTACGCGACCGAGAACTGCGCCTACCACGTGCTCGCGCTCCTCGACGTGGTGAGGCCAGAGGCACACTTGCTCGCCGCGCTCTCGCGTCCCGTCATCCCCGCCGACGCGCTCGCCGCGGTGTGGAGCGCGAAGGGCCTCGTCGCGAAGGTTCGCTTCCGTCCCTCCGCACGACGCGCCGCCGCCGCACGTCTCGCCGCGCTCGCGAGCGACGAGCGCCTCCTCGCCGAAGCTCTCGCGAAGGTGCCGGGAAGATCGGAAGCCAATCGTGACCTCGCGCGCCTCTCCCTCGTCGCGCGGGCGCGCGTGCTCGACGCCGCGGCCGACTTGCTCGACGTCGCGCACCCCGAGCTCCTCGCCGAGAGCACGAGCGAAAGCCCTGCAAGGACGAGGAAGTTCGAGCTCCTCGCGATGCGCGCCGCGCTCGACGTACGGAGCCCCGAGCTCGACGTGCCAGCCCCCGAAGGCGCCGCGCCTCACCTCGCCCACGGCGCGCGCCGTGTCGCATTGGGCACGGGGTACGGCTCGATGGGAGGCGCATTCCTCGAAGCACGCGCGCGCCTCTCGATGCACGATCTCCTCGATCCGAGCCACGGTCTCCCTCCCCTCGCGACCCTCGAAATTTTGGAGGTTCGAGCGCGTGCGTACGCCGCCTCCCAGAGCGTCGCGCTGGAGCGACTGACCCTCGTCCACGTCGACAGGCTCGCGCCGTTGGGCACCCTCGATGGAGGCCTCTCGTACCGCTTTTTCCTGGGCGGCGACCGTGTCCGCGACCACGGCTGCTCCGGCTGCTTCGTCGCCAAGATCGACATGGCGATGGGCGCGGCGACCGAGCTCGGCCCCGGCGCGCTCGTGTTCGCGCGCGGAGGCGTGACCCTGGAAGCAGGGCCGAACCTCGATGGCCTCGACGGACGCGCGTTTCGGGTAGGCACGGGCCCCTCCGCGGGCGCTCGCCTACGCCTCGGTGAGCGTCTCGTCGCGCTCGGAGAAGGTCGCGTCGCGTGGCTGCCGGGGGCGAGCCGAGCCTTCACCGCGGAGGCCATGTTCGAGACACGGCTCGAGCTCTCGCACTCGGTGTCGCTGGGATTTTTCCTGCGTCGCGCCCTCGTCTCGGCCGACCTCGGCGTGAGCGGGCTCTTCTATTTTTAGGCAGTCATTTCGGCGCGACGCAGACCGACGGCTCGGCGAGAGCGCGCTCCGCGGCGTGACGAAGCGGGGGCCGCACATCCTTCGCTTTGAGCTTCTCGAGACGCTTCGCGAGATCGGCGGGGTGAATCCTCCCGAGGGCGTCGATCGCCGCGACCCCGAGGCGCAGGTCTGCTTCGTCCATCGGCTGGAGCGCACGCACGGCAGCACGCGTGAGGTAGTCGAGCTCGCTCGTTGCGCACACCGCGCCGAGCGCGCGTACCGCTGCGACGCGAAGGTCGAGCTGCGCCTCCTGGCTCTTCGCGAGGGTCGCCATCGCGCCGGCCGATCCCGTCGCGCGACGCTCGCCGAGAGCCAGAAGCGCCGCCGGAGCGACCACCGGAGAGCGGCCCTCGAGCACCTTCTCGAGCGCAGCGTTTCCCTCGGCGGTGGGGCTTTTTACGGCTCCGAGCGCGCTCGCCGCAGCGACGCGGACGAACGACCACTCGTCGTTTACGAGCAGCGCCGAGGCCTCGCGCTCCGGCGCGGCGCCCGTCGATCCGAGGGCGAGCAACGACGCCTCACGAACACGCGGCTCGGGATCGACGAGGTGCGCCACGAGCTTCGGCGCGACCCGAGGAACCCCCGCCGCACCTTCCGCCGCGTGTGCGCGCACGTACGGATCCGCGTCGTCGAGGAGCGCCACGAGAGGCGACGGTCGCTCCGGACGCGCGAGGGAGAACGCGCGCGCTGGCTCCACGAGCACGTAACGCGAGCCCATCTCCGGCGCCCTCGACGACGCGACGAGCAGCTCCTCGGCTTTCCCGATTTCACCGAGACGTGCAGAAAACGCGCGCAGAATTTCGATACGTTTCTGTACTGTATTTTCGCTCGTGAGCCATCCCTCGAGGGTCGCCGGCGGGGCGTTGCGCGAAGCTTTCGCGACGGCGGCACGCACCGCGGCGCGCTCCGGTCGTTCGCCACGACCGAGGGCGAGCACCAGCGGCTCGAGGGCCTCGCGCGGCGCGACGAGCCCGAACAGCTCCGCCGACACCGCGCGCAGCTTGGGATCGCTCGAGCCGAGGCCGGTCGCGAGCGCCTTCGCGGAGCCTTTTCCGCAGCGCTCGATCCGGTCGCGTGCTTTTCGTGAGGCCTCCTTGTCCGGATCGACGACCCCGAGGAGCAGCACGTCGCCAGCGGCTTCGCACGAGGGCGCCGCGGTCGCGACGTCGATCGCGCGCGCACGGCCCGAAGGATCGAGCGCGCCGTAGCTCTTCGCGATCGCGGCGAGCCCAGGAGCCCCCGCGCGCTTCAAAAAAGCGGTCGCCGCGGCCGCCGGCTCTCCTCCGGCGCCGAGCTCTTTCGCCACGTCGTCGAGCGATTTTGCCTCGAGCGCCGCATACGCAGCGACCCCCGAGAGCCCCACCTTCGGCGCCGTAACACCTTCCGCATACGCGTCCCCCAGCACGATCGAGACGCACTCGGTTCGGATCGGGGTCGCGAAACGAACCTCGACCTCGCCGCCCGCCGCGAACGCCGCGTCGTCTGGCACCGTGAGCTCGCGCACCTCCCCCGGCGTCACCAGGTAAAACGTGTGCGGCGCGGCAAAATCCGCGAGCGGCGCAGAGGGGGTGAGCCCGAACACGAGCCTGTCGATTGGCACCTCTTCCGGCAGCCGAAACGTAACGAACTCCCCCTGCCCCACGCCGGGACGATCTTCGGTCCACGCCGTCTCGGATCGCTCGTCGAGCAGGTTCTTCCCAGTTCCCTCCGATCCGCTCTCTCCCGCGGGCGAGAGCAGCTTCGCGATCGGCGGTGAAGAGCGCGAACCCGCGACGCGGGTGAGCACGACCTTCTTCGCGTGCGCCCGCGCGTCGGTCGACAGCCGCTGCACCGTCGCGCCACGAAGCGCGAGCGTCTTCGGGTCGATTCCCCGTGGACGGAGCGCGGTCGAGGCCTCTCCGCAGATGCGTGTATCTTCCCTGATATCCGCGACGAGCACGCCCTTCGTGCCGTCCGCGCGCGGGGTCACGTCGATGCGCGTGCCTTCCCGTTCGCCCTCCGTCCCTCGCGAATACCCGGTGCGTCCTACGAAGAGCGGCGCGTCTTGTCCTGGCGCGAGGAGCGCTTCCCATGGGCCTTCCACGGTGGCGATCACGACACGAACGACCGACTTTCCTTGCCCCACCCCGATCGCGGAGACCTCGGGCTTTTGTCCTGGTTTCGGCGTTCCATCGACCGCGATCTCGCGGCTCCCGGAGGGGCGCACGACCTTGAGCGACTTCGCGTCCTTCGCGACGGTGACGGAGAGCCCCGGCACGTCCGCGTCTGCTGCGTAGCTGCGAGCGGTCACGAGGGCGAGGGCGAGGACGAACGGGGCGGCAGAGATGCGCTTCACGCGCGAACTTCATCACGATTCCGCGAACGTGGGGTAGGTCCGCGCGTCCACGCAAGAAGAGCGACGGGGAGCTCTTCGGCCCTACCGTCGCCCTCGAGCGCAGGCTCGTGACTACTTCGTTCCTGCGTCGGCGCTGACCTCGCTTCCGGTGTTGTAGCCAAAGTTGTCCATTCGAAAGTCTCGGTCGGGGTCCTCGATGAAGTCATGAAAGGTTTTGCCCTCTTCGGGGCACTTGCCGGTCGAGACACCTGTCGTCGCCCCGTACTCGGGCTTATGGAAACGGTCACACTGCGTCTTCGCGTTGCCGACGGAGTCCTTCCCGTAGAACTCGTAGCAACTCGTTACCTTCGAGTCCTGCATGAATAGGCAGCTGCCCGTGAGCTCGCCGCTTGGGCTGGTCCCATCGGCTGACCCGCTCGAGCACGCCAACGCGAGCACCGCGAAGCCGATCGCGAGCAGGAGAGGAATCGCTCGCGCGGGCCAAAACGAGCTGCGCTGGGCTTCGGTGCGGGTGTTCGTGGTCACGGAGTCGCTACGGGAGAACATGGCGTGGTCCTTTCGGGTCGTCCGAGGCCGAAGTGGCCTGCGATGCCGTTCTCTCGGCGCCGCCCCGCGAAGCCGTTGCCTGGCGCCGACATTTTTTCTCGCGCGCTCGTGAGCGACGGCCCGCTCTACGGTCGCGGAAGGCGCGGAAGTGTCCGCTACGTCGAGGGATTCGCGTCACCGCGCGCCGGGGTCACGAACCCCCGTCCGAAACTTGGCCGCGGGGCATGGCGCGTGCGATTGGGTCGTCAATGCGTAAGCGCTGGATCGGAATGGGTGTGCCCGTACTGGCACTGGGGCTCGTGATCGTCGCCGCCAAGCGCGTTCCGGCACAGGTCAAGGACGGCCCGACAGACGGCGTCGCCGGCTCCGTCACAGGAACGACCGCGGAGAACGCAGACGACGACGAGTCGCTCGCGATTCGGCAGCGCTTCGGCCAGCCCGCGTCCCCCGCCCTCGCCGGCCTCGACCTCGCGAAGATCTACGTCGAGGGAAACAACGTGATGGCGCCGATGCCGGAGCGGAAGACGGCGAAGCTCACCGCCGACCCGCGCCTCCAGCGGCTCGCGAAGACGTACCTCGAAGCGCAGCACATCCCCGAGGCCACCGTCGTCATGATCGACGTCGCGACGGGCAACGTGCTCGCCTACGCGAGCCACATGGAAAAAGGCGGCCCGCGCGATCTCGCGGTCGAGGCCACCGCGCCCGCGGCGAGCGTGTTCAAAATCGTCACCGGCACGACCCTCGTCGACTCGGCCGGCGTGAGCCCCGAGCAAAAGGAGTGTTACTCCGGCGGCGAGCAGCGCATCACGGAGAAGGACCTCGAGCCCGATCCCGCGCGCGACAAGTGGTGCTCCACCCTCGCCGGCGCGATGGGCCGCAGCTTGAACACCGTGTTCGCGCGCCTCGCCCTTCGTCACCTCAAGCCCGAAAAGCTCGAGGAGACCGCGCACGCGCTCGCGTTCGGAGATCACCTCCCGTTCGACGTGCCGGTGCAGTCGAGCTCGATCAAGGTCCCCACCGAGTCGCTCGCGTTCGCGCGCACCGCGGCCGGCTTCTGGAACACCACCCTCTCGCCGATGCACGCGGCCTGGCTCAGCACCGTCATGGCCCGCGGCGGGGAGCCGATTCGCCCCCGCATCGTGGCCGAGGTCACCGACGCGACCGGCAAGTCGATCTACACCATGCCCGCGCCGCAAGTGGGCAAGCGGATCGTGAGCCAGACCGTCGCCGCCGCCGTCACGCAGATGATGGACAAGACCGTCGCCGACGGCACCTCGTACAAGGCATTCCACGATCTCAAGGGGAACGCGCACCTCGCTGGAGTCCAGGTCGCCGGCAAGACGGGCACCCTCACCGACGGCGAGAAGCAGAGATACTACACGTGGTTCACTGGCTTCGCGCCGAGCCACCCGCAGCCCGGCCAGCGCCAAGTCGCGATCGCGACCCTCGTGGTGAACGGCCCGGTTTGGAAAGTGAAAGCGAACGTGGTCGCGCGCGAAATGCTCCGCGGCTTCTTCGCGACCGAGAACGTGCAGGGTGTCACCTTCCCCGAGGTGCACGCGACCCAGGTCGCGCGCCGCAAGGGCAAGTAGGGGCGCTCACGAGGAGCCGGGCGCGCGGCGCGAGGCGGAGTCAGCGCGAGGGCTCGACCATCGTCGGCACGAAGCACTTCCGGCAGCGCGCCTCGTAATCCGAAGCGCCGCCGACGAAGAGCTGGCCCTCTTTTGCGACCACCCGCTGCGAGCGGCTCGCCTCGCCTCCGCAACGCGTGCACACTGCATGCAGCTTGGTGACGTACTCTGCGATCGCCATGAGCTGCGGCATGCAGCCGAACGGCTCGCCGCGGTAGTCCTGGTCGAGCCCCGCGCAAATCACCCTCGTCCCACGATCGGCCAAGGTCTGCGCGAGCGCGAGCACGCCCATGTCGAAGAACTGCACCTCGTCGATTCCGACCACGTGGGTGCCCTCGAGCACGTGGCCTGCGAGCTCCTCCGCGGTGGCGACCGGCGTCGCGTCGGCGGTGAGGCCTTCGTGGCTCACGACGCGGACCTCGTCGTAGCGGTTGTCGATCCGCGGCTTGAAGAGCTGCACACGAAGGCGCGCGAGCTTGGCGCGCTTCACGCGGCGAAGGAGCTCCTCCGTCTTTCCGCTGAACATCGAGCCGCACACGACCTCGATGCAGCCGCGTAGCTGCGAAGGATCGCGCGGACCGTCGGATGGGGTGGAGAGGTGCTCGGCGAGCCGCGATCGGTCCATCGCTGGCCGGCCTTAGCAGCCTTCACGAACCGCGTCGATCCCGGACGGTTTTGGTGTTCGATGGATCGGACTGAGTTTTCAGCGCCTTTTCCATCGTAGGCGCGAGGCCCACCTGGTCTCCTGCGCAGCACAATTCGTGGCACTCTTGCGTTGCGCGCAATCACGTCGAAGTGGCGTGATCTCCGAGTAGACGACGAGCATCGCGATGCTATCCTCGAAGTGTGGAAGTAGTCCTTCGCAAGCTAGGCAAAGGCTCAAGAGCCGTCGCAGGACGTCTCGTGAGGGCGCCAAGGAAGGGCTCCGTGGTCGTCATCGAGTTCCCTGACGGGATGCACGAGTACGTCACCACCCCCGTCAAGCGCGTGCTCCGCATGGCCGGCCGCGAGGTCTTCTACATCGAGACCATCAACAGCCGTTACCGCCTCGAGGTCCGCAACCGCGAAGCCGACGTCGCCGAGAACACCGGCTGACGAAGGGCGGCTGACGAAGGCGGGGCCGTCGCCGCTCGAAGCTCTCCGCTCCCAATGAGATACGCCCTCCCGCAGCAGCGAGAGGGCGTCGTCGTTTCGCGGCTGCGAAGAGCGCGAAGAGAAGGAACAGGCTTCTCTTCAGCCTTCTTTGAGCTTCCGAAGGGCCTCGTGAGGCACTTGGACCTTCTTCGTCTCGCGGCGGGTGGGCGAGCTCGAGGGTCGCTCGTTGCTCCCCGGTTGGTTCATGGCGGGCCGAACTCCCGAAGCGGCCGTGCGCGGGACCACCGACGGCTGCTGTCCACCCTGCGGGAGGCCGAGCTCGATCCCGCGCGGCGCCTCCCAAAGCTCGAGGCCGCCGAGCGCGGCCGGGTTGCTCTCCACGAGCAGGCGCAGCTCCGTGAGCGCGAGGGCGAAACGCAACGGCGGGAAGAGCTCCCCGAAGCGGCCGTCCTCCCGTCGCTCGAACGCCGTCACGATCGCGTGCGCGCCGCTCGCCTCCACCGTCACGCGGAGCTCGCCACGAATCCAATCGGCAGAGCCGGACGCGAGCAGCGAGAACACACGCAGCACCGCCTCGGCCGATTCGCCGGAGCGCGACACGTACGAGAGCCGAGCGCACAGCTCGTACGTCGCATCGGGAGAGACCAGCGCGGCGAGGATGTCGGCACGGGCGAGATCCGCGCAGCGGGCGACGTGAGAGAAGTTGCCCATCTACCGAGCGTCCCCTTCTCCAGCGTCGCCGTCAATGCGCTATCCCCTGGAGGATGCGAACTTTTCGACCAGGTGGGCGAAACCTTGGAACGCCTTCTTCTTGACATTCGCTGCGATTTCGCCTTCCATCCGCGACCCTTTCCCGGCGTCGTGCGTCTCGCCTTCGCCCCCCCTTGTAGACAGGAACGCACGATGGGCAAGTTCGATCGCCGCAACTCGCAAAAGATGAAGCGCCGCAAGGCCCAAGCCAAGAAGAAGGCGCGTGACATGCGCGCCCGCACCCCCGAGGTCAAGAAGACCTCGGCCGCGAAGAAGCCGGCGAAAAAAGCCGCCGCCAAGTAGGCGCCCACGCCGCGATCCATCGCGGACGAGGAGCACGAGCGAGCCCGCCGGACATCGGTAGGTTCGCTCGTCGCCTTTTGTGCTCAGGCGAGGTCTTCGGGGAGCGCGCCGGTGAGGAAGTGCACCGTGCTCGGCGCCGCGGGCGTGGACGGCAGGCCTTGACCCTCTTCGCCCTTCGGCCCGAGGCCCATCTCGAGCGGCCACCCGGGCTCCTCGCCGGGCCGTAGCGCGACGAGTCCGCTCTGGAGCACCCCGATGACGTGGGTGTGGCCGGCGACGCGGCAACCGAGGCGGCTCGTGAGGGCTTTGGCGAACGCGTGACCGCTCGGCCCGCCCATCGTCTCGCAGGTGCGTATCCAGAACAGGGGCTCGTGGTTCGGCGCGCGCGACTCTGCGAGCCGCGACGCGAGGCGATCGAGGTCCGGCGCGAGCGTGGGATCGTCGAGCCGCGCGCGGTCCACCGCGTCGCGCGCGATCCAGATTTTCCCGAACGTACCGTGGCCCCAGTACTGGACCTCGCCGAGCGGCGTATCGTCGCCGTACGTCGTCAAAAAATTGAGCGCTTCCCGCCAGTTACGGACACCACGGGCGGCGTCGACGCGACCGAGCGCGCGATACAAACGAGCCCCCGCGCTCCATGCGTCGGAGAGGCCGGGCGACAAGCCAGAGCCCGTGCAGGTGGCGTCGTACACGAGGAGGCGCAGGGCCTTGGCGCGTTTCGTCACGCGGACAGCGTGTAGCGCGAGCCTCGAACGTCAAGGTCAGGGATCGTCGACCGTGTTCTCGTGCGAAGGCGACGCGCTCGACTGGCCGAGACGGATGGTGTCGAACTTCGTCTTTCGCGGCATCTGCACCGGAGCGTCTTTGGGCGACTCGGGCTTCTCGCCGAACACGCCGACGTCGCCCTCCGAGCGCTCTTCGGAGACGAGGTACCAGCCGCTCTTCATCTCTTTGAAGGTCTGCTTCACGGTGGTCATGCGCATGTCGCCGTCGTCGACGGGCTGCCACGCGATGCGAACCTGGGCCTCGGCCTCCGCGTCGTCCTTCAAGAAACGGACGCCGATGAGCTCGGAGTCGACGATGCGCACGCGCGAGCCCCACACCTTGCGATGCCCGAAGAACGCGGGGCGTCCTTGCGGCGCGACGTGCTCGCCGGCGAGCTCCATGCGACCGAAGCGAGCGTTCAGGTTCACCTCCATCGCGGCCTCTTGCATCCGCGCGGGGCGCGACTGACCAGCACACGCGACGAGGAGCGGAAGGGCGAGGAGGGGATACCAGCGCATGCCTCCACCCTCGTAGAAACCGGACCCGGCGGCCAAGTTCTTTGCGCGATGGTCAGAACGGGACGGCCGCGACCCCGTAAATCTTGTCGATTCCTTCGCTCGCGAGCCCCCGCGCGTAGCCGAGGCGGAAGGTCATCGCGAGGCCGTACCCGAGGTACGTGTCGAGCCAGAGCTCGGCCCCGGTGCCCGATTTGTACTTTGCGTCGGCGAAGCTGTCGAACGCGCTCCCGTAGTCGAAGAACGCCGCGCCGGTGAGCCGATTCAAGAAGAACGGCAAGGTCGACGAGCCGCGATCGAAGTTCACGATCGGGAACCGATACTCGGCGTTGAAGAGCGTGAAGTGGGAGCCCCCCTGAAACCCGGCGGGGTAGCCGCGCAGCACGATCCCGCTCTGGATGAGCGACTCGGCGACGGTGTCGATGACGGGCAAATCGACGAACCCGCCCACGAAATAGGCCGCCCGGCCGGGGTACGATCCGCCGCTCGTGCCGGCGCCGAGGCGGAGCCCGAGGGAGTGATGCGAGAGCCACGGCATCGTGAAGTACTGCGCGAACGACGCGCTCGCGCTCATGCCCTCGAAGTCGCCGCCGAGCGCCTGGTGGGCCATGCTCACGTTCATCCCGAGGGTGGACCCCCGCTCGGGCCCTACGCTCTTCAGGTAACGCTCCGCGCTCGAGTACACGTACGCGAGCGAGATCACCCCCGCGAGGCCCGTGCGAATCACCTGCGGCGTCTCGTACGGATCGAGGCGCACGTCGTTCGTCGGCAGCTTCACGCCGAAGTTCTGGAGGGAGTACCCGATCGAGTACGACTGCGAGTCGTAGAGGCGCGTCCGGTTGTACGCGAGGCTGGTCGAGAGGCTGGTCGTCTCTTGCACCGCGGCGAGCTTCTGTCCGCCGATTTGGTAGGGCCGCGGGGCGATGCTGCGCGAGATCGAGATCGAGGGATCGAACCTCTGCCCGTAATAGGCATACGAGAGACTCCCCTGCAGCTCCGGGCGCTCGAGCTCTTGCGTCAACGTGGCGGCCACCCCGTGGAGCCCCGCGATGTCGTTCGCGGAGACGCTCGCGGTGACGAGCTGGCCGAAATTGCCGGGCGACGTGGAGAGCGAATAACGCCGCGGGCGAAGGGTCCGCCAAGGTGAATAGGGCTTCGGCTCGTAGTGCCCGGTCATCATCGGGTGCGGCGGCGAGGGCCGGGTGTCGACGTAAGGCAGCGGCTCCAAGAAGCGCGCCGGATCGAGCTTCATCGCGAAGAGGTCGAAGCCGTCTTTCGTGTATCCTACATAGGCTAGCGTCTTGCCGTCGGGGCTCACCTCCGGGTAGTACGCGCCGGTGAGCAAGTTCGTGACTTGCTGGGTGCGCCCGCTGTCGATCGAATACGCGTAGACGTTCGAGATGCCGCTGCGATCCGAGTGGTAATAAAGCGTGCGCCCATCGGGGGAGAAGGAGCACCCGCCGTCGACGGCGCGGTCCCGTGTGACCTCCTTCACCGTGCCGGAAGCGACGTCGACGAGCCAGATGTCGCGGTATCCACCCTTCGCCCAATGGCTATAAGCGACGGTCCTTCCGTTCGGAGAGAAGCGCGGGGTAAACGCCTGTTCGTAGGGCGCGCTCCGCACGAGGGAACGCGTGTTCGTCACCCCATCGGGGCCTACGTCCGCGATTTGCAAATAGCGCGTGCCGTGATGGTTCGTCACGTACGTCACGCTCCGCCCGTCGGGGGAGATGCTCGGATCGGTCGCGCGGTATCCGTCGGTGAGGCGCTCGGGTACGCCGTCGAGCGCGGTGGGCGTCTTTTTGCCTTTTTCGACGCGGTAAAGCTCGTTGTAAACGAACAGGTTCGAGAAGAACGCCGGCGTATTGTAATAGAGATTACCGTCCGGCGCGAAGCTCGCCGCGGCCTCGCCCGCGGTGCGCACCAAGAGCTCCGTCGACGGCGCGGTTTTGCCCACGATCGGCGCCCCCTCCGCGTCGCGCACCACGTCCACCGCGTAGAGGCCGGCGCGGGTGTCCGCGTCTTCGCGATAATAAAGTATCGCGCCTTCGTGATCGGGATACGTGCCCTTCGGGATCCAACGCGGATAACGCGCGTTCTGCCCATGGAACGAGAGGCGAACCCCTTCGCGAATGCCGCGCGCGACCACGCCGTTGCGCACGTCTACCGCTTTGCGGATCATGTCGGCGCGGAAGCCCTCGTAGAGCTCGTCCCACGTCTTTCCCGTGATCCGCCGCATGGTGCGGGATAGGCCCCAAGGCACCACGTGCTGGCCGTACTCCTCGGCCATGCGACGAATGGCCTCTTCACCGTAGGTGCGCGCGACCCAATCGATGAAGAACGAGCCGTAAAGATACCAAATATTTCCCTGCGGCCAGCGCCGCACGTAGTTCGAGAATTGGTCGAGGGTCGCGAAGTTCTTCTCGAGCACGTCAGTGCGCAGATACATGTTCCACAGGCTGGAGCGAAGACGCCCGCCGCTCGTGCGCGACGTCTCCATGTAGACGGCGGTGCCCTCCAAGATCCAACGCGGCTGCACCTGGTTCGGGGCGAGCACTTTGCCTATCACCCGATTGACCACGACCGGGAGCCCGCTCATGTCGTCGAGGTGGAGCACGTGGGTGTGCTCGTGGGTGATCAACGCAAGGAGCCAGTCGTCCACGTCGCCGAGAGGAGAGAGATCTTCCGGCGCGGTGATGTTGAGCCGGATCGCGTTGTACGGGATCGCGGTCGCCGACCCGTTCGCGCCGTCGGTCGCGTCGCCGATGAGGAGCTCGGTCTTCCCTGCCGGGTCCCAGCCCATGGTGGGGCTCAGCGTCTCGTGGGCAGACTCCGCGTAGTCGGCCACCCGCTTCGCGACGTCCTCGAGGCCGCGGTAGTACGTGACGCGAAAGTGCTTCGATTCGATCGTCGAGTAGTCGAGCTCCGGATCGAACGCCGCGCGCGCGTCCGTCGCGGGGATTGTTCCCACGAGGAGCACGGCACCGAAGAGACACGATTTCGCGAGAGAACGAAGGAAGCGCAAGACGGACGCCGGGATTCTACTTCTCCATCCGCGCGAAGGCATGAATTCGTGGTCGTTCGCGCGACCGTCCTCGCATTTCGTGCCCCCCGTTTCGCCCTCCGCGAGCGGCGCCGCGGCACCGAAGCGCCGCTCAGGAGACGAGCACGGCGCCGCGAGCGTCACCGCGAGGAATCGAGAGGGCCTCTTCGTAGTCGACAGTGACGCGCGACGCGCCGTTCCCATAGACGGCGCACTCGGAGAGGAAACCCTGCAAATCGATGCCCGGAAGCAGGTGCACCCCCTGCGAGAGCGGCGAAAAAAAGGCGTCGTGGTGGGTGGGAACGATGAGCCGCGGCGCGAGATGATCGACGAGGCGCTTGAGGTAGCTCTGCGTCCCGCGACGACCGGCGAGGCACGCGAGGAGCACGTCGGCCGAGAGCCCACGAAGCTCGGCGTCTACGAGATCGGCGCTCCCGTTGTGGTAAATCGAGCAGCCCTCGGTGCGGAGAAGCACCCCGAACGCGCCGCCCATCTTGTAGGCCCAAATCGGCTGCGGGAGCCTCGGCGCGCCATCGACGAAGCCGGGGAGCGGCACGCGGTGGAAGAGGGC
This sequence comes from Myxococcales bacterium, assembly GCA_013297655.1. Lineage (GTDB taxonomy): Bacteria > Myxococcota_A > Polyangia > Polyangiales > Polyangiaceae > JAAFHV01. Next base: position 40,026 of record JAAFHV010000022.1, on the reverse strand, counting down.
CTTTCCATGGCGGCTCGGCACCATACGAATCTCGATGTCACCGACGGTGACGCTCCCGCCACGCGGCGAGATACGCACGAGGCGCGACTCGTCGAGGCCCTCCGCTGCGCCCCACGCGCAGGTGCTCTCCGAGCCCACCAGCATCGCGCCCGTTCGTTTCGCGATGCGAGGCGCGTCCGCGACGTGGTCGTAGTGCGAGTGGCCACACACGATCGCGTCCACTCGCGGCGGCAGCACGGAGAAGATCGCGCGCTCGTCCGGCTCGTGAGAAAAGAGGAGCCCCGGGATCGAGAGCCTCGTCAGGTACGGATCGACCAGCACCGTCGTCGTCGCGGTTCGAACGACGAAGCTCGCGGTGCCGAGCCACGTGAGCGTGACTCCCCCCTCTGCCGGCCTCCCCGTTGGTCGGAAAAACGAGTCTTTCTGCCATCTTGGGAAGATGCGTTCGTAGAGGGACGACATCGACGAGCTCCGCTACCGAGAGAGACAATCCTGGACCGCTACGACGCCGGAGGATACCGAAGGACGGTGGGATCCAAGATCGTTTACGGGCACCGGGGCGCACCCGCGGAGCTTCCGGAGAATACCCTCGAAGGATTCGCGCGCGCGATCGAGGTGGGCGCAGACGCGATCGAGACGGACGTTCACCTCACGCGCGACGGCGAGATCGTCGTGTTCCACGACGCGACGGCGACGCGCACGGCCCACGATCCGTCGCTGGTCGCCGAGTCCACCCTCGACCAGGTTCGCTCATGGAACGTGGGAAAATACCACGCAAAGGCTACCGGCAGGTTCGTCGCGCCCACGTTCCGCGAGGCGCTCGAGGCGTTCCCCGAGACGTTCTTCAACGTCGATCTCAAGCCTCGGAGCGACACCCTCGCCGAGCGCGCGGTGGGGCTCGTGCGGGCGCTCGGGGCAGAGCAGCGCGTGCGTCTCACGAGCTTCCACGCGGCGAACGTGCGCGCGGCGAGACGGCTCGGGTACGGGTGTACAGGGCTCGGCCTGTCCGAGGTGCTCTCGCTCTTCGCGCTCCCGACGGCCGTCCTCGAGCGCCTCGCGCCACGCGGAAATGCAGCCCAAATCCCTACCAATCAAGGTCCGGTCCGCCTCGATGGGGCCGCGTTCGTGGCCAAGTGCCAGCGCCTCGGTGTGCGCGTCGACTACTGGACGATCGACGATCCTGCCGATGCCGCGCGTCTCTTCTCGGTCGGCGCCGATGGCGTCGTCACGAACAATCCACGCGCCATCGTGCCGGTAGCTCGCACCTTCGACCGCGCGAGAGGGTGAGCGTGGGGAGCAACGACGTCGCTCCCATAAACGGACAAAAATTCTACTTTCCTGGACCGACGATCCAGTAGAGCCCCGCGACGGAGAGCCCGATGAGCGACAGCGCGACGAGCACGACGACGACGTCGGCGGCGCTGATCCCCTTTCCTTTCCGCGGCGCGAGGCGACGAGAGGGTGGCGCCTCGGGAGGCCTGGGGAGCGACCTCGGCACCTCCGCGATCGCGGCCGTCGATTGCGGCGGGATGTCGGCGCGCGAAGCGGGCGGATCGTGGCTCCCCGAGTGCGGCTTCGCCCGAGACGAGACCGGCGGCGCGAGGGGCACGTCCCCTTCCCCCAGCACCTCGTCGGACACGTTCTCGAGGCCGGCGAGGGCGAGCTCCGCGGGCTCTTCGACGAGGAGCACCGTGCGGCCCACTTGCACGAGACGACCCGAGTGAACCCGCGTCTCCACGTGCGCTGCGAGGCGATGGCTCCCAAGGTAGCTCCCGTTCTTCGACCCGAGGTCGACGACGAACGTCTGCGCGCCTCTCCGCAGGAAAATCACGTGCTCCCGTGAACAATCGGGGTCCGCTACTTTGAGATCGCACGCCTCGCCACGGCCCACGATGTAGTGACGCGCTTCGATCGCGAGGCGGAGCGTCGCGCCCCCGTCGGGGCCTCCTTGCACCTCGACGCGCGCGGTGGTGTCACCCCCGCCGGCGACGAGCATCTCGGCGACCATCGCGAGGGCGAGGTCACGTGTGGTGTTCGCGACGTCCCGCGTGACGGCGGCGGCGCCGATCCGAACCTCGACCCAAATGCGCCCGAGGCGGATGCGCTCGCCGTTCTTGAGCGGCTTCGGGAGGTTGGGAGTGAGCCTCGTCTCGCCGCAGAACGTGCCGTTCGTGCTTCCTTCGTCGAGCAGCACGTACTCGGCGCCGCTGGTTCGAATGGATGCATGACGCAACGAAACGCTCGCGTCGGGGAGGACCAAGTCGGACGAAGCTCCGCGTCCGAGCACGATCCGCGTGCCCTCGAACGTGACCGCGGTCTCCCCCTCGGGCAACGTTTGCTCGAACGCGCTGCGAGGGACGGGGACGGGATCGTTCGGTCCGTCGGGTCTCGTTCGTCTCTCACCGTGCCCGCTGTCCGCGCCACGCGAGTCCGGCGGATTCGAATGGTTCTTCGGGAGGACAACGAGCGTAACGGGCATGGTTCAGATCAGCGGGCGAAGATCGGCCGCTTTGCGCTCGACCCACTCGATGACCTTCGTCGACATGTCTTCGCCGCGGTGACGCGAGAGCTCTTGAATGCCGGTCGGGGAGGTCACGTTCACCTCGGTGAGGCGCCCGCCGATCATGTCGAGGCCCACGAACACGAGGCCGTCTTCCTTGAGCCGCGGCGCGATGTCGGCCACCACGGCGCGCTCTTCGTCGGTGACGTCGCAGGGCTCGACGCGGCCGCCGACGTGGATGTTCGAGCGCAAATCGTCGGCCATCGGGACGCGGTTGATCGCGCCGAGGATCTCGCCGTCGAGGAGGAGCACGCGCTTGTCGCCCGCGACCACCTTCGGCAAGAACTCTTGCACCATCACGAGGCGCTTCCCCTCGTGGGTGAGCAGCTCGAGGATGCTCTTCGTGTTCTTGTCTTCCTTTTGGATGAGGAGGACACCCGCCCCGCCGGCGCCGTCGAGCGGCTTGATGACCGCTTTTCCGCCTACCTCGTCGAGGTACTCGAGGACGAGAGCCTGGTTCGCCGTGACCAGCGTGCGCGGCATGTGGCGCGAGAAATGAAGGGCGTAGAGCTTCTCGTTCGCGTCACGAAGGCCACGCGGATCGTTCATGATCACGGTGCGACCACGCGCGCGCTCGAGGAGCAACGTGGCGTAGAGGTACGCGTCGTCGAACGGCGGATCTTTGCGAATGAACACGGCCTCGACGTCCGCGATCCGCACCCGCGACGAGGCCCCGAGGCGGAAGTAAGGCGGCGTCTCGCCGACCAAGAGCTCGCGCACGTTCGCGTAGACGTCGCCGTCCTTCACGAACAAATCGCGGAGCTCGGCGTGGAGCGCGACGTGCCCCCTCGCTTGCGCGGCGCGCTGGAACGCGAACGTGGTGTCCTTGTCGGGGAGGACCTTCTCCATCGGGTCCATCAGATAGATGAAGCGCATGTCACCTTCTCGGTTCGGTTTCGAGGACGGACCTTAGCAGGGTTTTCTCACCGAACGGACACCGCCTTCGCCGCCAGATCATGGTCGATCGGGCGCTTCACGAGCACCGGCCGCGCGGGCGGAGAACGGCCCCCGCCCATTGCATGCATCGTACACGTGATAGCGTATGCGTGATGCACATGAATACGGGCGCCTTCGTCTCCGAGGGCGCCCGCGAGGGTCGTAGCGTTCACGTCAGGCCGCGCGTGGCGGCCCGCGCCATCACTCTTCGTCTTTGAAGTCGACGAGCTGCATGCTCGCTTCGGGATCGAGGTCCGACGCGAAGGCGTAACCCACGCCCGCGCGCTGGGTGACGGCGAGGGAGTGACCATCGGCGTGACCGACACGAACCTCGGACGTGCCCACCGCGCGCGGCGCGAGGCCGTCGTCGTCGATGCGGACCTTCTGCGGATCGTAGATGAACACGGTGACCCGCTGCTGCTTCGCGCCGTCGCCGAGCTGGTACTGCAGCATCGCGGCGTGGGTGCGTTGCACGTTGAACAAGCGACCGCCGACGAACTTCGCCTGCGGGCTGCGGAACGAAGGTGCACGCACCGGGACACCGACGTAGCGCTCGAGGGCGCGCATGTCCTTCGCGTTGGTGCGCTCGGGAGGGAGCGGGCTCGCGTGCTCGGCGAGGAGCTCCGAGATCGCGTCGTTGCCGACGAAGCCCGCGTGCGCCGATCCGCCGACTCCGCGCGGACCGGGACCTTGCGAGAGCGAGCCCCACGCGATGACGAGCGCGGCGGCGGCAGCGAGCGGGACCAACGTTCGCCAGGAAAATCCAGCCTTTTTCGGCTTTCCGGGGCGAGGGGCGAGCACGACCACGTCGGCTTCGGCGGCGACCGCCTCGGGGTGCGAGAGCGGCTCTTCTTCTTCGTCCTCTTCGGACTCGAGCTCGTCGGCGATGGCGGAGAGGCGCGCTTCTTCCGCGCGCATCGCGGCCATCATGCGCTCCTTCAGGCCTTCGCTCTTGGGTGCTGCAGATTCGCGGACCGCGCGCTTGAGGGACGCCCGAATGGCCCGCTCGAGCTCGATCCGCTCGCGACAGTCTTCGCATACGGTGACGTGCTCTTCCACGTCGAGGGTCTTCACCGCGTCGAGCTGGCCATCGAGATAAATCCCGACGAGACGCGAGTTTTCACGACACGACGCCATCATCTTGCGCTCCCTATCGGAGGTTCGTTCGCCGAGCATTCGTAGGCAGCGATCATCACGCGGCACCTCGCTTGCGGCGATACTCGGCGAGGTCCGCGGGCTTCTCCGCGCGCTCTTCGCCCTTCACGATGCCCATCGCGAGCGCGTGATTGTAGAGCGAGCGCTGGAGCAGCTTTCGTCCACGGTGGAGACGGCTCATCACGGTGCCCATCGGGCAGCCCATGATCTGGGAAATTTCTTCGTACGACAGCTCTTCCACGTCGCTCAACATGACCGCCATCTTGAACTCGTCGGGGAGCTCGTCGAGCGCACGCTGAAGCTCCACCGCGACGAGCGGGGTGAGGGCGATTTGCTCGGGATCGCGGAGCTGACGCATGGTGGAGGCGCTGACCCAGCCGTCGGCGAGCGGGTCGGCATCGGGGCCATCGAAGACGGCGCGCTCGAGGCCGCCACGGCGGTACTTGTTGATGAACGTGTTCGTGAGGATGCGGCAGAGCCAGGCCTTCATGTTGGTGCCGGGCTGGAACTGATCGCGGGCGCGCATGGCCTTCACGAGGGTGTCTTGGACGAGATCCTCGGCCTCGGTGGGGTTGCGCGTCAGTCGGCAAGCGACCGCGTGCAGCGCATCGAGGTGGGAAACGGCGTCGTCGACGAAGGTGTCTCTGGTCATCGGTGCTTTCGCCTTCGCTCGGAACGGGACCATCGTACGCGCCGCCTTTCGAGGGGCAAACCTTAGAGGCGAACGCCGTATTCCCATGGACGAGCGATGGGCCGAAGTCTTCGAGAAAGCCGCGAAATCTCAGGCAAAACGAGAGAGAGCACCTGCTCACGTGCGCAGGGGGTGGGCCTGCGGGTGAGGGTGCTCTCCGGGAGACACGACGGTAGCGATCAGCTCTTGCCGTTCTTCAGCTTGGCTTCGAGCTCGTCGACGCGGGCGGCGAGGCGCTTCACTTCTTGCTGGAGCTCGTGCCACGGAACGACGCTCTTGATGCGGTCGTCCATCTTGTGTTGCCACTCCTCGAACGACATCTTCGCCTGATCGACGAGGGTGGGCTTCGGAGGGGCGGCAGCGGCAGCGACCGGCGGAGGCGCGGGCGGCTCTTCTTTCGTCTCGACGGTTCCGTCGGCTTTGCCGCCAGGGATGAGGCGCCCGATCGGGCCCTCGCGGAGATCGGCGATGACCTTCTCCGTGCGCTGGTGGATGAGCTCCTTCAGCGTTTGGAGCGGAACGGTACGGCTGTTCGCCTTCTTCTCTTCGTAGATGATCTGCGCGAGGGTCACCTCGGTGAGATCGTCCTTCGTGTTGTTGTCGATGATCTGTACTTCTTCGCCGCCGCGGACCATCTCCGCGATTTGAAGCAGCGTGACGTACCGGCTGTCCTTCGTGTCGTAGAGCTTACGGTTCGAGTACCGCTTGATGACGCGACGCGGCCGCTCGGCCTCCGGTACTTCCGTCTTCGTCGTTTCCATTTTGCCTCCACCCAGAATGAAGTGCGCGGCGTCGGTCGGTCCTTCGGACCTTCCTTCCCACGGTCGGGCGAGCCAACCGTTCGAGCTTCGCTCGCCAGTAGGCGCGTCACGTTCGTCTCGAAAGAATACACACTAACGCGAAGAGTCAGGTGCTTTCGTCATGACGCCCTCCATCGAGCTTGACGCGGTTCACGTCGGATACGGAAAAACCGACACTCTGCGCGAAGTTACGTGTGCCATGAACGCTGGGGAAACTTGGGCGATCTGCGGGCCCAATGGGTCGGGCAAGTCCACGCTGCTTCGCGTTATGGCCGGTCTACTTTTTCCGCGGCAGGGCACGGTTCGTTTGCTCGGAGAGGCCATCGCGAGCCTCGATCGCGGACGGATCGCCCGGTCGCTCGCGTACGTGCCGCAGGACGCGGAGATCGCGTTCGACTTCACGGCGCGCGAGGTCGTCGCGATGGGGCGCGCGCCGCACGGGGCATCGTGGCGCGGAGAAGACACGAACGACGCGAAGATCGTCGCGCGCGAAATCGAGCGTTTCGCCCTGGAAAATCTGGCGGATCGCGCGGTCGAGGCGCTCTCGGGGGGCGAGCGAAAACGGGTCGCCCTCGCGCGTGCGCTGGCGCAGGAACCAAAGGTGCTCTTGCTCGACGAGCCCACCGCGTCCCTCGACGTGAAGAACGAGGCGCGTCTTTACGGAATCGTCAGAGAGCTCGCCGAGACCGCGGGCGTCACCGTCGTCATGGTGCTTCACGATTTCGCCGCAGCGCAACGAGCCGCGTCGCACGCGATGCTCCTCGGCGAAGGACAGGTCGTCGCGACCGGCGAAGCGGGTGCCACGCTCTCTCACGAGAGGCTCGCCGCGCTGTTCGACGTGGAGCTCGAGACGCGCGAGGTGCTCGTGCCGAGGGTCGTCCCTCGCCCGGGACTTCCAAGGGCCCCGAAGTGAAGCGAAACGCTACAAAACGTCCTTCACGAGCCGATCGAGATCTTCGTCGCTCGTGACGCCGGAGCGGATCGCGGAGACCTTTCCGTCGCGGGTGATGAGCACCAACGTGGGGATGTTTTGCACGTCGAAGGCGAGCGACGCGGAGTTGTCGAAGTCGTGCAAGATGGTGAAGCTGAGGCCCTTCTTGCGAACCCACGGCGTGACGCCGGCGGTGTCACCGCGCTGGTTCACGTTGATTCCGAGCACCACGAGGCCCTGATCTTTGTGGCGCCGGTAGATGCGATCGACCACCGGGGCCTCGGCCTGGCAGGGGCCGCACCAGGTAGCCCAATAGTCGAGGAGCACGGGGCTCCCCTTGAGCGCGCCGAGGGCGAGCTTGTCGTCCACGATCGCCTTCTGTTCCTCGCCGTTCGTCATGACCGGGAGGGTGAACGAGGGTGCCTCTTTTCCGAGGTGCGCGGCGTGGTTGGAGCGGAAGACACGCGGCAAAATGTAGAAGCCGAAGAGCAGCCCGAGCACCACGATGGCGACGCTGACGGCGTAAAAAGGGCCGTCGCTCGGCGCCTGCGCGGGCTTGGGTTTCGTGGCCTTTTTCGGCTCGATCTCGGGTTCGGACATGACGTGGAGGGAATTTATCACGCGTCGACAGAAAGGCCGAATCGTGCGCCGCGACGAGGCCGCCGTCAGATGCCCCAGTAGAGCATCTCGTGCACCATCGGCTTCTCGCCGACCGCGAGGTGCACCTCGAGCTTGTCCCCGCGCGGACGCACGAGCGGCTCGGGGAACGCGTCGGCTGGGTAGTAGAGCGCCTTGTCGAAGCCCGCCGACGTGAAGAAGAACAGGTGGAGCCCCGACTTGCCGAAGCCGACCACGAGCAGCACGCGGTTTTCGCCGAGGGCGTGCACGTCGAGCCACTTGAGCCCGAGCTCCTCGAAGCGCTCGGGAGAGGGGAAATCGCCGAGATCGCGGAGCTCCGGTACGTGCGCCTTCAGGTACTTGTAGAATACATCGTAGCGAACCTTCGTGATCCGCGGGAGCTTGCGTTCGCCGGTAAATATGGGCGGAAGGTCTTCCGGCTTCGAGCGCGGCACCTCGACGTTGGCGCGGTACCGGTCGGCGAGCGACGCGTGGGAGGAGTGCTCGTCTTTCGAGGGCGCGTCGGCGAGCGACTTGAGCCACCAATGAAACAGCGGGACGTCACCCGTGCCCGCGCGAGAGCTCAACGTGACGAGGCTCTCCCACATCGGGTTTCGCATCGCCCACGTGCCGCCGTGGTTCTTGACGATGCACGCGCCCACGTACGCCGCGCCGTGCACGACCAGGTTGAAGAGGGCGTTGTCGGCGGTGCCCTCCGCGCCGCTCGCGAGCCAGGCGTCGCGGCGTTCGGCGGTGAGCAAGCGCGACAGGCGATGCACGCTCGCGTCCGAAAAATCGAGGTTCGGATCTTCGCCCGCGAGCTTCGGAAAGAGGACCGCGAAGCGCTCCGCCGCGTCGCCGAGGTGCGCGAGGAGGGCCGGGTTCTTCGCCGGGTTCGCGTCGACCGTGCGCGCGCGGGCGAGGTCGTCCTTGGCGGCGGCGGGGTAGAGCGGGAGAAACAGCGAGCGAAAGAGTTGGTCGGCGTGCAAAGCGCGGGGACCGTAAATGGTGGCCCGCGCGCTGGCAACACGGGCGTATTCCCGCCGCGCCCGGCTTCGTCCGCGAGGCCCTCCTTGCAGGAAGGTTCGCGCGACGATAGCAATGCGAGGGCTCGTATGCTCACCGCCGACCTACGCTTCGAGGGCTGGACGCACGACTCGTGGACCCGGTTTTTGTCCGTGTGGAAGCCCAGCGCGCCGCCGGAACGCGAAGGCGAGCGACCGCAAGGGGGGCTCTTTTTGCTCCACGAGGGCGGGGTCGTAAAGAAGCTCCTCCACACGCGGCGCGGACGTTTGCCCCTCGGCGAAGCGTTCCCCGCTTCGGGCCCCGAGCGCGCCGCCCTCATGCCGGTGCTCGCCGAAAAATACGAAGCGAGCTGGGTCTTCTGCGCCGAACGTTATGCCTTGGAAGAGGTCATGGAGCGCTTCGGCTCCCGCATTCGCCGCACCGACGACCTCACCGCGCAGGCGCTCACCCTCGTCGGCATCATCCAGCAAATGACGGCGGAGGGGCTCCTCGATCGCTGGCCGCGCCGCCTCCACGGGGTGCCGCCGCCCACCCCGAGCGTGGTGCTCCGCGCGCTCGACGCCTTGTGCCCCGACGGCAAGGCCGTGATGCTGGGTCTCTTCGAGAACGGCGAGCTCTACACCGCCGCCGTGTTGCGCCGAAAAGGTAAAGGTTTCGACGTGTTCGCCGGCCCCGCGGAGGTCACGCCGAAGGTCGGCCCGCTCTCCGGCGATTGGCGTCGCGACTCCATGTATCTTGCACGCACCGTGGAGGAGATCTACGGGCCGCTCGGGTTCGGCGTGTTCACCGAGGTCGACACGTTCTGCCGCCTCCAGCGCGAGGCCAAGCCGGGCGAGTGGGGCCGCGCGGTCGCGATCCGCGAGGTGTCCGTGTCGCCGATGCCTCCCGCGATCGCGCTCGCGCTCGGGGTAGACGGCGCGCGGTTCGCGGCCGAGAAGATCGGCAAGCTGCCCGCGGTGAAGCGCTTCGAGCCATTTTTCTCGCTCATTCGAGACACCATCGGCGACGCAGCGGGAGACAGCGATCTCGCGCAGGTGCTCGGGTTCGATCCGCTCGAGGTGATGCGCACGTTGCTCGCGCGCTGAGACGTCGCTCGCGCGCGTCGTTCAGCGCTCTGCGTAAGCTTTTTTGGCTTCGTCCACGTCGGAGAACGGAATCTTGCGCGCGCCGATGGTTTGCTCGCGCTCGTGGCCCATGCCGGCGAGCAGCACCACGTCTTCCCTGCCCGCCGTGGTGACGGCATGACGAATCGCCTCCGCGCGATCGAGGATCGTGCGCACCGCGGGGTGGCCTTCGAGGCCCTTCGCGATCTCCGCGGCGATCGCAGCGGGGCTCTCGTCGCGCGGGTTGTCGCTCGTGAGGACCACGAAATCGGCGACGCTCGCGGCCTTTCCCATCGGCTCGCGTTTCGCCTTGTCGCGCTTGCCGCCGGCGCCGAAGACCACGTGTACCCGCGCGCCATCACGCTGCGACGCGAGCGCCTTGGCTGTGACCACGGTGCGCGCGAGGGCGTCCGGGGTGTGCGCGTAGTCGACCACGACGTACGGCTCCTTCGTGATCACCTCGAAGCGACCCGGAGGCGCGGGCGCGGCGGCGAGACGAGCAAGCACCTCTTCACGAGGCACCCCTGCTGCCTCCGCCGCGAGCCACGCGGCGAGCGCGTTCTCGGCGTGGACCTCGCCGATCGCACGGATACGAAGCTCCACCGGCGACCCATGCATCCTACATGAAACCCGCGTTCCGTCCCAGCCGAGGGCGAGCGCGGTGACGCTCGCGTCCTCCGGGAGGCACGCCTCACCACGGGAGGGCACGCCGTACGTGAGCGTCTTCACACCGTCCGCGAGGATCTCGGCGAGGAGGGCACTCGACTCGTCGCGCGCGTTCAGCACCGCAGTCGCGCCGGGTGCGAGAGAAACGAAGAGCTGCGCCTTGCTCGCGAGGTAGTGCTCGGGAGTTCCGTGCGCGTCGAGGTGGTCGTGGGAGAGGTTCGTGAAGACGCCTACCTGGCACGGCCACGCCTTCGCGAAGCCTCGCGCGAGCGCCTCGCTCGTGAGCTCGATCGCGGCATAACGCGCGCCTTTCGTGTGCCCGCGGCGCATGCACTCGAGGAACCCGTCGTAGCTTTTTTCGACGCGCTGCTCCTCGTCGTCGACAAAAAAGCCGAGGGTCGTCACACGGACGACCCTCGTACCCATCGCGCCGAGCGCGGCCGCGACCCACGTGGTGGTGGTGCTCTTCCCGTTCGTCCCGGTCACGCCCACCGTGAGGAGGTCGGGTGCCCACGCCGGCGGCGCCGGCACCACGATCGTCGCGCTCATGCTCGGCTCGTGCTCAGAAGCAGCCCGCGTTTTCGACGAGGGCACATCCCTCGGCGGCGCAGCTCGTGAAGCGGGTGCGACCGACGCTGCTCAAGCCGGAGTAGTATTGCTGGCACTTCGCCTGGTTGATCGTGGGGGTGACTTGCTCGGCCGCGCAGGCTTGTGCCGCCGCGGCGCAGGGAGCCGCCGCTGCCGCATCGGGACACGCCTTGTCGAGCGCGGCGAGGGTACACGTGGCGAACGGGTCGGGCACCGCCTCGCACGTGGGCGCGAGGGAGAGGCACTGCATGATCGAGCGCGCGACGCCGTTCACGTAGTTCGCCTGCACGTTGGGGCAGTAAAACTGGCCGCCCTCGGAGCTCGCGCAGTTGGTGCCCGCGTCAGCGAACGAGGCGCAGGACGGGTTCAACATCTTGTCGTCACCGAGGCACGACGAAGCATCCGCGGTGGCGTCGGTGGTGGTCGCGTCGGTGGTGGTGCTCGAGTCGCCGGTGGTCGTGGCGTCCGGATCGGTGGTGCTCGAATCCGGGAGCGGCGTGGTCGCGGCGTCGGGCTCGCCACCGTTGACGGTGGTCAAGGTACACGCGGAGATGGCGCCGAGGCCGCTCGCGGCGGCGAGCACACCCGTGATGGCAAAAAAGCGAGTCTTGTCGATTTTCAAAGTGATCCTCCCTAGGGTTCCCGCGTCGAGCGTAACAAGTCTCGGACGAGCCCGTTCATCGGACGATTCACCGGCCGGGGGCAAACTCTTCGCCGAAGGCCAGGCGCGCTAGCGTGCCAGCCGTCGCGCATGCTCACAAAACACGGCAATTCCTCGATCGATCTCGGTGTCCGTGAGGTAGGGGGCGGGGCCGAGGCGAACGATGCTTCCCCGCGCGTCGAAGTGCACTCCCGCCTCCCGCGACTTTGAAATGACCACGTCGGGGTTCTCGACCCGCACCGCTACGAAGCCGCCACGCCACGCCGCGTCGAGGGGAGAGAGCACCTCGTGCCCCTTCGCGACGAGCGCGTCCGCGATACGTGCAGTTTGCATGGTATAACCGGCGTGGAGGCGCTCGGGGGTCATCCCCTGCGCCTCGAAGAAGCGGATCACGCGCTGCGCTCGGAAGTGGCTCGTCGGATCGTAGGTCGAGCCAGCGAAGCGCTCCGCGAGGGTGGGCCCGTAAGTGACCTTCGCGCCGTCCCGAGGCGCCGAGAGGTGCTCGAAGTCCGAGAACCAACCCGTCACCGCAGGCCGCAAATTGCAGCCCGCGGGCACCGTCATGAAGCACACGCCCTCCCCCCACTGCGCGTACTTGTAGCCACCACCGACGAGGAACACGTCGCCATAGTCGGCCTCACGGAGCGGCTTCACGAAGAAGTGATGGTACGTGTCGAGCACCACCTCGGCCCCCTTCGCGCGCGCCGCCGACACGGCGTGGGCGAGGTTGGGGACGACGGTGCTCGTCTCGAAGAGCACGGTCGAAACGAAGAGCGCCGCGGTGTCGGTGCGCACCTTCGCGGCGAGCCGCTCGGCGAGCGTTTCGAGAGGCGCGACCTCCACGAAGTCGACCTCGACCCCCTCCTCGGAGAGCCTCCGGAGCTGACGATAGAGCGTGTGAAATTCGCCCGCGGTCGTCACGATGTGTCTTTTTTTCTCGAGTGGAAGCGCAGAGAGCAGCCTCACGACGAGCTCGTGGGTGCTCCCGCCGAGCGCGATGCGATCGACGCCCGCGCCAGTCATGTTCGCGATCTTCGCGCGTACCGTGGCGGCGGCCTCGAAGGCCTTGCCCCACTTGTCGTCGACGTGAAGGGCAGCAGCGTCGAACGCGTCGGTGTTGCCTTCGCGCGCGACATCGGGCCACGCCTGGTGCGAGTGCCCGGTGAGGAGCACACGATCGGCGCGGAGGAACGCCGCGTAGTGGGGACGGAGCACGTTCGGATCGATCGGGGTAGCCATCGAAAAGCCACTCAATCACGCTATGGTCCGCGCCGCGATGCCCGAGAGGACCCCCTACGAGCTGGTCGGCGGACGCGAGGCTACCCTTGCCCTCGCGGAAGCTTTTTACGACGCGATGGACGCCACCGAGCCCGCCCTCGCCAAGCTCCACGAGCTCGACGACGCGGGACGTGTGAGCCGAAGATCACGCGATAGGTTCGCGCTTTTCCTCGTCGGCTGGCTCGGCGGACCGCAAGAATACATGGAAAAACACGGCCATCCGCGGCTCCGCATGCGACACGCGCAGGTGCCGGTGGACGAAGCGATGCGCGACGCGTGGGTGCGCTGCATGACCCTCGCGATGGACCAATGCGGGATCACCGGGCCCGTTCGAGCCCACCTCGACGCCCGTTTCGCCGAGGTCGCCACGTTCTTGCGAAACGCGTGAGCATCGCTCTGAAGGTGCGGGCCTCGACGCTGTCCTGGCGCGGGCCTCGACGCGGGTGCTCGCCAAAGCGCCGCGCCGAGGTGCATGCATTCTACAAGGGTCAGCCCGACGCGTCGTCGGCGTCCGTGCCGGCGTCGGTCGGGGCGCCGTCACTCGCGTCAGCAGGGGCGCCGTCGAGGGGAGCTGCGTCGCTCGCATCGGTGGGGGCTGCGTCCTCCACCGTGGCGTCTGGCGCGGCGTCTGGTCCGGCGTCGGGGGGCTGCGGCACGCAGCCGCTCGCGTTGTCGGCGGCGACGAGGGCCTCGGGGCAGAGGGCGTTCGATCCCGACGTGTCGAAATCGGGAGGATAAGGCGGGCACACGTTGCTCACGTAGACCGCTTCGCCGCCGTCGTACTTCGTCTGCACGAGACAAACGGGAGCGCAGAGGGCGGGCTCGGTCGTGAGGTCGATGACGTCGAGCGCACGGGTCGCACCGAGGCACTTCTCTTTCGGGTCGTACTGACGACCACGATAGACATACGTGCCCGTCTGGTTTTCGCACGCGGCCACGGCAACGAGCGCCGCGGCCAGGGAAAACAAGGCGATCGCGCCGACGACGCGGGTGGTTTTGGGAGCGTGACTCATGGAGCCTTCACCGGCTCCACCGTCCGAATCCTCAGCTCGGCGAGCTGCTCCGGGGAGACTACGTTGGGCGCGTCGGTCATGAGATCAGTTCCGCGCTGGGTCTTCGGGAACGGGATGACATCGCGCAGGCTCTCGGCGCCGGAGAGCAGCATCGCGAGGCGATCCATGCCGACCGCGATGCCGCCGTGCGGAGGCGCGCCGTACTTGAGCGCGTCGAGGAGGAAGCCGAACTTCTGGCGCGCCTCTTCGGTGCCGATGCCAAGCGCGGCGAACACCTTCGCCTGCACCTCCGGATCGTGGAGACGAATCGAGCCGCCGCCGATCTCGAAGCCGTTCAAGACGAGATCGTAGCGGTAACAGAGAACCTTGCCCGGATCCTTGTCCAAGAGCTCGACGCAGTCGTCGTGCGGGCGGGTGAACGCGTGGTGCGCAGCGGCCCAGCCCTTGCGCTCCTCGTCGTACTCGAAGAGCGGCGGGTTCACGACCCAGAGAAACTCGAATTTCCCGCCGTGACCGAAGTCCGGGATCATGCCGAGCTTCTTCGCGAGGTGAATGCGGAGGTTCGCCATTACGGTGTGCACGACCGACTCTTTGCCGAACTGGAAGAAGAGCAAATCGCCTTCTTTTGCGCCAATTTTCTCGTTGAAGGCCTTCCGGAGATCTTCGCCGATCATCTTCGCGAGGGGTGACTGCGTCCACGCGCCGGTGCCGTCGACCTTGGCGCGGGCGAGGCCCTTGGCGCCCATGCCCTTCACGAAGTCCTCGAGCTTGTCGAGCTCCGCGCGGGAGAGCTTGCCCGCCACGTCGGCCGGGATCCGCATCGCCTTCACGATCTCGGTAGGCAGGTCGCGGCGGTACTGCCCGCTCGTGAATTTGTCGGCGATGTCTTTCCAGAAGGGCACTCCGCCGCCCGCGTGATCGATCACGAGATCGGTCACGTCGGTGTGGGGGAGGTCGAAGCGGAGGTCGGGTTTGTCGTTCCCGTACTTCTCCATCGAGTCGTAGAAGGGCATCTGCGGGAAGCGCCCGGAAGGGTATTTTTCCTTCAGATCGATGCCGAGCACCGTCTTCCAGATCGTGAACACCAGGCCCTCCATCTTCGCGAAGATGTCGTCCTGCGAGACGAAGCTCATCTCGACGTCGATCTGGGTGAACTCGGGCTGACGATCGATGCGGAGGTCTTCGTCGCGGAAGCACTTCACGATCTGGAAGTAACGATCGAAGCCGGCCACCATGTAGAGCTGCTTGAAGAGCTGCGGGCTCTCCGCCAAGGCGTAAAACTTTCCCTGGTTGAGGCGGCTCGGGACGAGGAAGTTTCGCGCGCCGCCGGGCGTGTACTTCACCATGAAGGGCGTCTCGAGCTCGAGGAAGCCCTGGTCGTCGAAGTACCGACGCACCGTCTGGTTGATGTTGTGACGCACACGAAGGGTGCGCTGGAGCGGCGCGCGGCGAAGATCCAAGTAGCGGTATTCGAGGCGTTTTTCCTCGCCGGTGTCGATCGAGTCGGAGATCTCGAAGGGCGTGGTCTCGGCCTTGTTGAACACGCCGAGCTCGATCGCGTGGATCTCGATCTCGCCGGTAGGCAGCTTGGGGTTCACGTTCTTGCCGCGGCTCACCACCACGCCGCGAATGCCGATGACCCACTCCGAACGAAGCGCCTGCGCGCGATCGTAGGCGTCTTTCGGCGTATCCCCGTGGCCGCTCAGGTTCGGGTCGAACACGATCTGGGTGATGCCCTCACGATCGCGGAGGTCGACGAACACGCAGCCACCGTGATCGCGGTAGCTGGCGACCCAGCCGAAGAGGACGACCTCTTCGCCGACGTTCGCGCCGCGGAGGGCGCCGTTGTGATGGGTGCGCTTGAGCTCGTCGATGAACCTTGCCACGGCATGACCTCGGGATTCGGGTAGGGAAAGCCGGCAAAGGCTAGCATTTATGCGCCGCGGCGTGCACCGCTCGTGGGCCTCGATCCGCCCGAAATGCAGGGAATTTTCCCGTCCGTGAGCGCCTCTGTTACGCGAGACCGTGGCCGTGAAGACCCCGAACGAGACCTCCCACCACCCGCGGACGCGCCTCTTGTTCGCGTGGGCGAGCTTCGTCGTTCCGCTCGCGGTGGCGATCCTCGGCACCCGCTCGCACCCCGACGCGGCCCACGACGACGCCGCGATCCGTGTCCTCGGCCTCAGTTTCACGGGCCCATTTCGCGCGCTCGACACGTGGATCGCGGGGCCGCTCATGACGCTCCCGCTCGGGACACGATCGTTTCGCGCGAGCCTCGCGTGCGCGATCGTGACCGGGCTCGCTGGCTTCGTGACGTTCCTCTTGGCAGAGCCGCTCTTCGAACGAGACGAGCAAGCCGGACGAGCGGAGCTCGTACGGATCGTTCATTCGCGCGTGGGAAGGGAGGCCCGAAGGGCCGACGGACGCCACGAACGAGACGAGAAAAAAGGGCCTTCCCGCCTCTCGTACGCCGTCACCGCGCTCGGCGTCGTGACCGCGCTCGCGTCGCCCCCATGGCAAATCGAGGGCTCGGCCGTCGGTGGAACGGTGACCGGCGCCGTGCTCGTGCTCGCCGCCGCGTACCTGGGGCTCGAGAAAAACGTGCGCTCTGCACGTATCGCGCTGTTGGTCGGCGCGGCCCTCGGGTGGGAGCCGCTCGTGGGGGTGATGGCGCTCGCCTCTGCGCTCGTGCCGCTCGCGTTTGCGGGGAAAATGCCGAAGGTTCCATCGCGCGGGCGCTCGTTACGGATGGCCGCGGCGTTCGTGCTCGGGCTCGCGCCGTTCGGGCTCGCGTTCGTCGCGAAGGCGGGCTCGCTCGCGCTGTCGGCGAGCCGTGACACCTGGCAGAACGCGCTCGGCGAGCACGGTGAACGAGGCGCGCCTCTACGTGACTTCGTGTCCGACGAGCTCGGGTACCTGTTCATGGTGGCGGCGGCGGTCGGCGCGGTCCTCGCGCTTCGTCGCCCGGAGACGCGGCCGCGCGCGGCGGTGCTCGTGGTGCTCTCCCTCGGGCTCCCGCTCGCGTACGCCCTCGACCTTTCGCACGGAAAAACAAGGTATGCGGCGGTCGTGCTCGTCGCCGTCGCGGCCCTCGGTGCGCTGGCAGGCTCGGGCCTCTACGAGCTCGTGCGCCACGTCCGAAACATCCGTGTCCCGTTCGCGCCGGCGAGCGCGGCCCTCCTCGTGGTCCTCGAGTGGACGCTCCCGGTTCGCGCCGCGGACGACTCGTTCACGCGTCGCGCGGCGCTCTCTCGGCACGCGCCGCACGCGTTCGCGACCTCGGCCCTCGGCAGCGCGCCGCCGTGCGCGATCCTGCTCGTGGGAGACGCGGACGTGCTTCGACGGCTTCAAGCCGCGCGCGCGGCGGGTCTCCTCCGCGAAGACGTGGAGCCGTTCCCCACGTTCGATCTGAAGAGCCCTCTCGCACGCGACGCGGTCGACCACGAGCCGCGCCTCTCCGGTCTTTACCGTGACCTCGCGCTCGGCATTTTGCCCGAAGAGTGGTCCCTCTCGTCGCTCGCCGCGGCGCGCCCTCTCTTGCTCTCGTACGATCCGAAGTGGAAAGCGGGACTCGCGAAGCACCTCGTCCCCGATGGCTTGTTCTCCCGCTTCGAGCCCGAGCCGCAGGGCCTAAGCGATCGCCGAATCGCGATGGAAAAATCGGTCAAGCGGCGCGCCTACCTCGCGCAGGAGGTCGCCGGGACGAGCCGCGACACGCGCCTCCAAGGCCTCATCGCGCGCCTCCTCCGCGCACGCGCGATCGCGATCGGCGCGGTGGGCGAGCGTGAGAACCTCTCGAAGGCCCTCGACGAGGTGCGGCCCTACGTCGCGAAGGACGACCCTGTCGTGTCGCAGCTCGTGCGGCGGATGGTGCTCACCCACGGCGCCCTCGAAGTGAGCGATCTGGTCCCCTGACGCTGCCGAATCCCGAGGGGCGGCGCGTCATTCCTAGGGATTTCCCGCACCTCCGCGCGCGAGTCTCGTACGCTCGGGCTTCCATGAGCCCCACAGAAATCCTCGAGGCGTTCCGCAAGAAGGGCATCAAGAAGGTCAAGGTCGGTGGTTTCGACATCGACGGGATCTTGCGCGGAAAGTACGTATCGCTCGCCAAGTTCGAGAGCGCGCTGAAGGGCGGCTTCGGCTTCTGCGACGTCATCTTCGGCTGGGACATGCACGACGTCCTTTATGACAACGTGAAGGTCACCGGCTGGGACTCGGGATACCCCGATACCCACGCGACGCTCGACCTCGACACGTTCCGAATCTTGCCAAACGAGCCCGATACGGCCGCATTTCTCCTCGATTTCGTGACAAAAGAGGGCGCCGCGCACCCCGCCTGTCCGCGCGGCCTCCTGAAGAAGGTGCTCCGCGACGCCAAGGCGATGGGCTACTCCGCCACGTTCGCGGCAGAGCTCGAGTTCTTCGTCTTCAAAGAGACTCCCGAGTCCGTGCGCGAGAAGGGCTACAAAAAGCTCACTCCCCTCTCCCCCGGGATGTTCGGCTATTCGTGGCTCCGCACCGCGGAGAACAAGGCCTTTTGCGAGGCGCTGTGGAACGAGAGCGCCGCGTTCGACATCCCGATCGAGGGCCTCCACACCGAGACCGGCCCCGGCGTGTACGAGGTCGCGCTGGAGTACGACGCCGCGATTCGCATGGCCGACAAAGCCGCCCTGTTCAAGACGCAGGCCAAAGAGATCGCCCATCGCCACGGGCTCATGCCCACGTTCATGGCCAAATGGAACGCGCAGCTCCCCGGCTCGAGTGGGCACTTGCATCAATCGCTTTGGAGCGAGGACGCCGCGGGCCAAAAGAGCAACGTCTTCTTCCAACAAGGCGCCGAGGGCGACCTCAGCGACACGGCAAGACACTACCTCGCCGGTCAAATCGCGCTCATGCCCGAGCTCACGGCGCTTTATGCCCCGACCGTGAACGCCTACAAGCGCTACGTGCCCGGCGTGTGGGCTCCCCTCACCGCGACGTGGGGTATCGAGAACCGCACCTGCGCCATTCGCGCGATCTCCGGCGGCGCCTCTGGTACACGCCTCGAGTACCGACAAACCGCGGCCGACATGAACCCGTATATCGCGATCGCGACGTGTCTCGCCGCCGGCCTTCATGGCATTCGCGAGAAGCTGGTCGCCCCCGCGGCATCCAAGGGCGACGCCTCCGGAGGGCGCGATCCATCCCTTGTTTTGCCGCGCAGCCTGCGCGACGCGACGGCGCGCCTCGAAGCGAGCAACACGGCACGAGCGCTCCTCGGCGAAACGTTCGTGGACCACTACGTGCGCACCCGGGAGTGGGAAATTCGCCAATACGAGCGCGCCGTCACCGATTGGGAGCTCGAGCGCTACTTCGAAGGGATCTGATGGCAAAAGCAAAGGCCGCCGCGAAGAAGACATCGCTCGACAAGCCAGTACGCGTTCGGCTCGAGGTGGACGAGAGGCGCGCGCAGCTCCTCGCCCTCGGAATGCAGATGTTCTCGTCGACCGACTACGACGAGGTGAGCCTCGACGACGTCGCGAAGCAGCTCGCGATCTCGAAGGGCCTGATTTACCACTACTTCCCCACGAAGAAGGATTTCTTCAGCGCGTGTGTAGAGGAAGCGGCCGAGAAGCTCCTCGAGATGACGGCGCCGGACGAGAGCCTGCCACCCGCCGAGATGCTCTCTCAAGGCGTACGCGCCTATCTGCAATACGTGGAGACACACCGCGGAGGCTTCGTCGCCCTCATGCGCGGGAGGAGCAGCGGGGAGATCGCCAAGATCTTGGAGCGGACCCGGCAACGCTTGCTCGATCGCATCATCGCGAAGTTGCCATTCGTCGAGAAAGACGATCCGCGCCTCGTGCTCGCGCTGCGGGGCTGGATTGGGTTCGTGGAGGCCCTGAGCCTCGAGTGGGCCGCGCGCGACGACGTGCCCCTCGAGGAGCCGCTCGAGCTCGCGCTCGCCACCTTCACCACCTGCGTCGCGCACGTCGCGACGTCGTGGGAGAGCCTCGTCGCGAAGGGCGCCGTCGCCGCGGTTCGCAGCGCCCAGCGTTTCCTCGGGGTGGCCGAGGACAAGCTCAAGAAGCGCAAAAAATAGTCTCGCTTCGCGTCGCTTGCTCGTCCGGCACGTCCTACTGACTCTCGCTCAACAACCTATTGACTCTTCGTCAGCAGGGTACACAATGGAGCGCATGATTCGAGCGGCCTCCCCTCGTGCGCCCCGCCCCATGCCCGTCCGCCGGGTGGACCTCGCCTACGCAGCGACGCGCTATTGGTTCGGCGGCAACCCACAAGTCACCCACGTGATGAACGCGCTCTCGGCGGCGTTCCCCGAGGGCGAAAAGTTCTTCATGGACTCGGTCGCGCACTACCGAAAGCGCATTACCGATCCCGCGCTCCGGCAGGAGGTGGCGCGTTTCTTGGGGCAGGAGGCCGCGCACACGCGAGAGCACGTCGCGTTCAACGCGTGGCTCGCGGACAATGGCGTAGAGACGAAGCACTTGGAGGAGAGCGTGGTGCTCTTCCTCTTGAATCGGGGGCGCACGCTACCGCCCCGCGCCCAGCTCGCCGTCACCTGCGCGCTCGAGCATTTCACGTCGCTCTTGGCCGAGCAGCTCCTCGAGCATCCGGAGCTCTTGGAGAAGTTCGAGCCCAGCATTCGCAAGCTCTGGGCCTGGCACGCGATCGAAGAATCGGAGCACAAGGCGGTCGCGTTCGACGTGTACGAGGCCACCGGCGGGAAGTACGCCACCCGTGTCGCCGTGATGGCCGGGGTCACCGTGTTCTTCCTCCTCGCGATCAACCACATGAAGAACGACCTCGTGCGCCGCGATCCGGGCGCGCAGGGGTTTCGTCATTGGCTATCCGGGATCGACGTCATGTGGGGCCGGGAGGGCTGGTTCCGCCGCTTGATCCCTGGCTATCTCGACTACTTTCGGCCCGGGTTCCACCCTTGGGATCGTGACTCCTCGGCGCTCTTGAGGCGAGCGCGCGCCGCGCTCGGGTTCGATCCCGAGGGGCGCGAGGCACACGCGCGCGCCGCGTAGTCCGAGGTTGCCGCCGAGCCGAGGTTGCGCCAAATTACGCCGTTGGAGCCGATCATGACGTCAGAACGTTCGCCACGTCCGATGCCGGTGCGAAAGCCGTCGTTCTCGTATGCCGAGGAGCGCCCGTATTGGCTAAAGGGCGAGCCCTCGCTCACCCACCTCCTGCACGCGCTCTCCGCCGCCTTCCCGGATGGCGAGCGAATGTTCGTCGAGTCCGTCGCACACTACCGAAAAGAGATCCGGGATCCTGCGCTACGAAAAGAGATCGCGAGGTTTTTGGCGCAGGAGGAGAGCCACGCCAAGGCGCACGAAGAATTCAACGCGTGGATCGCTTCGCACGGGTTCGACATGGCGGCGCTCGACGCGAGCGTGAAGGCGCGCATCGCGCTCGGAAAAAAGGTGCCCCCGATCGGGCGCCTCGCCGTCACCTGCGCGCTCGAGCACTTCACCGCGATCATGGCAGAGCAGCTCCTCACCGAGCCGGAGCTCATCGCCGACTTCGATCCGAACATGGCGCGCTTGTGGCTGTGGCACGCCGTCGAAGAGACGGAGCACAAGGCGGTCGCGTTCGATGTCTATCAGACGGTGAGTGGCAACTATCCTCGCCGCGTCTTCGTGATGGCGCTCGTCACGTTCCGCTTCATGACCCACGTCGCCTGGATGAAGCGGCACCTCATGAAGACCGATCCGAACGCCGGCGGGCTGCTCTCGAACCTGCGCGGAGCGTGGACGATGTGGGGCAAACCAGGCTGGTTTCGGCGCCTCGTGCCCGCCTACCTCGACTATTTCCGGAGGGACTTCCACCCGTGGGACCGCGATCCCAGCGAGGCGCTCGCGCGGGCTCGGGAGCGCCTCGGTTACGACCGCGAAGGAGCCGACGCAGCGCGCGCCGAAGAAGCAGCGTGACCGGGCTTTTGCCCCACGCGGAGCGCCCGCTGAGGTATGGTCGCGCCGGGAGATAAAGCCGTGAAGACACTGGAACACAAGGTTGTCGTGATCACTGGAGCAGGCTCTGGGATTGGCCGCGCGTTGGCCCTCTCGGCGCTGAAGCAAGGGGCCAACGTGGCCCTCTCCGATTGGAACCTTCCCGCGGTCGAAGAGACGCGAAGGCTCGCCGACGTGACCCCGGGCCGCATCCTCGTGCGTCAGGTCGACGTCCGAAGCGACGACGAGGTGGGCGCCTTCGCCGATCTCGTGCAGAGCAAGATGGGCGGCGCGCACGTGGTCGTGAACAACGCCGGCGTCTCGCTCTCGGACGCGGTCGGCTCCATGAAGCGCGAAGATTTCGCCTGGCTCATGGATATCAACTTTTGGGGCGTGGTCCGCGGCACCGAGGCGTTCCTCCCGCAGATGAAGACCCGCGACGAAGGCCACGTCGTGAACATCTCGAGTGTGTTCGGGCTCATCGGCGTGCCCGGTCAATCGGCGTACAACGCGAGCAAATTCGCGGTCCGCGGCTTCACGGAGGCCCTCGCGCAGGAGCTCGAAGGCTCGCGTATTCACGTGTCGGTGGTGTGCCCCGGCGGTATCAAGACCGGCATCGTGGCCAATGGCCGCCACTACCAAACGGCCAATGGCGAGGCCACCACCACGGAAGAGACGGCAAAGAAGTTCGAGCAGCTCGCGGGCACCACGTCCGAGCGCGCGGCCGAGATCATCTGGAAGGGTGTCATGCGCAACGACGCGCGCATCCTCGTCGGCCCCGACGCACGCTTGATTCAGGCGATGGTGCGGCTCTTCCCGAACACGTACCCGAGCCTCGTCCGAACCGGAATGGCCCTATCGGAGCGTCTGCGCGGCATTCGCATGTAGGTCGGCGGCGAGGTCCCGCTGAGGGGTCTCGGGGCGAAGCCAAATTTCGGCCCAAGGGAGGCGGACGCGACGAGCACGATCGGCGTAGTCGCTTCGCCTTGGCGCCGAATTCTGGGGCAGTGACGCTTCTCCTGCGCAGTGACGCTTTTGAAGCAAAGAGCCGTCGCGGTCGTTGTTGAGCCGGACCCCACCTTCTTGCGCCCGACATGCCCGAGCTCGATCCTCAGGCGATGGTTCATGGACAAGGCGCCGCTGGACGCAGCTCTCTCGAGAGCGGCTCGAAGCTCGTGTACTGCGGCGCCTGCGGCTCGCCGATGCAGAGGGCCGGGGCCGGCGCTTGGTCGTGTCCGGCGTGTGGCGCCTCCAAGCAAGTAGCGGAAGCTCATCTTCAGCAGTCGGAAGAGCGTCTTCGGCGGCTTCGCGAGGCGGTCACGGCCGCGGAGGCTCCGCTCGTCGCGCTGGCCGAGGGTACGCTCCGGCGCCACCTCATGCCGCTCGGATTCGGCGTGATCATGATCCTCTTTCAGGTCCTGCGGGGAATCGGCTCCTCGCTATGGTCGCTCCACGCCGCTGGCGACACCATCGACGCGGCGACGCGGGGCGAGGTACTCCGCAGCGTATTTGGCATGTCGGGTTTCTCCCTCGGGCTGATCGTGGGGAGCACCGCCGGGTACATCCGTGCATGGCGCATACTTCGCGGGCACCTCGAGTCGTTCCGGCGCGCCAAGCCACCGCTCGTTCCGGGCTCGCCGGCCCGGTGCCGCTGCTGTGGCGCGGCGCTTCCGGGGGTTTGGGGCGGGGTCGCCACCTGCGCGTATTGCGCGACCACGAGCCTCCTCGACGCGAACATCGTAAACGAGCGCGAGGCCGTGCTCGCCGACGAGACGACTGAGCTCCGCGAGCGCACCGCGCGGTCGAGCGCCGCGATGCAGGCGTTCGTGCCGCGGTTCACGCATTACTGGGCAGTAGGAGCCGGAGTCGGCGGCGCGTCGCTCGGGCTACTCGGGCTGGTCGTGGCGCTCGTGCTGACGCCGCTCTTCGGCCGATAGGCTGCGCTGCCAGAGGTCGTGCAGCGCAGCATTTCGTGCCCGCAACCGACCTCCCCCGCAGCCGGCCGATTACCCGTTACGAGGAACGGAGCGCTGCGCACCGAGAGCACCGAACCGCTCAATGACCGAGGATTTTCGCCGAGTTGCGAGCCGTGCGAGGCGCGACGACGACGCTACAGGGCCGCAAGTCCCTGACGAGGGACGAGTCCTACTGCTGCTAGCTGCGAGACCTTTTTCAGGACGCGAGGTACTTCGCGAGGAGCGCTCGTGACGTGCCGTCCTCGAACTTGACGGTCACTTTGAGGGCCTCGCCGGTGCCCTCGCTCACGACGATGGTGCCAGCGCCGAACTTGGGGTGCCTCACTTCGGCGCCGACCGGAAACGGCACCACGGGAGCGGCTGCGAGCGCGATCTCTTCGGGAGTGGTCGCGCCGGCGGTTCGGAGCACCGCGAGCAGCTCGAGGCTCGCTTTTCCGCGCCGCGCCACTTCGTAGAGGGCCCCCGCCGAAGACCGCGCGTTCACGCTCGCGCCGCGCGCGAGGAGCATTTTGACGATCGCGTCTTGGCCTTGTTTCGCGGCGAGGACGAGCGGCGTGCCGTCGTGGCCGAGGGCATGTTCGAGTGGGAGTCCGCCATCGAGGATCTCCTCAACGTCGGCCAAGTTGCCTTTGGTGATCGCGACGCGCACGAGGGCAATGGCCTTTTCGTGATCACGCTCGCCGGTGAGCTCGGTCACGTTCCAATCGTCGCCTTCTTTTTTTACGATGGCGCGCCAATGGTGGAGCGCAAAGTCATCGGGAGCATTGCCGCGTTCGTACAGCACACGCTCGACCGTGGCCTCGGAGTCGCTGGCGGAGACGAGGGTGCCGACGCAGATGAACTGGAGGGCCTTGCCGCGACCGGTCTTCTCGAACACGAGGCGGACCCACTGCCCTTTTTTCCACGCTTCGCCGGGGACGAAGTACGCCTCGCTGGGGAGCTCGGGCACCGTGTCGCGATTCGAGGCGGTCGAGGTGGAATGCTCGCGGGAGTACTCGACGTCGAGGATGCCGGAGCGGATGGAACGGGTCAGCATCGAGGCACGGTACACGGCCACGCCGGGACGGGTCGGTTCGTGGCGTAGATCCCGCGATTCGTCGTGGTTTTACGGGCAAAAAAAAGCAACACGAGCAGCGCGTCACGCCACGCGGACGCGCCACGGACGGTCGATCAGCCGACGCGTGGCCTTGCCTGCGATCGTGCCCGCGCGGCGCGAGCGTGTCAGCCGACGCCCGGCGACGATGCGCGAGACGTCGCTGCCGACCGGGGTCAGGCGCGACGCGGACCCGCCGGCACGCCCCCAGCGTGCCACGGTCCATCGTCCCGCCCCAACGAGCCGCGCTCGTCCGGTCGGGAGGGAGGTCCGAGGGCGACGAACGGCTCCTCGCGACGCCAGGGGCACAAAATGAGCCTCTGCAGTGAGGGCGTTGCAAGGTGCGAGGCGCGCTGTCAACGCGGACCTTACGGGATGTTTAGGTTCCGTACGAAGAGCTCTCCTGTGGGCCAAGCCCCCCGTCGTTGACGCTGGACGCAGCGAGGTCGCGTGGTAGGCTCTGAGGCTCGGGTGACGCGAAGAGCGCGACTCTCTTGGCATTCTCCGAAATTATCTCGCTCGTGACACCATGTGACCCTACGCCAAATGTGGCGCGCCAACTCTGGCGCACCTCCGGTCGTGGAGAAAATCTCGTGTCTGGCGCCTAGTTTTTGCTTGCGGACGCGCGTTCCAGACGCCAATGGAAAGGCGATGACAACGCGCAAACGCACCGTGGTCGCTTCGAGTCTTCTTGTTCTTTTGGTTGGGAGCATCGGGGTGGCCTGCGGGTCGGATACGGCAGAGATGCCGGCCATCCCCGACGGGTCGGCGCCGACGAGCACGACCCCGCCCCCGCCGCCCCCGGTCGAAGCGGGGGGTGATGCTGCGGATGCCGGCGAGCTGGTGGGGTTGCCGCCGCCACCGCCCGCGAAGCAGGACGAGGTGACCGACGATTTCGGGATCTTCGTTTCCAAGGGTGCGGCTGCAGGCGGCGACGGAACGCGAGCGAAGCCGTTCACCACGATTTCGGAGGGTCTCGACAAAGCCGAGACGGTGAAGAAGCGCCTTTACGTGTGCGCCGGAACGTACCCAGAGGCCGTCATCCTCCGAAACGGAGTGTCGATCATCGGAAACCTTAAGTGTGTTGACCCGAGCAAGTGGGAGATCTCGGAAGCACGGACCACCGTGGTATCGCCGACCAGCCCGGCAGTGACCGCACAGGCGATCGCCACCGCAACGCGCGTCGATGGTCTCGAGGTGATTGCGCCCGCCGGAACCGAAACCGAACCGTCGAGTATCGCGCTATTGGCCGTTGATTCGCCCGGCCTCACCATGACGCTGGGGAAACTCGAGGCAGGCGCGGGAAGGAACGGCACCGACGGCATTTCGCCGACACCATTTTCGCAAGTGCTGGTATCCCCAGTTCAAGGGGCTGCGGCACCAGCAGAATGTTTCCGCAACAACACCAATGTTCGCTGCAGCGAAACATCGTACTCGCAACGAGGAGGCCAGCCCGGCGGGCGGATTCAGTGCTACCAGGGGGTAGCGTCGGGCCCGCTGTCGAGCGGTGGCTACGGCGGCAGCTCGACAGTGTTTAGACCCAACAGCAACGCCGCCATCGTGTTCGGCACTGCAGGTTTGGATGGCACGCCCGGTGGCGGTCCGGGAGTGCCGGGATCGTCGTCAGCTGGGGGAGAATTCTCAGCCACGGGCTTCGTGCGGGGCGACGGCGTGAAGGGCACGGACGGCTCGTTGGGTCAGGCCGGAAAGGGCGGCACCCCGAACGTTTTGAGTGAACCGGGTCCGGCACTTTCGGGGGTCACCTGGGGATGGAACGGGGGGGGGGGTGCGGGCGGCTGCGCAGGCCTCGCCGGAACGGCGGGGACGGGCGGAGGAGCGAGCACCGCGGCATTGCTCGTTCGTAGCCCAGTTCGATTCGAGAAAATGACCCTCCGAAGCATGAAGGGCGGTAACGGTGGACGTGGTACATTCAGTACCCCCCCAACCAGCGGACAACCCGCAGCTGACCCGCCCTCGGCAATGTGCTTCCCGTGCGCGGCCGCGGGACAGCCCGGGCGCCCCGCTGGGATTAGCGGGCACGGGGCGGGCGGGCCATCCGTCGCTATCGCCAACGACGCAAACGCGAAGGCGGTCGTGGTGGACTCTCAACTCTTTCACGACACCGCGGGCACGAGCCCCGCCGCGATGAGTGAGGGTGGCGCCACGATTCCAGCCGCGACGCCCGCCGCGGCTGCCGACATCCTCGCCTTATAAGCCAAGCCGACAGACATCCTTCGGGTCGACGGAGTCATCATGGTAGTCTCTCGACACGACTCTCCGGGAGCGCGCCAGCAAAGCATGCCCACGTGAGCGACAAGTCCAATCCCCCCTCCATTCCCGGATATCCCTCCCAATCAGGGAATCCGCAGCCTCGCGCGTCCATCATGCCGGAGGAGCAGGACGCGCAGCCCGCTCCGCTCGAGGTGGGGCAGGTGGTCGCTCGGAAGTATCGGCTCGATAGACTGCTCGGGGCGGGGGGCATGGGGTACGTCGCGCTCGCGACGCACCTCCAGCTCGACCAGCGGGTGGCCCTCAAATTCCTTCGCCCGGAGACGGCAAAGCGAAAAGACCTGGTAAAGCGCTTTGCGCTGGAGGCGCGCGCGGCGGCCAAAATTCGCGGCGATCACGTCGCGAAGGTCACCGACGTGGACGAGCTCGAGGACGGTACGCCGTTCATGGTGATGGAGTATCTCGAGGGAGAAGACCTCTCCGAGAGGCTCACTCGCCTCGGGCGGCTCGACTTTCGTCAGGCCGCTGCCTACGTGCTCGAGGCGTGCGAGGCGATCGGTGAGGCGCACTCGATGCGCATCATTCACCGCGACCTCAAGCCGAGCAATCTGTTCCTCGCCGCTCGGCCCGACGGCTCCGAGATGGTGAAGGTGCTCGACTTCGGCATCAGCAAGATGCTCGAAGACTCGGCCGCCGGTATCACGCAGACCCAAACCAGCTTCGGGTCTATTCCCTATATGGCGCCCGAGCAAATGCGCGACGCTCGTCACTGCGACGAACGAACCGACATTTGGGCCTTGGGCGTCACTTTTTACGAGCTGGTAACTCAGAATTATCCCTTCCCCGGCACCACTGGTCCGGAGGTCATCGCGCGGGTGATGGAGGGATCGCTCGTACCGGTAGAGCAGCTTCGGCCAGATGCTCCGCCGCTCGTTCGGCGCGTTGTTGCACTATGCACACAAAGGGACCCGTCGCAGCGCTACGTGGATATCGGCGAGCTCGCGATGGATCTCGCGGGGGTCGTCGGGACGGAGACCGCGAGGGAGCGGGCGACGCGCATCATGCGCCTCGTCGCTCCGGGGATGGACCAGCTCGGGACGCTGAACGTCGACGTGATGAAACGTGGCGCGGCAGCGCAAGGCGGCGCTCCCCTCCAGGTGATCGGCTCCGCTCAGCCCGCGCCCGGGCCTGCACTTCGCGCGGCGACGGCGCCGCTTGGTCCGGCGCTCATCCCGCCTGCGGCGCAGGGAGGCTCTTCTGCTCCGAGCTCGAGCACGGGCGCAGCGGCAGGTCCGGTGGTGCTCGCTCCGGCGTTCTCCAGCACCGGCGGGGCGCCGCCTCGCTCCCCCTTCCTTCCGGCGATGGCCGTCGGCGCCGCGGTGGCGCTCGCGCTGGTGGGCGTGGGCGCTGCGATTTTCCTCGTGCGGAGTGGTCCGAGCGCAGGGGCGAGCAGCTCTCCCGCAGCCACCTCGGCGCCAGCTCAAACAGCGAGCGCGAGCACGGTTGCCGCAGCGCCAGTGCCGGTGCCTCCGCCGCCGCACGCTCCCGAACAGGCCGCGAGCGTCGACGCCGGGGCGAAGGCAGCGAGCCACGCCGGTCCAGCGCACCCGCCCGCCGCAACCACACCGACACCGCCAGCGACCCCCGCGGCCAAGCCCTCCCCCCCGACCGTGACGCCGCCTACGGTAGTTACTCCGGCCCAACAGGCCCCCACCGGGCAACCCAAAAAGCCCACTGCTAACGACATGATCATCAAATGACGACACTGGCACTCGGCACACGCAACCTCAAATTCGCCGGCCGCGGCTTCGCGATCGCCGCCACAGTTATGCTTCTCTCCACCAGCGCCAGCGCGCAAAAACACGGCCCAAAGGCGCCCGCCGCCGCCGCGGCTGCCCCGGCCGCTGCCGCGCCGAGCACCGGCGGGAAGATGCGCTCGCTCGCCGAGACGCTGCCCAAAGAGGCAAAAGCCGAATACGACGACGCGATCGTGCTCGTGCGGAACAACGACTTCAAAGGGGCGCTCGCGAAGTTCGAGGCCGCGCACTTCAAGTTCCCGGACCCGCGTCTCCTTTGGAACATGGCCACGTGCGAGAAGAACCTCCAGCACTACGGCAAATCGCTCACCCTGGTTCGGCGGTATATCGAAGAAGGCAAGGGCCTCCTCGCCGAGAGCGACATTCAAGACGCGAAGAACATCGAAGAAGGCCTTGCTTCGCTCACGACCACGCTCAAGTTCGTCGTGAAGACCACGGGCGCTTCGATATCGATCGACGGCGAGGTCGTTGGCAGCCCGGAGAAGCCGCTCTTGGTGAACGTGGGCGAGCACACCGTCGTCGCCAAGAAGGACGACTTCGCCGATCTGCAAACCAAGGTCTCCGGCCCCGGCCGCGGAACGGTCGAGGTGCCCATCGAGTTGAAGCCGCTCGTGCACGAGGCGCAGCTCGCGATTCGCGCGGGTGCTTCGGACACGATCGCGCTCGACGGGAAGGTCGTGGGAACGGGGTCGTTTCGCGGCACGGTGAAGAGCGGCGGCCACAGCGTGAAGGTCACTGCGCCCGGCAAGGTGGCCTACGAAAAAGAGGTCGCCCTGCGCGATCACGAGAATCGCGACTTGCAAGTCACGCTCGAGGAGAAGAAGGGCAGCATCATCCCGTGGGTGCTCGTCGGCGTCGGCGTGGTCGCCGCGGCGGGGGCTACCACGGGCATCTATTTTGCTGCAAAGCCGGGCCGCGAAGATGGCGTACCTGGCGGCTCGTTGCCGCCAAACATCGTGAACACGGCCTACAGGTTCTGAGGATATTTCGATGCGATCTTTGCTTAGTCGGAAGGTCCTTGGTTCGGCGGCGGTGCTTTCGGTCGCCGCGCTGTGTGCGGGTCACGTGGCGTGCTCTCGCGAGCCTACGGCCGTGATCGTGGCGGTCACGACCGACATGGTCGTCGATGGCGACTTGGATGAGCTCGGGCTCTACGTGGGTGTGGCAGGCGAGATCAAGACGAGCCTTCGTACGCCCACTTCCGCCGACCAGCCGGCGAAGCTTCCCGGCACGCTCTCCATCCTGCAGCCGAGCGACGCTTCCACGCCCATTCACGTGAGGGTCGCCGGCTACAAGAATGGCTCCCTCAAGGTCGTGCGCGACGCGATAACCACCGTGCCGAGTGGCCAGCTCTCGCTCCTCCGCGTGCCCCTCTCGTGGCTCGCCGCCACGCACAAACCCGCGGGCGCTGGGCCCACCACGCAGACCGCGGGCACCGCCGGCAACGTGAAGATTCGCGCGGTGCCGGGCGACAACTCGTTCTCCGAGTTCGATTCGTTCTTTCCGGGATACGTCTCACCGTGTGCGCAAGGCCAGACTTCGGCCGATGGCGAGTGCGTCGATGCCACGGCTATCCTTCAGAAGGTCTCGTCCGGCGATCTCGTCCGCGAGGTGTACGGCGGCGCGCTCGGGGTCGACGCGAACGGCGTCGCCGAGGGTGGCACATGCTTCGATGTCGAGACGTGTTTTGCCAACGAGCAGACGCTCAAACAGGCCGACTACCAGAACTGCAAGGTAACGATTCCGGCGGGCCTCTCCGGGCCGAAGACCGTAAACTTCGCAGTCGTGCGCGACGTCGCTTCCGGGTGCACCGGCAAAGCGTGTTTTGCGCCCCTCGACTGGGATGGCAAGTACGACGAGGGTACCAGCACGTTTACGTTCGCGCCTCAGGTCTGCAAGCGCATCGGCGCGGCAGACAAGACCATCGCCTCCACGCGCATCGCCGTCGCCACCAACTGCGACGCCAAGATCGCATCCAGGCCGCGCTGCAATGGGCTCTTTGGTGCAGTGAGGGACAAGGCGCCTTCGGATCCCAATCGGGCTCCGTATTATTCGGGCGAGGACCCCAATCCGAACGACGGGGCGCCCGTAGCGCTACCGGATGGGTCCCCGCCGGACGTGAGTACGCCGGACGCGGCGGATGCCGCGCCGCCCGGGCCGATGCTATTGGCAACGCTCACTCAAGTTCAGCGGCCTCGAAAGCTCGCGGTTGCCAACGATCGGCTTTGGGTGCGAGGCGCGGTGGGCCTCGGTTTTGTCGACGCGCGAGGACCAGCAGCTCCGGCTCAGTTTGCGCCACTCCCTGCCATCGCGGGCAACGCAGCGGATGATGGAACAAAGCAAGTCGACCTCGTACTGAGGGGGAACGAAGCGTGTGCCGGATCGCTGGGTACGCCTGGGCATATCTGGTGTTACAATCTGACTGTTCCGGGGGTCACACGAGAAGTCCCTGATGGGATGATCGGACTATTCTCTTTTGATTCGCAGTTGGGATACGTCTACCCGAGCGGTCAGTTCTTCAGCATTGGCTTCACTGAAGGGTCGATCCAACTACCCGTCAACGGCGGCCTCAACGGCATTCACTCCACGGCCACAGGTCGAGCGGTCGTATCGATCACGTTCTCGACTGGAATGTCCAGCGTCGCCATCACCGCCGCCGCTGTGACAGCAGGCGTGAATGTGCCGGCATCTCCGTACGGCGCAGCGCCAACCGGGTATCGAGCCTTTACCGGACGGGTGGGCTGCACGAGCAACGCGACAGAGGCCTTCTGCGCGTTGAGCGATCCAACAACTCTTACTGGCGCTATCGCAAGAAGAGGACTGGCCGACACCACCGCCGCGCTGCTCGCAATAGTGACGTCGACTTCGGTACCGTACACAACCGGAGACGTGAGTGCAGGGCTAGCCGCGGACGACAACTTCGTCTACTGGGGCGGGGGCTCTATGGGCCCAATGGCCATTTCCACATGCAAGACGAGACCCGTCACCGCGAAAGCCCTCTTCCCCACGGCGGGCGCGCAAGACAACACCACCTACGCGGTCGCTCGTGCTGGCACGAAGCTCTTTTTCGCTACGAACGATGGGCGTGTCTACTCGATGGACCCGCCCGCGGCTGAGCCCTGTCCGTAGTTCCACCCGACTCACGAAAGCTCGATCATGGCGCTCCCGATTCTTCACCGACGCGCGACGTGTGCCCTTGCCCTCGTCGCGGCAGGATTGTGCGCCGGCCACGTGGCTTGCTCTCGCGAGCCTACGGCGGTCATCGTCGCGGTGACGACCGACATGGTCGTCGATGGCGACTTGGACGAGCTTGGCCTCTACGTAGGTGTCGCAGGCGAGATTAAGACGAGCCTTCGTACGCCCACTTCCGCCGACCAGCCGGCGAAGCTTCCCGGCACGCTCTCGATCCTGCAGCCGAGCGACGCTTCCACGCCCATTCACGTGAGGGTCGCCGGCTACAAGAATGGCTCCCTCAAGGTCGTGCGCGACGCGATTACCACCGTGCCGAGTGGCCAGCTCTCGCTCCTCCGAGTGCCCCTCTCGTGGCTCGCCTCCACGCACAAACCCGCGGGCGCTGGGCCCACCACGCAGACCGCGGGCACCGCCGGCAACGTGAAGATTCGCGCCGTGCCGGGCGACAACTCCTTCTCCGAGTTCGCTTCGTTCTTCCCGGGATACGTCTCACCTTGTGCGCAAGGGCAAACGTCGGCCGACGGCGAGTGCGTCGACGCGACCGCCGTGCTCCAGAAAATCTCGTCCGGCGATCTCGTCCGCGAGGTATACGGCGGCGCGCTCGGGGTCGACTCGAACGGCGTCGCCGAGGGCGGCACGTGCTTCGATGTCGAGGCGTGTTTTGCCAACGAACAGACGCTCAAAGAAGCCGACTATCAGAACTGCAAGGTAACCATCCCGGCGGGCCTCTCCGGGCCGAAGACCGTAAACTTCGCAGTCGTGCGCAACGACGCTACCGGATGTACCGGCAAAGCGTGTTTTGCGCCCCTCGACTGGGATGGCAAGTACGACGAGGGGACCAGCACGTTTACGTTCGCGCCCCAGGTCTGCAAGCGCATCGGCGCGGCAGACAAGACCATTGCCTCCACCCGAATCGCCGTCGCCACCAACTGCGACGCCAAGATGGCCTCCCGACCGCGTTGCAACGGGCTCTTTGGTGCGGTGAGAGACAAGGGGCCTTCGGATCCCAATCGGGCCCCGTATTACTCTGCCGAGCCGCCCAATCCGAACGACGGGGCGCCCGTAGTGCTGCCGGACGCAGGGCCAGCGGACGCGAACAAGCCTGACGCGGCACCGCCCGGGCCGCTTCTCTTGGCGACCCTTAGTCAACTTCAGCGGCCTCGGAAGCTCGCGGTTGCCAACGACCGAGTCTGGATTCGCGGTGACATTGGCCTTGCGTTCACCGACGCCCGGGGCCCATCCACGCCCGAGCAAATCATGCTTCCGTCGGCGGGCGGCATTCAGGACACGGGCGGCGTCGGAGTGTCACTGGCGGCAGCAGGCAACAGCGCATGTACTTCGCATGTTATCGTTCAGAAGACGGGTCGCTGGTGTTACACGCTCAGTTCCGCACTCGTGACAAAAGGGATCAACTACGTTGGTGGCGTCGCCTCGAATGGTGGACAGATTGTCACAGCAGCGCCGGTCGAGCTCGAGCTAGAGACTCCGGTATCTAGCTCACGCCCGCTCTTCAATCTACCGTCTCCGGCGGTCGTTGCGGGAGCTGCCTTCACTCCGCTCAATCGACTCCTTCTAGCGTACATCACGAATGAGCCCTCGCTGAGAATTACGCTCAATGATCTCACTGCGGCGGACCAGCCGACGGGTATTTTCTCGACTTTTCCGGCACCGTACGACAATCACCAGAGCCAGATAGATATCGCGACCAACGCGACCGAGGCTTTCTTCACCCTCAGTGACGCTGGCACTGGTGCAATTTTCCGAAAGCGATACGCCGATGCCGGTCCTACCCCTGGCATACTACTGACAAGCAACCAGGTCCCCGCCCCGTCCGGCAGCGGCGTAGGATCAACGAGTCTCGCGGCCGACGCCAACTACGTCTACTGGGGTGGGGGCGCGGCGGGGCCTATGGCCGTCTCGACTTGCATCGCGCGCGCAGTCACGCCGAAAGCACTCTTCCCCACGGCGGGCGCTCAGGACAACACGACCTACGCGGTCGCTCGCGCTGGCACGAAGCTCTACTTCGCTACGAACGATGGGCGTGTCTACTCGATGGACCCGCCCGCGGCCGAGCCCTGTCCGTAGTTTTACCCGACTCACGAAAGCTCGATTATGGCGCTCTCGATTCTTCACCGACGCGCGACGTGTGCCCTTGCCCTCGTCGCGGCAGGGCTTTGTGCTGGTCATGTCGCTTGCTCTGCTGAGCCAACTGCGGTGATCGTCGCGGTCACCACCGACATGGTCGTCGATGGCGATCTCGACGAGCTCGGGCTCTATGTGGGAGTCGCAGGCGAGGTAAAGACCAGCCTTCGCACCCCCACTTCGTCTGGGGCGCCAGCGAAGCTCCCGGGCACGCTCTCGATCCTGCAGCCGAGCGACGCTTCGACTCCGGTGCACGTGCGGGTCGCAGGATACAAGAATGGCACTCTCAAGGTGGTGCGTGACGCGATAACCACCGTGCCGAGCGGCCAGCTCTCGCTCCTCCGCGTGCCGCTCTCGTGGCTCGCCTCCACGCACAAACCCGCGAGCGCCGGGCCCACCACGCAGACCGCGGGCAGCCCAGGCAACGTGAGGATTCGCGCGGTGCCGGGCGACAACTCGTTCTCCGAGTTCGATTCGTTCTTTCCGGGATATGCCTCACCTTGTGCGCAAGGCCAGACTTCGGCGGATGGCGAGTGCGTCGACGCCACGGCTATCCTTCAGAAGATCTCGTCCGGCGATCTTGTGCGGGAGGTGTACGGCGGCGCGCTCGGGGTCGACGCGAACGGCGTCGCGGAGGGTGGCACGTGCTTCGATGTCGACGCCTGTTTTGCCAACGAGCAAACGCTCAAGGAGGCCGATCGCCAGGGCTGCAAAGTGGCACTTCCGGCGGGTCTGTCTTCGAGCAAGACCGTCAACTTTGCGATCGTGCGCGAGAAAGAGAGTGGCTGCACGGGTAGGGGTTGTTTCGTTCCCCTCGACTGGGACGGGAAATACGACGAGGCCTCTGCGACTTTCACGTTCCCGCCCCAGGTTTGCAAACGCATCGACGTGGGCGACAAGACCATCGCTTCCACCCGCATCGCCGTCGCCACCAACTGCGACGCCAAGATGGCCTCCAGGCCGCGCTGCAACGGGCTCTTTGGTGCGGTAAGGGACAAGGCACCTTCGGATCCCAATCGGGCTCCATATTACTCCAGTGGGCTGGAGTTACCGGACAGCGGACCCACGCCGCTCGATGGCTCTGTGCCCGACGCGTCACCGCCGCCGCCGGCTCCTCCCGTATTGCTCGCCACGCTGACGCAGCTTCAGGCGCCGCGAAAGCTTGCCATCGCGAATGACCGCGTTTGGGTGCGGGGCCGCATTGGGCTCGCGTTCCTGGACGCGCGCGGGCCTTCGAGCGCGACCGAGACGTCGCCGCTCCCGACGATTACGGCAGTCGCGGACAATGGCAACGGCCCCTCCGATATCGAGGCGGTCGGCAATTCGGCCTGCGCCGGCACCTCCGGGCCTGGGGCGAAGCTGTGGTGCTACACGCTGACGTCGCGCGACATCGTGGCGTCGGAGACGATTGCCAAGCAGTTGGTCATCGACGGAAAGCTCTCGCCGGTCAAAGGAGCATTCGTCCCCTCCCCCAACACCGCGGGCCCAATCACTTACCACGTTGGAGCGGTATCACTTTATCCGAACGGAACGGCAGCAGAAGCCAGAATGAGCGTGCCACCGGGCGGCGCCGTTTTCGGGGCGACGATGCTCTCCGACGGGCGAGGCGCGTTCGCGACCGCGGCGACCTTCGGGACCACTGGCGAGATTCGAGTGTCGTCTGGCCCGCTCGTTCATGGCACTAGTGTGGCGTCTTCCGTCTTGGCCCAGCTCCCCGCGACCGCTACAGCGATAGTGGGCAATGACGCGCCGACCGTTGTGCTCACCGCGAACTCGACGGAGCTCTTCTTTACCGTCGGCAACGCCACGGGGACGAGCGCTACCCTCGCGCGGCGCGCGCTGAGCCAAGCCGCGGCAACAGAGGCCACCGCGATGACGACGCCCCCCTTGCCCTACACCATTGGCGAGCTCGTACCCACGCTCGCGGCCGACGCCAACTACGTATACTGGGGTGGAGGAGCTTCGGGCCCTATGGCGATCTCCACGTGCACCACGCGCGCGGTGGCACCGAAGGCCCTCTTCCCGACCGCGGGGGCGCAAGACAACACGACGTACGCGGTGGCTCGGTCGGGCACGAAGCTCTACTTCGCGACGAACGACGGCCGCGTGTACTCCATGGCCCCGCCCGCGGCGGAAGCCTGTCCGTAGCCTCGGTTTACGGGCCTCTTTTTGCTTTCGTGGTATTCCTGAAGGATGAGGCGATCCTTTGCTACGGCGGCGGGGCTGCTCTGGCTCCTCGCGTGCTCGAGCGCGTCCGTTCAATCCGGTCCCGATGCAGGCGGGCCGGACGCCGGCAGTCCACCCGCGGGCGACGCGGCACCGGTACCGACCGCGCCGACGGACGCGTCGCCCGTCGGCCGCGATTCGGGCGCGGACGGGGCTGCCGACGCGACCGCCGATGCCTCCCCGAACACGGGTGACGCCGCGAGCGACGCGGGGCCGGGAGACGCGGGCGTGGACAGCGCGCCGCCGCCCGTTCCAGCGGTTCAGTACGTGGGCCGTTGGGAGTTGGGAGCGACGGAGGCGACCGCCGCGTACCCCGCTTCTCGAGCGATCGTGAAGTTTCGTGGGACGGCCGCGGAGGTCACGGCACGCGACGGGGTAAACGAGACCTGGATCGACGTCTCGGTGGACGCGAACGCGCCGACTGCCGTTCGCATTCAGGGCACCGCGCCACGAACCGTGGTGCTCGCGGAGAACCTCGCCGCCGGCGAGCACACCATCGAGATATACAAGCGCACCG
Organism: Myxococcales bacterium; assembly: GCA_013297655.1. Taxonomy (GTDB): domain Bacteria; phylum Myxococcota_A; class Polyangia; order Polyangiales; family Polyangiaceae; genus JAAFHV01. The sequence continues at coordinate 2,853 of JAAFHV010000022.1, read as the reverse complement.
AAGCGTTCACCGGCACGCTGAAGCTCTCGTCGTTCGCGTTTCCGAACGGCGGCGTGCTGTTGCCTCCCCCGCCGCGGAAGACGCGGCACATCGAGATCGTGGGCAATTCAACGCTATCTGGATATGGCGTAGATGGCGTGCGTGGCGATGCCGTTTGTTCGACGAGCGCGGTTCACAATGCGCGCCGCTCGCTCATTCAGCTCTTGGCGACGAACCTGGACGCGGAGGACTACGCCCCAACCGCCTCCGGAACGGGTGTACTTTACAACGAGAACCCGCTCGACACGAACCTCATCCACGTGACGTATCCGCGAACAGCGCCGCGCCAAGCGCCGCTTTGGAATTTTACGAGTTGGCAGCCCGACGTCGTGGTCATCATGATTGGCGGCACCGATCTCTCGAATCCGCAGGTGGACCCGCCGCCATCGCAGGCAGCGTTCGCGGCGGCCTACGAGCAATTCCTGGTGACGGTGCGGGCGAAGAACCCGAGCGCGCACATCGTGGCTGCAACGAGCCCCACCACGTCCAACTCGTACCCCGGCGTGGACACGGGCGGACAGCCGTACATGGCGCGCACGAAGATGATCGGCGGCATCGCGGACGCCGTCGCCGCGCGGGTCGCAGCGGGGGACACGAAGGTGAAGACGTTCACCTTCAGCCCCGCGTCGGACGCCGACCTGGGCGCGTGTCAGTATCACCCCACGTTCGCGCTTTATCAGCGTATGGCGGGCGAAATCGCGCCCTTCATTCGTTTGCAGACGGGGTGGTAGTGGGTATTCTGCGAGTGAGCTCGCGGAGACGGCCTGTTTTCGGAGGCGGGCCGCGGAAGGTGCAGTCGCCTCGATGGGATCGAGTGCTGGGACCAAACGAGCCGCATCGCCTTGGCAAGGTCACTCGAGCGCAACGAACCGAATGGCCATCTTTGCAGCTTCAATAGCAGAGCTCTGGCTGCCATCGTCCGACAGGAACGGACTCGCCGACACCTGAATTTCATACACATCGCTACCGCCTCGACGAAGTAGCTCTCCATCCACCCTACACCGTCTGACCAGCCATATCCGAGCAGAGTTCTGCCGCCGACCTCAACACTGACGAGCTCAGGCGAACCTGCCGAACCCGGCGAGACATCCGTCGGATCCGCTCGTGGTTGCCGGCACCAAGCTCTTCAGGGCGAAGGGTGACCGCCTGGTCGAGCGCTGACCCGAGCCGTTTCAAAGGGTGTGGGGTATGCGCGTACTGCTGGTTCGGCCCTTGCGTCGCTACACTCACCGGTACGGTCTTGCCCCATTTCGTTGTTCACCCACCTGGTGAATTTATCCGTTGACACTCTAGCCTTGTACTGACGGCTGAACGCCCACGGGGTTGGCCTGCTTCAGGAACGCCGTCTACAGCGGATAGTCCGTGTTACCCTTAAACGTGAGCTCAGTAACCTCGACACCATACAATGCGAGAACGTCCGGAAGGCCGGCACAATTATCAACGTCGCGCTCGGAGGCATTAACCAGATCGTCCGGGTGCGTATCGTACTGGCTTTTGATGTGCGCGGCATCGACCTCGAAGTATGTGATACGGAGGCGACCGAGCTCGTGAGGGAGTGCTGTATTTAGGTACAGCGTTTTCGGTGCTTCAAGGGAGACGACGCCAACCCAGGCGAGTCGACCTGGGTGACTCGACCGGGCACGGGCTGTAAGGGTTTCGAGGCTGGCCAGGTGAAGAATCTGGTCTCGAGAAAGGGCGGAGATGATGGCATTTGACATTGGTAACACCGCGGGCTGAATGTCGGAACTCGCTCACAAGTTACGGCGGCCTGATAAAGATTCGGACAATGGGGCCGCGACTAGGATGCAGCTGAAGGTGGGGCACAGTGGCGTGGGGGTTGGTCGGGCTGTGTCCAACCAGATAACCGTCGGGGCCAAACTGCGTGTCCCAATGATATGTCATCTTCTTTTCGAAGAGTTCGTTTCCAAGATCGGTGACGTTCCGATAGCCTTGTCCCTGGAACTTGCCTAAAAAGAGTTCTTCGGCTTCACTTCGGCTGGCGACGGATACCTCGTGTTCGCCCGCGTCGAGTAGCTTCGCCGCTCGCGAGACCGAGGCGGACGACCACGGTTTTTGGGGAGGCTGCCCCGGTTGGGGCACCTTGATAGGACAAAGCCCCCACCGATCGACCTCTTGAAACGGGTCCGTTACACCTACATAAAGATTGAGCCCTCCGAGGAGATCGATGGGATCCGGCGAGAGGTACCGGCCGAGGTCGGGATCGTAGTACCGGAAGAAGTTGTAGAAAAGGCCGCTCTCGGAGTCCGCCCACTGCCCGAGGAAGGGCTCGCCTCCGGTCGGGCCGGTGCGCACGAATCCTTCGCCCCAGGTCCCCTTCTGCGCGATCCACGTGAGCCTCCCGTCGGGGGCGAGCTCCTCACTCGGCGCGCCTACGGAGTCCGGGACGATGTACCGGAGCTCGTCGGCGATTCGCGCGAGCGGGCAGCGGCCGCCGGGCTCGTGCACGTACGTCTCGACGAGCACCCCGTTCCTGAGGGTGTGGAGGAGGACCGCGCCAGCCCAAACATAGCGCCATACGTCTCCCGTGGGACTCCGCTTCTCCACCCGCCTTCCGATAGTGTCGTAGCGGTAGTGCCACTCTTTGCCGTTCGGTGTCGTAAAACGGACAAGCTCTCCGCGGGCGTTCCAGGCATAACCCCAGGTGGCGACGTTATGGTCGCCGCGCCGAAGCGTCTTCGCCACCACCTGTCCGCACGCGTCGTATTCGTAAAGCAACGTCGACCCATCGGAACGGTCGACGTGGACGAGCCTATTGCCTTTCGTGTAGGCAAAGCTCGCCTCATCGTGGGGAGT
>JAAFHV010000219.1:9129-16045 GCA_013297655.1 Myxococcales bacterium | reverse complement strand
CGGGCGATCTCGTGATCGAGTACGGCACCGGTGACAAGGGCAGCCCGATGTCGTCGTATGCGTTCACCACCGCGGCGCGCGACGGGAAGCCGGGGGAGCACTACGCGACGATCGCGCTCCGCCCCACGCTCCCGAAGTGGACCGACGTTCGACCGCGCGATCAGGTGATCGTCGTCGACACCGGTCGCTCGATGTTCGGCGAGCGTTTCCAGCGCGCGCGCCGGCTCGCTGCGCAAATCGTGCAAGAGATGGATCGGCGCGACCGCGTCACCGTGATCGCCTGCGACATTCGCTGCAAGCCGCTCGCGGCCGGCTTCGTCGGGCCCGGCTCCGGCGCCGCGCACGACGTGGACGCGTTCCTTTCCGCGATGACACCGGACGGAGCGTCGGATCTCGTCGGCGCGGTCGACGCCGCGTCCAAGGTGCAGGGCCACGACGGCGCGCGCGACCTGCGCATCACGTTGCTCTCGAGCGGCAACGCGACGGCGGGACACAAGAGCCTCACCCGCGTCGCAGCCGAGGTGCACGATCGTGTCGGCGCCGCGCTCGCGACCCAAGTGTCGGCGGTCCCGATCGGCAGCGACGCGGACGTCGCGCTCCTCGGAGAAATCGCAAAGGGCGGGGGAGGCGTCGTCGTCCCGTACCAGCCCGGTGAGCGCCTCGCGCAAGCCGCGTTCTCGGTCCTCAACGCGTCTTACGGCACCGTGCTCCGCGACGCTACGCTCACGCTCCCGGAGGGCCTCGCAGACACCGCGCCGTCGGTGCTCCCGCCGCTTCGTGCCGGCGGGGAGACCCTCGTCGCCGCGCGCATGACGCGCGACAAGGTGGAGGGCGAGGTGATCTTGCGCGGCACCGTCGGCGGCGAGCCGTTCGAACAAAAGGTGCCCCTCGCGCTCGTCGCGACCGACGCCCCCGCGAACGCGTTCGTCCCGCGAATTTTCGCCGAGAAACGAATCGCGGACCGCGAGCTCGTCGGTGGTCCCGGGGCGAAGGCGGAGCTCGTCGATTTGTCGAAGCGCTTCGCGGTCCCGAGCCGCGCGACGTCGCTGCTGGTGCTCGAGAGCGAGGCCATGTTCCAAGCTTTCGGCGTCGGCCGCACGAAGCACGACGCGAGCTTCACGGGCGACGAGGTCGCGCTCGGCACCGTCGCGAAGAGCGCCGCTCCGGATGCAGAGGAGAAGGCCGAGGCGAGCGACAAAGGGAAGAGTCGCGGCGACGAAGCCGACGACAGCCGCAATTTGGGCGGCTTGGGCAGCTTGGGATTCAAAGCGCCCGCCGAGCCGTCTCCCAAAAAAGAGAGCCTCGACATCGCGCCCTCGCAGTCGGCGCCCGCCGCCGCTCCCATCACGCCGGTCGCACCCTCTGGCGCCGGCGCGGCGACCGAATCGAAGGCGCGCCGCGCTGCTCCGGATTGGAACAGCGGCCGCGGTCGTGGAGGCGGCGAGTGGATGCGCCGCGTCTGGCGTCGTGTCGCGCAGGTGCACGAAGGCTCGCTCGCGGCGGTCTCCGAGAAGCTCACGGCCGCGCGCACGGCGCTCCTCGCGGCGCCGGACGAACGAAACCGCCATCGTGAGCTCGCGAAGCTGCTCGCGCAGACGAACGACCTCCAAGAGCTCGAGGCGGTCCTCACCAAGTGGAACGAGCGTGATCCCCTCGACGCCGACGCGGTGGCTTGGCGATCGGACCTGATGGCGAGGAAGGGCGAGCGCGAAGCCGCGATGCGCGTGCTCACCGGCGCGCTCTCGTCGCCCACGCTGACCCCCCGCGAGGCCTCCAAGCTGGCCCAAGCTGCGGCGGAAACGTATGAAAGGATGAATGATTCTGCCGCTTGCTCCCTCCGGGTGGCGGCCTCGGAGCTCGCGTCGGACGACGTCGACATGGCCGCCCGCGCGGTGCTCTGTGAAGAGGCGGCGGGCCGTACGAAGTCGGGGGAGCGCCTCCGCGCTGCGTTCAATGGACCGAAGCGGGCCGTGCTCGAGGCAGCGATCGCACGATTCAAGAACGAGAAGAGCGAGGGCGCGCACGGGGACGTGGTCGTCAGCGCGACGTGGGAGGGCCCCGAAGATCTCGACCTCGCGATCGTCGATCCCAGCGGCGCGCGCGCGTCGCTCGTCTCGCGCATGCCAGGGGTTCACGTGGTCTCGCCGATGGCCTCCGGGCACGAGGAGCTCGGGATCTCGAACGCCAAGGCGGGCGCGTTCGTGGTCGAGGTCGTGCGCGGCACGCGTGGCACGCGGCCTGTCTCGGGCACCGTGAAGATCAGCTCGGGTGGCCAAGTGAAGAGCGTCCCGTTCGTGCTCACCGACAGCCGCGTCGTGGTCGGTCGCGTCGACGCGCACTACGAAGAGACGCTCGTCTCCGAGCGCGGCGAATCGTTCACCGGGGGCGGCGTCCCGCTCGTGAGTCGCGCCTTCGATCGCGCAGGCGCGCAGGCGGCCCTCTTCCAGGTCAACGTGCAGTCGTGCGCGCGTGGTGGCGCCTCCGGTCCTGGGCACGTGATGGTGACGTTCCTCCCGAACGGCGGGGTCGGATCCGCCATCCTCGACAGCGGGCCCTTCCAAGCGACATCGGTCGGTGGATGCATCGCGGGCCGCTTCCGGGCGCTCCGTGTGGCGCCCTTCGTCGGAGCCCCCGTCAGCATCGGACGAAGCTTCTCCATCACCGCACGACCAGGCTGGATGCACGACGATCTCTGAGCGCGCAGCACGTTCGCGGCGCTTCGTCGGGGGCGAGCTCGCCGGCCCCCGCGGACAGGGCGGCGCGCCTACGCCGGGCCGCCGCGGCTCGCGGACGACGACGCGAGCGGTAAGCCTCGATGACGCGCGCTCAGTACTTGCAGACCGAGAGCGCGATGACAGCGGCCACACGCGCCTTCACGACGTCGAACTCGCGGAGCGCGAGCGTGATCTCGGACTGGCGCAAGGTGGTCGCGGCGGTCACGAGCTCGAGGCTCGTGCCGCGGCCTTCCTGGTACGCGACGCGGACGAGGCGGTCCGTCTCTTTCGCGAGATCGCGAGATCGTTCCGATACTTCGCGCGATTGGGTCGCGACGTCGACCGCTCGCCGTGCCTGCGTCACCTCGATCGTCGCTTGGCGCCTCACCGCTTCGAGCCGCTGCGCCGCGCGCTCGATCTCGACGTCGGCCGTGCGGAGGCTCGCGTAGCGCGCGCCGCCGTCCCAGATCGGGATTTGGATCACGCCCTGAATGTTCCACGTCGTGTTCGGGGCCGCGCCCGTGTTGATGCTCGTCGTGGAGATGGTGCTCTGAAAATTGATGGTCGGGAGAAACTGCCGCTTCGCGTCGCCGCGGCCTCGCTCGGCGAGCGAAATGCTCGCACCAGCGGACGCGACATCGGGCCGATCTTCGAGCTTTTTCGATGGGTTGCACGTGGCCATCGCCGCCTGTTCGAGGCCGTCGATTTGCACGTCCGGCGCGACGCCGACGGCCTCGGGGATGCCGAGCGCGAGGCCGAGCGCCTCCCGACTTTGACGGAGCGACTCGTCCCCCGTCACGATCGTGGTGCGCGTGGTCTCGGCGTCTTGTTTCGCGCGGATGACGTCGAGCCCCGTCGCGGCGCCGAGGTTCGCGCGGCGCTCCGTTAGCTCGAGGCGCTCGAGCGCGTTGCGAAGACCGACCCGGTTGAGCTCTGCGAGTCGCTCGGCGGTGACGACGGCGACCATCGCGTTGGCGACGCGGAGCGCGATTTGCCTTTTGACGTCCTCCACGTTGAGCTTCGCGACGGCTTGTTGCTGGTTGGCGGTGCCCATCGCGTACCAGGGCCGCGTGGCGAGCACCGGCGCGACGAGGGTGATGTTCCCGTTCGCTGCGTTCGGAAAGGGCGACTGGACCGGCGCGAGGCCGATCGTGCCGTCGGGGTTACGCGAAGGCTGGAGCGTCTCGTTCGTGATGAGCTGGTGGGTGAACGAGCCGTTCGCGTTGAGCGACGGCAGCGCGCCGGCGAGGGCCTGCCGCCACTGGGCTTCGGCGCGGTTGATCTCGATCTCGGCGGTGCGCAGGTCGGTCGAGCGCGCCTTGATGAACGCGAGCGCCTCCTCCCACTTGTGGAGCCGCCGCGCGGGCGCCGGCACCGGGGCGAGCATCGGATCGTTCACCGTGGGCATCGACGGGCCAGCGGCCGCGGGAATGCCGCCCGAGGGAGCCGGCGCGGGTGCCTGCGGAGCTCCACCGGGAGCCTTCGCGGCGCTCGGAGCCGAGGCGCCGGGCGCGGGCTGTGGAGCTTGTGCCTCGGCTGGTGTGGCGCTCGCGAGCGCGGTGAACACAGCGAGACCAGCGAGGACGTGAGCCTTTCGCGCGTGCATTGACGGCGTGGTTAGCACGCCGCGCACGTTCCCCGAAGACCGCCGTCGTGCCCGCCGGGTGACGCGCCAAGGTGACCGGCCGGCTGCGCCTACGCCAGCGAAAACCGAAAGGTATCTTTACGTTGCGGCCCTCGACACCTTCGCTGCGACGCGTGCCCGTCGAGCGCGTACGCGATCGCGCTCCGAGGCCACCACGAAGCGACTCGAGCTCGTCGCCGCGAGGGCTTGCGCGCGGCGCCACGCCGGCTCGCGTCGTTTTCCTCCTCCTGCTCGAGCGGCGGGCGCTTACGTCGCGTAGCGCATGTCGCCGCGCACGAGGGACAGCTCGGCTCGAAGCTCCGCGAAACAGCCGCGGAGCTGCGCGACACGAACGCGGAACGGGGCCGCGACCTCGGCGTGGGTGAGAGGGACCTCGTCGATGTACACGATGGCGTAGGCCACGGCCGCGGCGAGGCTGTCGGAGCGCAGGTGCGCAGGGGAGAGCTTGGCTTGCTCGGCCGCGTCGCGCGCGAGCTCCCGGGCACGTGACCGCTGCTCGGCGCTGAAGGGCAAGCGGCTGAGACCCTGCCGGAGCGCGCGGTCGAGCTCGTCGACGGTGGTGGCTTCGGGTTGGCTCGAAAGGGCGCACCCGCGGAGCGTCGAACGGCGGCCGGGCTTTTGGTCGCGGACCGGACGAAACGGGGCGGAAACGGCGGGAGAGCTCGGGCGCGCAAAACTACCGGGCTCGGCGTCGGAGAGGCCCGCCTGCACCCACACACCGAGGGCGGCGAGCTCGCGCGAGTTCCGTGAATCGTGAAAGCCACGCGAGCCGCGCGAGCTGCGCGAGCTGCTTGATGAGGCGCCCGCGGTGTTGCCGCGCGCGATGTCACGAGCGACGGCGCGTTTGAGCACACGCGCAGCGTCGCGCCAACGGCCCGAGCGCCCGAGGGCGTGCGCGTACGACGCGGCGATCGTCGGGTCGTTTTTTGCCCACTGGTACGCCCGGCCGAGCCACCCCACCGCCGCCTCTGGATCGCGGAGCGCGACATCGAGGAGGTGACCCAGGTTGTGGGCGTACGACGGGTTCCGCGGCGACAGCTCGAGCGCGCGCTCGTACGCGCGGCGCGCAAAGCGGAAGTTTTCCAAGATCGACTGCGTGAGCGCAAGCGCCGCCCACGCGCGATCGTTGTCGGGGTGGTGAAGGATCACGCGCCGCGCGAACAGCGCCGACCGCCACGGGTCGATCTCTGCGAGGAGCTCGGCGAGCTGCTGGTGCGCGAACGCGGCGTCCGCCGAGGCGGGATGCGCGACGCGCGCGAGCTGATGAAGCAGCGGAAGGACACCGCTCGGATCGAGCGACTTCTTCAGCGATTCTTCGGCCCGACGGCGAAGACGCGACAGTTCGTCCTCGACTGGCTTTCGACCGCGCCCCTTCATTGGCTCGCCTCTTGGTGTAGCGAGAAGCGCACCCCCGCGCAAACCGCTCACGGTCGAATTATGTCACGAGAGATCCTCGCGGCTACGAGGGTGCGTCGCTCGTGTCAGCCCAGTCCGCGTCCGCGCGCGCCTGGAGCTCTCACCGAAACGAGATGATTCGCTGCTGCAAGAGCTCGGCGAGGATGCGGAGCGCGTCGAGCTCGGGCATGCCGCTGATGTCGATGATCTCCTCGAGATTCGACACGCCATCGACGTGCGACAAGATGAAGCCGGCGCGGTGGTCGATCGTGAGCCAGCGGAGCTGCTCGCGCGGGATCGCGACGAGCGGCACGCGATCGAGGGGACCGAGCCTGCTCGTGAACGAGGAGCGGATCGCGAGGCGACTTCGCTCGAGGCACTCGTTCGCTTCTTCGTGCTCGGGATCGCGCGCCAAAAGCGCCTCCGCGATCTCCATCGCGCCCGCGAAATCTCCGATTGAGAAGCGGTCCTCCATTTCGACCGCGCTCGGGCCTCGCTGGCGGCGCGAGGGGGGCTCGACCCGCTCCGAGGGCGGCGGCGCGGACGGCGAACCGACCGCCGCGACACCGAAGGCAGGCGTCACGATCGTAGAGGGGGAGGCCGGCCTCGGCTCCGGCGGGAGGTCGCGGAGCGCAGGTGGGACCTGCATCGGCGGTGGCCTCACCGACACGCTGTCGTCGTCTTCGAGCAGGTCCGAGTCGAGCTCCTCGATGCGCGGTCGCGTGGGCGGCGGCGGTGCGGTCGGGATCTTGTTCTCGGGCGGCGGCGCGGTGGGGATGCGGTGATCTGGCGGCGGCGGCGCGGTGGGGATCTTGTTCTCGGGGACGAGATCTTCGCTCGCCGCCGGGGCCTCGCGTGTCTCGGCGAGGTCCGACATGTCGAACGAGTCTTCCCACGCTTGATCGAGGTCCTCTTCCTCTTTCGGGCGCGTTGGCTTCACGGAGGGCGTCGGTACCTTCGCGCTCTCCTCGGGGACGTCGCGCTTGGCTTCTTGGGGCAAGGGGCGCTCCGCCCGCTCGAGCGCGGCCCACACCGAGCGAGCATCGACCACGGCCGTGGCATCCGGATCGAGATCGATCTGGAAGTCGGGGAGTGGCTTTTTCGATTCGTCACTCACGAGGGGCTAACTCACTCGAGCACGAACGGGGTGAGGACGCGGGTC
>JAAFHV010000219.1:0-9119 GCA_013297655.1 Myxococcales bacterium | reverse complement strand
GCTTTCGAGCCCTGCAAGACGCGACGACGAACCTGGAGCACTGCTTCTTCCATTTGGGCGTAGACGTCGGCTAAGTCCTTGAAAGTCGAAGCGTTTTAGGCCGTCCGGGCGTTGGTCGTCCGGACGGACCTTCAGGTCTTTGCGACGACACCCTTGAACATGCGGTGGGTCCGCATGAGCCCTTCGAGCTGCTCTTTGACGGCGGCCGCGTCGCGCTTCTCGATGGCTTGGCGGGCCTTCGCGACGATGCCTTTCGCCTTCTCGATCGCGTCGCGACCGAAGTCGCTGGAGGCGACGACCTGCTGCACCTGCGGAAAGAGCTCTTCGATCTGGGTGATCGTCTTCTCTGCTTCTTGGCGCGCGCTCTCGAACTCTTCCGAGGTGCGGCGATCGACGAGCTCGTCTTTCGAGTTCTCGATCATCGCCTTGATCTCGTCGCGCGTGAGGCCGCTCGTGGCGGTGACCTGGATCGACTGCTCGAGGCCGGTCTCGAGATCTTTCGCGCGGACGGACACGATGCCGTCGGCGTTGATCTCGAAGGTGACCTCGACCTCGACGGTGCCCTTCGCCGCGCGACGGAGGCCGGTGAGGATGAACTCGCCGAGCAGCTCGTTGTCCTCCGCCTTGGTGGAGTCGCCCTGCATGACGAGGATTTTCACCGCGGTTTGGTTGTCGCGGCTCGTCGTGAAGATCTTCTGGCGCTGGGTCGGCACCGTGGTGTTCGCGGGGATGAGCTCCTCGAAGTAATTGCCGAACGTCATGATGCCGAGCGCGTGCGGCGTGACGTCGAGGAGGATCATGTCCTGCTTGTCGTCGACGAGGGCGGCGCCCTGGATCGCGGCGCCGAGCGCGACGACCTCGTCCGGGTGCACGCCCTTGGAGGGCTCGCGCTCGAAGAACTTGGCGACCGCTTGCTGGATCTTGGGCATGCGGGTCATGCCGCCGACGAGGAGCACCTCTTCGACCTCGTTCTTCTCGAGGCGCGCGTCTTCCAGCGTTTGCCGGCAGATGTCCACCGTGCGAGCGATGAGATCCTCGGCCAGCTCCTCGAGCACGACGCGGGTGAGCGTGCGCTGGAGGTGGAGCGCTTCGTTGCGGCTCGACGTGATGATGAAGGGGAGGTTCACCTCCGCCTCGCTCACCGCCGAGAGCTCGCACTTGGCTTTTTCCGCCGCGTCCTTGAGGCGCTGGAGGGCCATGCGATCTTGGCGAAGATCGATGTCGTGCTCGTCCTTGAAGCCTTGCACGAGCCAGTCGATGACGCGCGCGTCCACGTCTTCGCCGCCGAGGAAGGTGTCGCCTGCGGTGGCGATGACCTTGAACACGCCGTTGCCAGCGATCTCGAGGATCGAGATGTCGAACGTGCCGCCGCCGAAGTCGTACACCGCGACGACCTTCTCGACGTTGCGGCCGTAGCCGTACGAGAGGGCCGCCGACGTGGGCTCGTTGATGATGCGGATGACCTCGAGGCCGGCGATCTCGCCCGCGTCCTTCGTGGCTTGGCGCTGGTTGTCGTTGAAGTACGCGGGGACGGTGATGACCGCCTTGGAGACCGGCTCACCGAGGTAGTCCTCGGCGATGACCTTCATCTCCTGGAGGATCATCGCGCTCACTTCGGGGACGCTGAACTCCTTGTCGCGGAGCACGATGCGCACGTCGTTGTGGGGGCCCTCGACCACCTTGTAGCTCGACGTGGCGACCGCGTTTTTCACCTGCGGTGACGTCCACTTACGACCGATGAGTCGCTTGGCGGCGTAGACCGTGTTCTCCGCGTTCGTGATGGCTTGGCGTTTGGCGATATGTCCGACCAAGCGCTTCCCGGCCTCGGTGACGGCCACCATCGACGGCGTGGTTTTGTAGCCACCGCGGTTCGGGATCACGACCGGGTTGCCGTTCTCCACGATGCCCACGCACGAGTTGGTCGTGCCGAGGTCGATACCAATCACTTTGTCCATGCGGCATCTTCTCCGAAAGTCCGATGTCAGACGTCAGCAATGATGCCTGATGTGATGGAAGGTTGCGCAGATTTCCGCTCTCGTCGCCGCCGAAAACCTCGCGCCGACCCCGCCGTGGCGTGGAGGGTCCCAGGGTGGCTACGGGCGCGCCGACGCGACCGAGCACCTGGTTTTTCCCTCGCGCGAGGGCCCTCAGGCTCCCGCGTGGCGGTGCGCTGGCTCAGGCAGGCTTGGGCAACCGGCGCAGCATTTCGGCGACCAGCGTGCTCTTGGGATCGATCCGCGCGGCGTTCTCGAGCTCGCGCTTTGCGGCGAGAACCAAGTTCGCGGCGACGTACACGTTCGCGAGGGTGACCCGGTATTTCACGTTTTGGGGGCTCAGCGTGATGGCGTGCTTGGCGAGGTCGGCCGCCTCGTGGAGGTTTCCGTTCGCTTCGACGAGGCACCGGGCCGCGGCGTCGGCCGGGGCGCTGTCCTGGGGGCGGAGCTGGCTGACCTTGGCGTAGGAACGCGCCGCCTCGGCGAAACGCTCGCTGCGCTCCTCGTAGACCGCCGCCTTCATGTAGGTCTCGACCAGGATGGCCGCGGCGCGCTGTTCGGCGTCTTCGTAGAGCGCGCGCACCTCCGTGTCGGTTTCGTCGAACGAGAGCGCCATGCGGAGCGCGTTCGACGCCGCGACCGGATCGTTCGCCGCGAGCGACGCCATACCGAGAGCCTTGTATTTTCCGACCTGCGCACGCTTCGCCGCCTGGAGGCGATCGTCGTACATGCGGCGCACGGTGTCCCGGTTCTCCTCCATCGAGCGCCCACGCGCGACCTCGCCCACGTCGGGACGGGAGGGCGGAGGCGGCGGGGCGATGCCGGGGGACGGGGCCTTGCCGAGACGCCTCGCGAGCGCTTCGCGGCGCGCGCGGAGCTCGAGGTCGGAGCCCGACGGAGACGGCGCGCGCATGGGCTCGGGAGCGAGCGCTGCGGCGGCGAGGGCCTGCGCTGCGGCGGCCTGCGCCTGCGCCTCGATGGCCTCTTTTGCGAGCTGGATCTCTTCCTGCGCTCGCGCGAGCTGAGCCTCGAGGGCGCGGGTGTTGACCACGTCGCCGAGGTACGAGTCGTACTCGACTTTGCCCTCTTTCGACGTGAGCACGTCGTGGGCGGTCGTGATCTTCGCGAAGACGACGTCCATCTTCGTCTTGAAGCTTCCGAGGCGCTTACGGAAGAAGCGGTCCGGGTGGAGGCGCGCCGCGAGGTCGTAGTAGGCGCGCTTGATGGCCTTCTTGTCGGCCTCGCGGGTGAGCCCGAGGAGCGTGTAGTGATCGAGGTCGTCGAGGTCGTAGAAGAGGTCGAGCACCTGGCGGCGGTGCTCCATGTCGATGTCGACGTCTTCTTCGGCGAGCTCGGCCTCCGGGTAGCGCTGCGAGCGGCCGGCGGTGCCGGAGTTCGCCTTTTTCTCCACCGGGGGCGGCGGAGGAGGGGGTGCGGGCACGTTCGGCGGTGGGGCCGCGGGATCGATCATGTCGACCGCGCCGAGGCCACGGAGCTTCTCCACCGAGGCGATCACGCTGAACTCGGGCAAGCCCGTCATTTGCGAGATCGCGACGACCGTCGTCTGACCGTCGATCCGCGTGAGCACGAACCCGTCGGTCGGATCGAGTGGGAGCTTTCGAACGTCCACGCCCGCACGAACGCGAGGCACCAAGGTAACCAAGAATCCTCCCTCCTAGACGGATAAGCTTAGCTCGATTCTCCTTCAGGCTCGGAGTTTTGTCGGCGAAAACGATCGTGCATCCATGGCCAATGATGCGGCGCGGCCATGATGCGCGCGGAGAGCTCGGCGTTGATGCGATGCAGAAGCTCACGCTCGCCCTCCACGCCGACCCGGAGATCGTGTGCCGCGATGCGCGACATCGCCACGGTCCCGTTCGCTGCGAAGGTCCCCACCACCACGGCCGCTCCCGTGCGGAGCGCGATGCGCGCGGGCCCGATCGGGGTCTCGGCGAGGACACCGAGGAACGGGACCTGCGTGGAGGGTACCCGCGACGCGAGATCCATCGGCGCGCCGAGGACCTCGTTCTTGCGGAGGGTGCGGACGATCCGCGACGAGGCGCCCTTCGAGCCTCGGAAGATCGCGCGCACCCCATGCCGTTCGCGGAGCCGCACGAGCACGCGCGTGAGGCGCGGATCGTAGGCCTCGCGCGCCAACGTCACGAGGGGCACACCCGCCGAGACGAGCGACGCCGCGACCCGCTCCCACGGCCCCAAGTGCGCGGACGCGAACACGACCCCGCGCCCTCCTCGGAGGGCCTCGTCGAGCACCGCGCGCGCGCCCTCGGCGAGAGGAAACGTGACGGAAAGGTCTTTCTTTCCGTAGAGATCGACCGTGTCACCGAGGTGCGCACCGAGGGTGTCGAAGGTAAGCGCCACGAGCGCCCGCGCCTCGCGCGGCTCGAGCTGCGGGTGCACGCGGCGAACGTTCGCGAGGGCGACGCGACGGAGCGGCGAGGCGAGGGCGCCCACGAGGCGACCGAGCGCGCGCCCGAGCGTGACGAGGACGCCGCGTGGGAGCGGCCCGAGGACCGCGAGGAGCGCGCGCGCGAGCCCGTACAGGATCGTGTTCTTTACGTGCTGCGCGGGAGACCAGACGCCCCCTTCGCGCACGTCTGCGACGCGGCTCGCGCCTCCGCGCCGATCGCGGCTCGGTGCTCGGGGGAGGCGTTCGTCGACGCCTGCGGGCTCGCGCGACGCAGTCTCCGCTTCGCTACGGCGCGGGAGCATCTCAGCGGCGGCCGGGGATCGGTGCTTCGCGCTCGAGCACCACGCCGTCGGGGCACGTGCCGCACGCTCCGCGGACCTTGTCGCGCGCGTCGCGGACGCGGCCTTCCGCGTCTTTGCAGATGCCGTCGTGGCCGTCGATTTCGCACAGCTCACCGGCGGCGCGGTCCATCGCGCCGAGGGCGCGGCACGCGGATTTGCAGTCGGAGGCGGCTTGATCGAGCTCGACGCCATGCTGGTAAAACGCGCGCACTCGCTCGGAGCGTGCCGTAGAAGCGGGAGACATCCCCGGGATCAACGGCATGCCGCTCGGTGCGGCGCCGGGTTGGCCAGGCTGCGGGACCGCCGTTTGGCTCGGTGCCGCGGGGTAGCCGCGCGGCGTATTCCCCGCGGCCCCTTGTTGTTGCCGCGCGCTCTCGGGGGCCATCGCGCTGGGCTCGTGGGCGGGGCGCTCGGCGCCACAAGCGACGAGCGATCCGAGCGCCACGACGGTGACCGCGACCGAGGGGCGAATGCGAATGCGAATGCGGCGGCTCACTTCGCGCCTCCGTCGAGCGATGCGTTCACGACGCCTTCTTGGACCTTTACGGCCTCGTCGAGCAAGCGAATCGCGCGCTCGCGGGCCGCTTTTGCTTCGTTCGGCTTGCCCGCGTCGGCGAACGCGGCGCCACGTGCCTTCTCGACGAGGCCCTGGACCTCCAAGAGATGGCCGCGGAAAAACGTAGGAGATTCGGCGTGGGGGAGCCCTTGTTGCACCGTCGCGAGGGCATCGTTCGTGTTGCCGGCGCGGAGCTCGAGCTCGGCTTTTCGCGCGAACGCGTCGGCCAACACCTCTTCGACCTCGGGGACCTTGCGCTCGGGGTGGGGTCGCTGCGCGGCCGTAAGGCGGGCCATCGCCGCGATGGCTCCCGGGAAGTCGCCGGTGTCTTCTTTGATGCCAGCCTGGTGATGGAGAGAGCGCGCCTCGGAGAGGTACGCCATCGTCTCGACGTCGATCGGCGCGCCGTCGTCGCCGCGGGGATTTCCCTTTCCGCACGCGACCGTGAGGCCGACGAGGCCGACCGCGACGAGGAGCGCGACGACGAGCGCCGTGATTTTTCGCGCGCCGCGAGACGAGCGAGAGATCGTGAATTTCATCGCACACCCCAGCGCGTGAAGCGGTTCTCGCGGAGATCGCTGCTGCGCGCCATCGCGATGCGGTCGATGCGGGCCGCTGCCTCGCCGCCGCCGCGCTGGAACGGCTCGTGGAAGAGCTCCTGGGTGGAGCGCGACTGGGCGAGCTTCGGCGCGCTTTCGACCTGACCATTGCCGAAAAAGAGCACCACCGCCGCCGCCGCCGCGAGCGCTGCCGTGACCGCTCCGCCGCCGAAGAGCACGCGGATGACTCGGCCGTTGCCCTTGATTTTTCCCTTGTCGAGCGCGCGCGCGACGAGGCGCTCGTTTCGCTCGGCGTCGAGCGGGGAGCGCTCGGGCGCGTGGGCATGGACGAGGCTGCGAAGGAACATCGCGTCGTCGTGCGGAGCCGCCGAGCCAGCCTCGAGGGCGGCCGCGAGGGCGCTCGCCTCTCGGAGCTCTTCGTCGGTCGGGGGGGCGTCGGGATCGAGGTCGCCCGGGGTCCCGGCCGCGTCGTGGTGCGCGTCAGCCATGGCGGTTTTCCTTCGGTGGGCTCCCGGTCTTTCCTGGAGCAATCGTAGCACTTTCGCCCTCGGGGCGATCCACGAGGGCCTTCTTGAGGGCCGCCGTGGCGCGGTGAAGCAAGACGTCGAACGTCGCGGGGGTCACGCCCATGCGGGTGGCGACCTCTTCGCGAGGAACCTCTTCGAGGACACGGAGCCGGATCGCCTCCGCGTAGCGCGGGTTCAGCGCCGCGAGGGCCGCGTGGAGCTTCTTTTTCACGGCGTCCCGGTCGCGGACGTCGCTCACGCGCTCGTCGAGCGGGGTGGTGGTGGCGGAGGCGTCGACCTCCCGCTGCACGTCGTCCGCTTCCCACACGACGAGCCGCTTCCGAGCGCGCAGGTGATCGAGCGCGACGCGGAGAGCGACCACACGGAGCCAGGGGAAAAAGCCTACGTTTTGCCACTCGAACGCGTCGAGCTTGGCGACGACCTTCTCGTAGGTTTCGGCGAGCGCGTCGTGGGCGGCGGCCTCGGAGCCGAGGCGCGGGAGCAGCACCGAGCGGAAAAGGAGCGGGCCGTAGAGGCGCAGCAGCTCGCCGAGGGCGTTCTTGTCGCCCCCCTTCGCGCGCTCCACGAGGAGACGGTCGCGCTCGCGTTCTTTCGCGCGTAAGGCGTCTCGTTCCGCGTCCCCCGAGCTCTGCACCATCCGAAGGCCCGCGAGCCTAATGCAGCGCATGGAAGATGACACCAAGTCTTGCGCCGCGATTTCTCGAGCGGCGAGGGCGAGCGGGCCGAGATCGGCGTGACGAAGCGCCCGCTCTCCGCGCGCGTCCCACGCGGCCGCGATCACGCGTCTTCGGGTGGACGCATCGTCTCCCGCGCCGGCGGCGCGCCGCCCGAAGCCCCCGCCGGGGGACCGTGAGCGGTGGGCGTCGGAGGGCAGGGGGAGGGCGAGGGCGAGCGCGGTCACGGCCCGAGAACGACACCAGGCGGCCCGGCCTTACAGGAGAGGTGTCACCCTTGGTTTTTTGGTAGCGTCCCCGGCCATGTCCGCTCGTTCTCGGGCCGCACGGCCGTTCCTCGTCGCGCTCGTCGCGTCGCTTGCGCTGCTACCCATTTTTTCGCCCGAGGCTCGCGCGCAAGCGCCCGGGGGGGCACCGCCTCCAACGGCGGCGACCGTGGAAGCCGGCCCGGCGAAGGCGCCCGCGACGAAGCTCTTGCCCTTCACGAAGACCACGCTGCCGAACGGGCTGCGCGTGATTTTCCACGTCGATCACGCGGTGCCGACCGTCGTGACGAACATCTCGTACCGGGTCGGCTCGCGCTTCGAGCAGCCGAAACGAACCGGGTTCGCGCACCTCTTCGAGCACCTCATGTTCATGGGCACGAAGCGCGTGCCGACCAAGGCGTTCGATGCGTGGATGGAAGCGGCGGGCGGCTGGAACAACGCGTGGACGAGC
The DNA here is from genome assembly GCA_013297655.1 of Myxococcales bacterium. Taxonomy (GTDB): domain Bacteria; phylum Myxococcota_A; class Polyangia; order Polyangiales; family Polyangiaceae; genus JAAFHV01. Next base: position 1,322 of record JAAFHV010000219.1, on the reverse strand, counting down.
GAGGATCGCACCGACTATTACGACGTCGGCCCCAAGGGAGCGCTCCCGCTTTTGCTTTGGCTCGAGGCCGATCGCCTCGGGTCGCTCGGGCCGCTGATGACCCTCGAGAAGCTCAACGCGCAGCGCGAGGTGGTGCGCAACGAGCGACGCCAGACCAGCGAAAACCAGCCCTACGGCAAGGCCGAGCTGCGCCTCCCGGAGCTGCTCTTCCCGGAGGGGCACCCGTACCACCACCCCGTCATCGGCTCGCACGAGGACCTCGAGGCCGCGTCGGTGGACGACGTGAAGCAGTTCTTCGCCTCGCACTACATCGCGAAGAACGCGTCGCTCGTGGTCGCGGGGGACTTCGATCCCGACGCGACGATGGCGCTCGTCACGAAGCTCTTCGGGGGCCTGCCGGCGACGGAGCGTGCTCCCGATCCCGGGCTCCCCGCGAACGCGCCCGCGCTCGCGACGGTGGTGCGCGAGACGCTGAAAGACAGCGTGGAGCTCTCGCGGATCACGTTCGCGTGGCCCTCGCCGAAGCACTTCGGCAAAGGCGACGCGGAGCTCGACGTGCTCGCCTCGGTGCTCGCCGGAACGAAGGCGAGCCGCCTCACGGAAAGGCTCGTATTCAAAGACAAATTGGCGCAACGGGTGGACGCTTACCAGGCCTCGGGGGCGCTCGGCTCGCGCTTCGGGATCGACGTCACGGTGCGCCCGGGGGTCGACCTCGCGAAGGTCGAGAAGGTCGTCGCGGAGGAGCTCGAGAAGCTCCGCAAGACCAAGATGAGCGACGCCGAGCTGACGCGCGCCAAGAACGGGATCGAGACCGCGCTGATGACACGCCTCGAGAGCGTGCGCGAGCGCGCGAGCCTGCTCAACGCTTACGAAGAAGAGACCGGCGATCCGGGCTTCCTCGAGAAAGATCTCCAGCGCTACGCCGCGACCACAGCGGAGGAGATCTTGGCCGTCACGAAGAGCACCCTCGTGCCGAACGCGCGGGTCGTGCTCACCGTCGTCCCGAAAGAAGCTCCCGAAGCGCCGAAGGCGAAAGAAGGCAAAAAATGAGGTTCCTTCGTTCCACGCTCGCGCTCCCGATCGTCGCGATGGTCGCGATGGTCTCGTCCGGGCTCGCCGTCGCGGCGTGCGATCCGATGGCGGCGCCCGTCGCGCGGCCCGCCCTGCCGCTCGCGCCGACCGCTTCGCCGAGCGCTACGGTGGCGTCGAGCGACCCTCTCGGCGAGCGCCCGATCCCCGCGCGGCCGGACGCGTACACGCCGCCGGTGCCGAAGCTCGTGACGACCAAGAGCGGCCTCACGGTGTGGCACGTGCCGAAGCAC
>JAAFHV010000217.1 GCA_013297655.1 Myxococcales bacterium | reverse complement strand
CCGATCTCTCCTTTCTCCGCATGTTCCTCGACGAGGCGCGCGTCGCGGCGCGCCTGAACCACCCGAACATCGTCCATACGTACGAGGTCGGGGAGCACAACGACGCGTACTTCATCGCGATGGAGTACCTGGAGGGGCAATCGCTCAACAAGGTCATCCGCGAGTCGATCAAGCGCAACAAGCCGCTCGACGAGACCTACTGCGCGCGGGTCGTGGCGGACGCCCTGAACGGCCTCGAGCACGCCCACAAGCTCCGCGACTACGACGGCACGCCGCTCGGGCTCGTTCATCGCGACGTGAGCCCACACAACATCTTCGTGACGTACGACGGCCACACGAAGCTCTGCGATTTCGGGATCGCGAAGGCCGCGCTCTCCACGACCGAGACGGAGGTCGGCGTACTGAAGGGCAAGGTCGCGTACATGTCCCCCGAGCAGGCCCTCGGCCACCCGATCGATCCGCGCGCCGACGTCTTCGCGATGGGGATCGTGCTCTGGGAGATGCTGTCCGGCGAGCGCCTGATGGGCAGCGAGAGCACCGCGAGCACGCTCCGCAAGCTCGTCAGCGGCACGATCCCGCCCGTATCCTCCCGCCGAAACGTCGACCGCGAGCTCGAGGCGGTCGTCGCCAAGGCGCTCGAGAAGGATCGTGACCTGAGGTTCGCCAACGCGGCCGAGATGCGCGACGCCCTCGAGACGGTCCTCCTCCGCGCGCCGTTCCGCCACCACGACGTCGGTCGCCAGACCGCCGAGCTCTTCCAGCGTGTGAAGGAGGAGGCCGAGCGCCAGGTCCAGAAGCACATGGCCGTGATCGAGGCGGCGGAGGCGCGACGCGACGTTCAGCCGCTCACGGTGGAGACGCTCCGGCGCCTCGAAAAATCAGGGTCGAGCGTGAGCGGCCAGCTCTATCGTTTGCACGAGGCATCGGGGCTGGCGACGGCGAGCTTTGTCGGCACGTTCCCGCGCGGGCCCATCGCCGAGGTGCCGCTCCACGAGCCCCACCGCAGCAGCGTGATCCCTTGGGCGATCGCGCTCGCCCTCCTCGGGGTGATGGCCGTGTCCGCGGTGGTGGTCGCCGTGCGCGCAGGTCCACCCCCCGGCGTCGCGACGCCCAGCGAGAGCCCGCCGAAGCCCACCGGCTCTACCGCGCCGACGTCGCTCCTCGCCGCACCGTCGTCGCTCGTCGCGGACATCGCCGCACCACCTTCTGCGTCGGCTTCCCCATCATCGGCGCCGCATGCCCCGTCGTCTGCGCTCGGGCCGCGACCGTCGGCTGCGCGTGTCGAGCCCACGCCGTCCGCGCCGGAGGGTTTCCTCACGTTCGACACGTATCCGTGGACGAACGTGTCGGAAGGCGAAAAGAAGCTCGGGACGACGCCGCTCAACCGGGTCGGCCTCGCGGCGGGGTCACACAGCCTCACGTTCGACAACCCGGAGCTCGGTATCCACGAGACGCACGTCGTCGTCATCAAGCCCGGCGAGCTCACCCGCGGTCGCCTCGAGCTTCGCTGACGGCCGTCGCTCTCGGCAGCGCGCTCTTCCCGCTCTTCGCTGCGGCTTCTTCGGGACTGCGCGGTCGACGCTTGCGCCACGCCGAGGACCGCCGTATCTCGCTCCCGTGAGCTCCCGACCCCGCGCCTCTTGGGACGAATATTTCATGAACATCGCGCGCGAGGTGTCCACCCGCGCCACGTGCGATCGCAAGCACGTCGGGGCCGTCATCGTGCGCGACCGAAGCATCCTCGCGACGGGGTACAACGGATCGCTCACCGGGCTCCCCCACTGCGACGAAGAAGGCCACCTCATGGAGGAAGGGCACTGCGTCCGCACCGTGCATGCGGAGGCGAACGCGATCGTGCAAGCTGCACGCAACGGCGTGCGCATCGAGGGCGCGAGCATCTACGTGACGGCGTCCCCCTGCTGGGGGTGCTTTCGGCTCATCGTGAACGCCGGGATCAAGCGCATCGTGTTCGGCGAGTTCTACCGCGATCCGAAGATCTTCGACTTTTCCACCCGTCTCGGGCTCGAGCTCGTCGACTTGTCCGGCGGCGCATCGGCGGGAGAGTCGGCGTGACCGCGCTGTCCGTCGCGGTGGTCCAGGGCGGGCCTTCCAGCGAAGCGAACGTGAGCCGCGCGTCGGCGCGCACGGTCGGCGACGCGCTCGTCGCGAGCGGTCACCGGGTCGTCCGGGTCGAGCTCGACGAGAGCGCGGGGGAGGTGCTCCGGACCGGCGGGTTCGACGTCGCGTTCCCCATCACCCACGGGGCGTTCGGGGAAGACGGCTGCCTCCAGGGGCTCTTGGAGATTTTGGCGATCCCGTACGTGGGCGCCAACGTGCTCGCGAGCGCGCTCGCGATGAGCAAACCGATGGCGAAGCTCGCGTTCGCCGCCGCGGGCCTCCCGCTCGCGAAGGGGCGCGCTTTTCGGCGCGGCGAAGCGACGACCACCGTGCTCGCGGAGCGGGCGCTCGCCGAGATCGGGCCGCGCCTCGTCGTGAAGCCTTCCGCGAACGGGTCCGCGATCGGCGTCGCGCGCCTCGACGAGGGGGCCACCGTCGCCGACGTCGCGCGCGCGCTCGACGATGCGTTCGCGGTCGGCGAGGAGGTGCTCGTGGAGCACTTCGCGAAGGGGCGGGAGGTCACCTGCGGCGTGCTCGATTTGCACCCCGACCTCCGCGCGGCCACGAACGTTCCAGCGCTCGCCGCCGCCGCGGGGCCAATCGCGCTCCCGCCGACCGAGATCGTCGCCCCCGAAGATGCATTTTACACGTACGAGGCACGTTACGCGAAGGGCCGGAGCCGACACGCGTGTCCGCCCGACTTGCCGCCCGAGGTCATCGCGCGTGTGCAGGCGGTCTCGGTCGCGGCCCATCGCGCGCTCGGGGTTCGTGACTTGTGTCGCGCGGACTTCGTCGTCGGCGACAGCGGTGCGCCGCACGCGGTCACGTTGCTCGAGGTGAACACGCTGCCCGGTTTCACCGACACGAGCCTCTACCCCGAAGCGGCGGGCGTGCTCGGTTTGGCGCTGCCCACACTGTGCGATCTTCTGGTGCGAAGTGCGCTCTTGCGAGGCGCCACGCCGCGAAACGTGGGAAAGCCGCTCCCCGCCTGATCCACGAAACATCGGGCCGTTTCGCGAGCGGCCGTCGGTGCCGACGCACGCAAAAAAGCTGGCGGGAGCGGGCTTTACACACCACGGTCGCCGTCACACACTGAGGGAGTCCATCACGCGGCTCTTTTCGAACCCAAGGGAGTCGCCCCTTTCCCCATCCACGCGTCTTTGGAGTGGCACTCGGAATGGCGCGCGATTCCCTCTTCGGAGAAACCATCGTTTGGTCGGGGCGGCCGACGGGAAAAACCTTCCCGCGGAAGTACAAGCTCGCGGCCGTCGCGCTCACGATGGCGTCGCTGATGTCGCTCGGGTTCGCCATCGTCACGTCTCTCGCGCTGCACGTTCCGGTCGGCTCGATGATCGCGTTCGCGGCGCTGTTCGCGATCCTCGCGGTGGGCGTATGGCAAGGGCCCAAGGTGCTGAGCCAGCGCGCCGAGTACCACCTCACCGACGGGCACGTCATCGTGCGCCGCGGCCCATTTCGCCGCACGATCGACCGCCGCGGCATCACGTACGCGATCATTCGCTGGGCGGAGGACGCCCCCGGAACCGGCGACTTGATGCTCGTTCGCGCCGTGCCTACCGGCGCGCTCCATCGCACCCTCACGCTCACCCTCGCGGACGTGGAGAGCCCGGACAAGGTGTGGGCTCGCATCCGCGGCGCCGACGTCGCGGCCACCCTGGGCGATGGTGAGCGGCCGCTCGCGCAGCGGCTCGAAGAGGGCGAGAGGGTGCTTTGGTCGGGCACGCCGCTCGCGTCGAAGTGGACGAACAAGCGTAAGCTGTCCGCGCTGCTCGCCGCGGTGATCGCGGTCGTGGCGATGCGCGGGCTCGCCGGGTCGGTTCCCGCGCTGGTGCGGGTCGTGCGGCTGCACGCGCTACCGCCGCTCACCTTCGGGTTGCTCGTGGCGTCGGTCGCGATCGGCACGCTCCTTACGTTCGGGATGGCGTTCGTCGCGCTCCATCTCGCGTGGATTCGGCCTTCGCGCCTCGCGAAGGTCACGCGCTATTTCGTGACCAATCGGCGGGTGCTCATCCGTCGCGGCAACGAGGAGCTGTCCCTCGACCGCCGTTGCATCGCGTACGTCATCACCGCCCCGACGCGCCGCCACGACGACCTTTTCCTCGTCCTCGACGGCCCTCGCGCGCGCGCGCTCGCGGCAAGCGGCGCGTTCGGGGAAGGCTCCGACATGGGTGAGCTCGTCCCCGTGTTCAACCAAATCGAGGACGCCGAGACGGCGTTCTCCGTCCTCCAGCGCAAGGCGAGCCCGTCGCTCCCTCCTCCGCTCTCGGACGCAGCCTGACGCAATCGTTCGGTCGGCGTCGGGTGGTCGAGTCTCTTACGCCCCCGTCATGCGGGGCAGCCTTGTGATAAAGGTCTAAGCCGTGCTCGGTCCCGGAAGCGTCCTCTCGTCCAAGTACAAGCTCTCGCGCATGCTGGGCGAGGGCGGCATGGGCGCGGTCTACGAGGCGACCCACATGGTGCTCGGCACTCGCGTCGCGGTGAAGGTGCTCCACCAAGATCTCGCGCGGCGCGCAGGGCTCATCGACCGCTTCCTCCAAGAGGCGATGGTGGCGGCTCGGATCCGCAGCGAGAACGTCGTGCACGTGATGGACGTCGAGCGCTCGTCCGAGGGTTACGCGTTCATGGTCATGGAGCTGCTCGAGGGCGAGGGCCTCTCGAACGTGCTCGACCGCGCCCGACGGCTCGACGAAAAGACGGCGTGCGACTACGCGCGACAGATTCTGCTCGCGCTCGAAGCGGCGCACGCGCTCGGCGTGGTTCACCGTGATTTGAAGCCCGAGAACGTGTTCGTCACGTACGCCGGCCAGCGCCCGGTGCTCAAGCTCATCGACTTCGGGATCGCCAAGCTGAAGCGCACCGAGGTCGGCGCGAAGAACCTCACCGTCGCCGGCGTGCTCATGGGCACTCCGGAGTACATGGCCCCCGAGCAGGCCTACTCGGCCGACGCGGTCGACGTGCGCGCCGACCTCTACGCCGTCGGCGTCATGCTCTACGAGATGCTCGCCGGCTCCCGCCCCGTCTCCGGGGACGACGGCCGCATCATCGCGCTCAAGGTGGAACGCGGGGAAATTACGCCTCTCGTGCGCGCGCTGCCGTCGGTGAAGCCGGAGATCGCGGGCCTCGTTCATCGCGCGATGGCGTTCCGTCGCGAGCTCCGCTTCGCCTCCGCTACGGAGATGCGCATCGCCCTCGACGCTGCGCAAAACCAGGCGCCGCGTACGGGCGCGCTCGCCGTCGACCGCGTCGCGGAGATCTCCGGGAAGGTGGGCACCGGCACCATGATGGGCGCGCCGATCGAGGCGATGGCGGCGCAGAAGCTGACGATCGATCCTCGCCTCGCGGAGATGCCCGCGGGCTCCGGCACGGTCGTCGCGCCGGGCGGGCACGACGCGAACGCGCCCGCGATCGCGATGGCACCGATGGCTCCGTACGGGCCGCCTCCGCAGGCCGCGCTCGCCGCTCCGGCGCATATGCCCCCGCCCGTGATGCTGCCCTCCGCGCCGTACACCGCCCCCGCGCCAAAGTCGTCGTTTCCCCTCGTCGCGGCGCTGGTGGCGGGCTCGCTCTTGCTCGGCGCGGCCATCGCGGCGATCGTCGTCGTGTCGGGTCAGTCGACCGCGCCCACGGCGGCGCCGGTGCCGCCACCACCGCTCCCGACAACTACCGCTGTCGTCACCGCCGATCCACGGCCCACCACGCTTCCGGCGACGCCACCCCTCACACCCACGCTCACACCCACCCCGCAGCAGCCTGCGGCGCCATCGAACCCTACCGCGAAGCCGACCGGGACGCCGAGCGCGGCGCCGTCGGGCACCGGCACGGTCGCGCCGGTTCCGTCGCTCGCGTTTCCGCCGATGCCATCCGTGCTCCCCACGTTCACCGTGCCCACGGGGTGGCCGTCGGTGCCGGTGATCCCGGGGTTCCCCGTGCCGCCTCCCTCGCCTATCGCGCCCAGCCCCACCGCCTCGTCGGGGTACTGAGCGCTCGTCGCGCTCGCATCGCGCAGCTCGCGAGGATAACGTCTCTCCCGTGGCCGGTATCCCGGAACCTCTCGCGCGACACGCCGCTCGGTACCGTGCGATCGTATCCCCGCCCAAATCGCGCGTCTTCATGGCGGTCGCGGCGCTCGTGCTCGTCAACGCGTTGCTCTTGGCGCGCGTCGGCACGGCGTGGTCGCGTGTCGGCGCTGCCGTCGCTTTGTTCGTGCCGCTGGTGGTGATGTCCTTGTTGCGGCTCACCGAGAAGCGCACCGATCGCGACGCGAACCTCGTGCTGTCGCGGATCGTGGGCCGCGCGGCGCCGCGCGAGGCCGAGCGGGTGCGTCGCGCCCTTACGTTGCTCTCTCGTCCGGACGAGGGCACCTCGCGCGAGCTCGCCGAGCTCCACGTCACGCGCGCCGTCGCAGCCATCCCCTCCGACGACATCACCGCGCGCGCGAACCGCATCGGTAAGCGGCTGACGGTGGTCGCGGTCGTCGCTTTCGCGTTCGCGCTCGGCTCGTGCGTGCAGAACCCCTTCGGCGTCGTCGAGGGCGCAGACGTGCTCTTCGCGCGGGCTGGCAAGGCGCCCGTCGACTTCGTTTGGCTCGCCGACCCCGACGTCGTCTCGCGCCCTCCGGACTACCTCCACGGCTCCGAGCATCACGACGAGCTCGGCGAAGACTTGGACCTCCCGCGCGGCACCCTCGTCACGGTGCGCGGTCGTCCCGTGCACGGCGGCCGGCGCCTCTTGCTGACGGACGGCAAGATCGAGATCCCCTTCGTCGACGACGGTCAGGGCGCGGTCGTCGCGCGCTTTCCCCTCGCCGACTCGGCCGACCTCCGCGTGATCGCGCGCTTCGGCGACGTGATCGTCGACGAGCCGCGTCGGAGCAAGGTCACCTCGATTCCAGACCTCGCCCCGGTGGTGAAGCTCGAGGGCGCGCCGCGACGGATTACGCTGCTAAAAGATAGTAATTCCGAAGAGATAGCCATCAAGTACCACGCGGAGGACGACCACGGTCTGCGCGAGGTGCACCTCGTGATGCGGGCGGGAGTTCGCGAGGAGCGACGCGTGCTCGCGCGCCTCGACGGGGAGACGAAGGGCAACTCGGGAGGGCACGTCGTGCGGCCTCCTTCGGACGTGTTCATCAAGGGCAGCCACGTGCCGATCGAGGTCCGTGTCGCCGCGCGCGACAACGATCCGATCACGGGGCCGAAGTGGGGCGAGAGCGAGGCTTTCACCATCATCCCTCCCGAGGTGGGCGAGCCCGAGGCGATGCGCCTCGACGCGCTCCGAGCCGTGCGAAAGGCGTACGTCGACCTCCTCGCGTACCGCCTCACGCACGATGAGAAAGGCGCGGATCCGGTCGCGCTCGCGGTGCTGCGCGACAAGGCGACGAGCCGCCTCGCAGCGACGCTGATCGACGCCTACGCCGGTCTCCGGATCCCTTCGCGGGTGCAGGTGCGCCTCCGTCTCCAGGCGAAGAAGCTCGCCGCGGCGGAAGCGACCGAGAAAAACGCGCCGTCGGTGGCTTCGCGGCGCGCGACAACGCAGGCAGCGTCGAGGCTCGTGCTCGTGGTCGACGCCGTGGTGCGCGGGCTCGCCTCGAAGGACGCGCGCATCGTGTCGCGTGACCTCGCCGAGGCGGCCGACGATCTCGCTGGCGGGGCGGTGAAGGCGAGGTCCCCGGCGGAAGAGCGCGAGGCGAACGGGCGTATGGACGCGGCGGCGATCGTCCTCCGCGGCGGCGCGCCCCACCTCCGCAAGCTTGGCTCGCTCGGCGAGGATCTCGGCGAAATCGCGACCTACGGCGTGCTCCGCATCGACCGCGCGCGGAAAGAACAAGACCTGCTCCACACCGAGCTCGCAGCGCGCGATCTCGCCCTTCGCCTGCGCACGCCCGATCCGTCCTTCGGCTCGCGTGGTGGCTCGAAGCAGGGCCAAGGCGGGGACGCCCAAGGGGCAGGCGAGGGCGAAGGCCAAGGCAAAGGCGACGGTCACGGGAACGACGTGGACCAAGCCTTCGAGGAGGCCGCGCACGACCTCGAGCAGCTCGCCGCGGATCACTCGGAGGCGATGGGAAAGGTCGACCAGGCGCTCTCCCATGGCGCCACGGAAGAGGATAAAAAAGCGCTCGCCGAGGAGGCGAAGAAGCACGCCGAGGCCATTCGCGACGCCGTGAAGGGAATGCCGTCGGTCGGTTCCGGGAGCGACTCGTGGACGAGCAAGGGCTCCGCCGGGAAAGAGCTGGCGGAGCAAATGGCGCGCTCGCTCGAGGACGGCGCGCCCCAAGATGCCGTCACGAGCGGCCGCTCGGCGCAGTCGGCGTTCGACGAGGCACGCAAGCTCGCACAGCGCGGCTTCGGTCGCAGCGAGTCCATCGACGAGCGGCTCTCCGAGGCCCAAAAGAAGCTCGCTCCGGAGCTGAAGTGGGCCGAAGAGAAGCTCGCGCAGATGAAGAAGAAGGCACAAGACCGCGCCCGCGGTGAGCTCGCGAAGGAGGGCGATTCGGAGTCCAAGCTCGCCGATCGTGCGCGTGACGTCGGGAAAAAAGGGCAGGGCGCGATCCCGGACGAGGCGCTCGACGCGCTCTCGGAGGCCGAGCACGCGGCCCGCGAGGCTGCCGCCGCGTTGAAGCAGGGCGATGCCGAGCGAGGCCAGGCGGCTCAGCGAGTGGCGCAGCAGAAGCTCGAGGCAGCGAAGCGCGCGATCGGTACCTCGACCAGCGACGACTCCGACGGCCGCGGCCAAGAGGGCAACGGCACGAGCGCCGACGGCACGACCCCGATCCCGAAGGCCGAGGCCCACAAAGGCCCTGAAGAGTTCAGGAAACGCGTTCTTCGTGGGCTCGCTCAGCCGGGCGCTGGTCGACAGAAAGAAGCCGTGCAACGCTACGCCGAAGGGCTCCTCCGATGACGCTGCGACCGAACCCGAAGCGCACGACGCGGCCGCGCCGATGCCTCGTCGCGGCGGCAGGGAGGACCCCGTGACCGCTTCGCAACGGGTGCTCGTCCTCGGGCTCGTGGTGTTCGCGTTCGCCACCACGCTGCTCGGCAAGGGGCTGCGCGCGCAGCCCAGCGAGAGCCTCGTCAAAGCGCACCGCGCGTTCGAGCTCACGACGCGCCTCGATCTCGACGTCGCGAAGCGAGAGCTCGAGGGCACCGACCCGCAGCTCGCCGACGTGAGCATCGCGCGCGGTCGCCTCGCGATTTATACCGGCGACTGCGACGAGGCGGTCACGCTCCTCACGCGCCGCGAGCTCGCCGAGAACGAGGACGCCCATGGGCTCGCCGACATCGCCCGCGGCTGCGCGCGTGTCACCGCCGCGCTCGTCGTCAAGAAGGACGAAGCGAGGGCGATCGAGGTCAAATTCCAAGACGAGCACGACGCGGCGCTCTTCCCGCTCCTCGTCGAGACAATAGAAAAAGCGCGCAACCTGCTCTCGCAGGACCTCGGGGTCGATTGGCCCAAGCCCACTCGGTTCGTGATCGTGCGTGATCACCTCTCGCTCTCGGCGATGACGGGCCTTCCCTACGAGTCGGCGCGCACGACGGGCACCGTCGCCGTCGCGAAGTGGGGCAAGGTCACCCTCCTCAGCCCCCGCGCGGCCCATCACGGTTACGGTTGGCGCGACACGGTCACCCACGAGCTCACCCACCTCGCGATCACGCGCGCTTCGGCCGATCGCGCTCCGCTCTGGTTGCAAGAGGGCCTCGCCAAGCGCGAAGAGGTGCGTTGGCGTCCCCCTGGGCCGTTCGACGATCGGCCCTCCCCCGAGGCCATCGTCCAGCACGGGATCGAGAAGAAGCTCGACCTCTCGCTCGACAAGCTCGGCCCGAGCATCGCGATGCTCCCGAGCGCCGACGCGGCGATGGTGGCCTTCGCCGAGGTCACGAGCTTCGTGCGCTACTTCGCCGATCACACCGAGACCGGCACCCTCCCGAAGCTCCTCGCGGCGTTGAAAAATGGCCAAACCGTCGACGACGCGCTCCGCACGGTGAGCAACAAGGACCTCGTCGCGTGGGACGTGGAGTGGCGCGCGTTCATCGCCAAGAAGCCCAAGGAGACCCTCTCCGCGGCGTACGGGTTCGGTGCCCCGCCCAAGAACATGAAAGACGCCCGCGAGCGTGTTCGCCTCGCCGAATTGCTCTTGGCAGAAGGTCACGGCGTCGAGGCGCTCCTCGAGCTCGAAGGAATCAACACCCCCGAGCTCTTGGCCGATCCTGCCGTTCGGGCACTCCGAGGAAAGGCCCTGGAGGCCGCTGGCAAGGGCGGAGACGCGTTTCCCCTCGTGGCCGATGCAAAAGACGTCCCGACCAGCCACGCCCCGTGGTGGGCCCTCCGTGGCCGTGTTTTGGGCGCTCGGGGCGACGGGTCGGGGTCGGATTCGGCGTTCGTAGGGGGTCTCGCCGACGATCCGTTCGATCCGGAGCTTGCCTGTCGGCCGGGCCCGACTGGCGCCGCGGTCGACTCGGCGCTGTGCGCGGCGGCGAAACCGAAAGCCGAGGGCCTCACGGCCGATTGACCTCCGAGGAAACGGAAGGTTAGGATCTCGAAATCCCTTCGCTCGTGGCTCTCCAGAGACGAGCACCCCCGAGACAGAATATCCCCGGTGAAGCGCCCCTGATGAAGTCGCTCACGTACGCGTCCGCCCAGCTCCTGCGTGTGCTTCCCCGTGAACGGATTACCCGAATCATGGGTCGTCTCGCGGATGTAGCGTGGCCAAGGCCACTCGAAAAGGCCGTGTTGTCGGCCTACTGCAAGGCCTACGACGTGGCCCTGGAGGAGTGCGAGTCGCCCGATCGCTGGACCTCGTTCGACCATTTTTTCACGCGAAAGCTCCGCGAAGGGGCGAGACCTATCGACCGCGCGGCCTGGATTTCCCCTGCCGATGGCCGGCTCGAGTCGCCCGGCAAGGTCACCGCCGAGTCGCGCTACCTCGTGAAGGGCAGGCCCTATCGGGTCGACGAGCTCGTCGGAGACGCGAACGAAGCCGAACGGTACGTCGGAGGTGGCGCGTGCGTCGTCTACCTCTCGCCGCGTGACTATCACCGCGTGCACACGCCCGCCGCCGGCCGCCTCGCCGTCGTGCGCTCGATGCCCGGCGACTACTACCCCGTGAACTCGATCGGTCTCGATCACGTGCCGAACCTCTTCGTGCGCAACCGTCGCGTCGCGCTCGGGATCGACACCCCCGCGTTCGGCCGCGTGACGGTGGTCATGGTCGCCGCGATGGTCGTCGGCCGCATCACCGTCACTGGCATCGACGAACGCGACGTCCCCTACGGAACGAGGGAAATGTCCCTCGATTTGGAGGAGGGGGCCGAGCTCGGCATGTTCCACCTCGGGTCTACCGCGGTGGTGTTCTTCGAGCCGAAGGGCTTCAGTCGCTTCGTCGCGGACGAGGGCCCGATTCGCATGGGCCAGGCGCTCGCCGAGGGGCCCGTATGACGGTGACCGATCGCTCCGAGAACGGGGGGTCGCCCGAGCAGGATCTCTCTACCGAGACGGCCGAGACGATCCCGCCGCCGCGCGAGAAGCCTCGCTTGGAGCCCCTCGACGACCTCGTGCTCGAGGACGACGGTCCCGCCGAGACGGTCGAAGTGCACGCCGCTTCGCTCGATCCGATGCGCGAGAAAGAGCCCTCGCGCCCCTCCAAGAAGGAGCGCACGCGCCCGAAGATTACGCTCCGGATCCCGGACGACGAGGTCGCGCGGCCCGATCCCCCGAAGCCCGAGCCTCGGTTGGCGGAGGTCGCGGAGAGCGCGCCAACGCACCCCGAGCCGCGCGTCGCGGTCGCGGTCGCGGAGCCGCATGTCGGCGGTCCGGTCGGTCCGTCAGGACCCACGGAGCCGAGCCAAGTCGGCGTTGCCCGCGGCGACCGAATCACGCGCCCCGATTTGGCCGACGGCACCGACGTGGTGGAGCCCGTCCACGCCGTGAGCGCGGCTCAGCGCACGAGCCCGCTCCCCCCGAAGGTCGACACCGAAGAGATCGAAATCTCGATTCCTTCCACGCCTTTCGTCAACATCGAGCCCGATCCGTCGGAGCCCTTCCTCCCACCTCCGGCCGCGGTCGCTGATCCGGTCGCTGGCGGCGCCTCCGTGCGTACGCGGCTCACCGACGCGACCACGGATCCGCCCCCTGCCGGTCTCGCCGGCGCCGCGCTCCCCTCAGGCGAGTTCGAGTCGCTCTCGGAGGGGCCGTTTGCTCCCGAGGCCGACGAAGATAGCTGGACGCCGTGGCAGCCCACCGCCGTCGAGCAACGCGAAGCCGCCGATGCGCGCATTCGTGCGCTCACGTCGGAGACCGAGGTCGAAGAGATCGCGGTGGACGCCGAAGACGACGACAAGCCTCCGTCGATGCCTCCCGAGATCGAGGTCGACGACGTGCTCGTGGTCGAGGAGCAGGCGACCGACCTGCCGCCCGTACGTCCACGCGCCCCCAGCGTACCGGCCGTGCCGCCGATGCGACCTCCCTACGTGACCCCGACGACCATCGGGATGGACGCGCTCGAGAGCGCCGGCAGTGCGCCTCTGTCGCCGCCGCCTGCTGCGCTGGTGGCCCCGCCGCCGGTGCATTCGGCCCCGCAGCTTCATCAGGTGCTCGCCGAGGGTGGCCCGCGGGTAGGTGGCGCCGGCGCGAGCCCGGTCCCTTCGGAGCCGAAGAGCGACGCGAAAAAGCGCGGAAAACCCTGGTGGGAGGAGCTCTTCAACGACGACTACCTCCGCACCGTCGGCACGATCACGGACGCCGAAATCGGCGCCGACGCGAACTTCATCGAGGACAGCCTCGGCGTCGCGAAGGGCGCGACGGTGCTCGACCTCGCGTGCGGCACCGGTCGTCACGCGATCGAGCTCGGCCGTCGCGGGTATCAGGTCGTGGGGTTCGATCTTTCGCTCTCGATGCTCGCGCGCGCCTCGGACGAGGCCCAGGAGCGCGGCCAAAAGATCAATTTCGTGCAGGGCGACATGCGCGAGATGACCTTCGAGGACGCCTTCGACGGGGTCTACTGTTGGCAGACGAGCTTCGGGTTCTTCGAGGAAGAGAAGAACGCTGCCGTCATTGGGCGTGTGCACCGCGCGCTCCGAAAGGGGGGCCAGTTCCTCCTCGACGTGGTGAACCGCGACTATGTCGCTCGCGAGGCCCCTTCGCTCGTGTGGTTCGAGGGCGACGGCTGCATTTGCATGGACGAGATGCAGATGGACTTCATCACTTCGCGTCTACGCATCAAGCGAACGATGATGATCGACGACGGTCGCTCGAAGGAGATCGAGTACTCCGTGCGCGCGTACTCGCTCCACGAGCTCGGCAAGTTGTTGCATGATGCAGGCTTCCGCGTCGCCGAGGTCACCGGCAAGCTGCACACGCCCGGCGTCTTCTTCGGCTGCGAGTCACCCCGCATCATGATCCTCGCCGAGAAAAGGTAGGCCGCTTTTCGCCGATACCTTCGCCTGGGCGTCGTCGGACGTCCTCACCGACAGGAGTCGGTTCCGGGCGATCCTCCTAGCCCAGGCTCGGTCTCGACGAAAATCGGCCCACCTTTTCCCCACGGGTGACGCCGCTCGCGAGACTCGGGGCTCGCGGGCTCGCGGGGCTCGGAACTCGGGGCTCGGGCCGTGGACGGCGTGAGTCTCGGCTCGCTTGTGACGAGCTCCGGAGGCTGGATGATTTTCGTCAAGACCGAGTCCAGGCGAGGAGGACCGCCCGGAACCGACTCCTGTCGGTGAGGACGTCCGACGACGCCTGGGCGAAGGTATTGGCGAAAAGCACCAGCCTCCGGGCGGAAAGCGTCAGTGGCCGCCGAAGGCTAGGCCGTCGGGGTAGGTGCCTACGAGCCAGCGCTTCTTGGTGGCGAGGGTGAGGGGGTCGACCTCCAGCACCGTGCCGGGGCCTTTGTGGTCGCCCTCGCAGACCACGAACACGCGATCCTTATCGATCGCGAAGGCGTGGGGGGCGCGGCAGTCTTCGGGAGGCGGGACGACCTGCGCGACGATCTTGTTCGTCGTGAGGTCGACGCGGACGAGGCTGTCCGGGGCTTGCATCGGGACGTAGGCGGTCGCGCGATCCTTCACCGCCGGCATGAACGCCTTCGCCCCCAAGACGACGGTGCGGTCATTTTTGAACGTGCGGGTGGCGAGATCGAAGACGCGGACGTCCTTCGCTTCGAGGTTCGCGACGAGCACGTCCTGGGTGCCCGGGATGAGGGCGACGGAGTAGGGGCCGTACCTCGGCACTCCGGGAACGCCTTGCGCGTTGCCGAGCGGGTAGCGCGCGACCGGGAGCGCGGGCTTGGTGAGGTCGACCACGACGAGCTCGTCCGATCCGTAACATGCGACGATCGCAGCGCTGTCGTCGGCCGTGATCGCGGTGCCGTGCGGCGCGACGCAGATGGGGCGCTCGGCGACCTTGGTGAAGGTCTTCGTGTCCCATACAAGGATGCGGGCGAACATCGTGGAGGGGCTCGCGTTCCCCTGCGCCGCTACCGTCATCGCGCGCTTCATGTCGAAATGGGTCACGATCGCGCGCGTGCCGTCGTGGGTGAGGACCACGTCGCCCGGGTTCTCGTCCACCTCGCGTGTGTCGAGCACCGCGAGCGTCGTGGCCGAGAGCCGCGCGAGCTGCCCGTGCTCCTCCGATCCTCCGTGCGCGGCGTGAGGGTCCTTCTTCTTCGGTGTGCCCTCGGCAGGAAACGCGAGCGCGACGAAGAGCTCCGAGCCGTCCTTGGTGAGCGCGAGGTGGTGCGGCGCCTCGCGGCCCGGATCGAAATCGACCGACACGGTGGTGACCGCGTCGCCGTCTCGATCGATGACGCTGAGCGAGTCGGAGCCGTTGTTCGTCACGTAGATCGCGCGCGCCGCAGGGGTGGATACCTTCGCCCCTGGTGTCTTCTGTGGCTGCGTCTCGGGCTTGCGCTTGCACCCAACGAGCGCTCCCGCCGTCGCGGTGCCCAAGCCGAGGCAAGAGAGCAGGATTCCGAGGTAATAGAAGCGTGTGCGTGTCCTGCTCATGCTCCTCCTGGTCGTGACGGTCGAAACCTACACGATGCGCTCCGCGTTCGCGAACGGGCGATTTCCGCTCGCGCAGCAAGCACTCGTCGCGCCCGGCTCGTCCGGCAAGGGCATCGTCATTCGAAGCACCTTCGGGCTCCTGGTCTCCCACGATCGCGGCTCGTCCTTCGACTGGGTCTGCGAGGAGACGTTCGGTTACTCCGGGGCCTGGGACCCGCCGATCGCGTTCGCGGACGACGGCACGCTCTACGTAGGGCTCGAGCACGGCCTCGCGACGACGCGCGACTTCTGCGAGGTCACCAAGGTGCCCGAGCTCGAGGGCGAAGCGGTGAAGGATCTCTCGGTCGACGCGCGCGGCACGGTGCTCGTGATCACGACCACCCCCGGCAAACCGAGCGCCCTCTTCCGCAAGCCAAAAGGCAAACCGTTCGAACGGGTCGGCAAGGGGCTCGAGGGCGCTTATCTCGTCACGGTCGACGCCGCCCCCTCCCGCCCGTCGCGCATCTACGTGACGGGGCAGCCTCTCGGTACGCTCGACGGCCGCTTCTACCGCTCCGACGACGGCGGACTCACCTTCGTCGCGCTCGATCAGAAACGGTCCCACGCCGGCGCATTTTTTCTCGTCGGCGTCGATCCGAAGGACCCGGCGCGGGTGGTCTCGCGGTTCCTCCATTTCGAGGGCAGCGAGATGACGATTTCGGAAGATTCGGGCAAGACCGCGAGGGTGGTGCTCGACCTGAAGAGCGCGATGTACGGCGCCGCGCTCTCGGCGGACGGATCGAAGGTGTTCGCTGGCTCCGGGCTCGCCGCCGACGGTGTCTTCGTCTCCACCGATCGCGGGCGTTCGTTCGCGCGGTCCGCCAACGTAGGGGTGCAGTGCCTCACCGCGAGCGGCTCCACGTTGTTCCAGTGCGAGAACCCGCTCAGCCTCGGGGGCCCGGCGTTCGGACTCAGCGAGGACGACGGAAAAACGTTCAAGACGGTGGCCACGTTCGCGTCGATCCGCGGACCTGTTGCGTGCCCGGGGGCGCTCG
>JAAFHV010000218.1 GCA_013297655.1 Myxococcales bacterium | reverse complement strand
TTTTTTGATCGCGATGCCGACCTCGGCGCCGAGGATTTGCCCATCGGTGCCGACGTGATTTCGTGCGAACGCGCGGCCGCCGTGGGCCTCCGCGATGCGCAAGACGAGCGCGAGCCCGAGCCCGGTGCCCACCCCGCGACCCGGCGTGCGCGCGCGATCGCCCTTTACGAACGGCTCGAACACACGAGGCAAGAGCTCGTCCGAGATGCCCGCCCCGCGATCGCGGACCACGATGCGAACCTCCGCCGCGTCGTGCTCCACACGAACCGTGATCGGCTCGTCCGCGAGGTGACCGTGCGAGAGCGCGTTGTTCACGAGGTTCGAAAGGGCGCGCCCGAGGAGAGCCTTGTCGCAGGCGATCGTGAGCTCGGTCGGCACGCCCTCGTCGTCGAGCTCGAGCGAAGCGCTGTCCGGGCGCGAGAGGGCCGCGAGCCTCCCGCGAAGCCACGGCAAGACCGGGATCGGCTCGAGGCGCGCGTCCGAGAGACCCGCGCGCGCGGCGGCGAGCAAGTCGCCCAAGATCGCGTCCACCTCGCGTAGCTCGCGGTCGATGCTCTCGAGCGACTTCTCGAGCGCTGGCGACGCGTCTTCTTTGGCGATCTCGAGGCCGACCCGAGCGCGGCCGAGAGGTGAACGAATTTCGTGACTTATCGCGGCCAAGAGCTCGCGCTGATCGCGCACGACGCGCTCGATTCGGCCTGCCATCTCGTCGAACGAATAGGCGACCTCGCGGACCTCGTCGGCGATGTGGCGGCTCGTGCGCGCGGTGGGATCGATGCCCGTGCGCGACGCGAGATCGCCGGAGCCGAACCGCTCCGCGGCCTGCGCGATTTGCTCGAGCGGACGCGAGATGCGCTTCGCGACCTTGCGCGCCGCCGCGGAGAGGACGAGCCCGCCCACGAGGAGCCCGAGGAAAATTCGGAACGGACCTGGGCCGACGTTCGACGAGCGCAGCGCGAGCGCGCCGAGCACGTTGCCCTCGCGGACGATGGGCACGTACGCGACGCCGTCGTCGAACACGAGCCCCCCTTGGTTCACGTGCCTGCGCCGGGGAGGGATGACGTTCGGATCGCGGGTGAGCGCGAAGTCGAGCCCGGTGGCCTCGCGGAGCTCGCGGACGTGGCGTGCGCACGCGCGTTCGTCGTCCCAATCGCGGGCGAGCTTTTGTTGAACGTGCTTCGCGACGACCTGCGCCGGGTTCGCGTCGCCCTCGGGCCGGGTGAGGGCGAGGGTGAAGGAGCTGATCGCGAACGCGACGACGATGGCGCCGAGGAACCACAAGAGGAGCCGCGTCTTGAGCCGCGCGCTCCACCCTCGTCGCTGCGGCCCGCAGTGCATGCTCAGCTCCGGTCCGCGGGACGGACGAGCACGTATCCGATGCCGCGGATGGTCTTGATGAGCTTCGGATCCTTCGGATCTTTCTCGAGTTTTTGACGAAGGTGGCTCACGTGCACGTCGAGCGAGCGATCGACCGCGGGATCGTAGGTGCCGCCCTTGAGCTGGGTCGCGAGCTCTTCGCGGGCGATGGTCTCCCCCGCGCGGCGGGCGAGCGCGACGAGCAAGCGGAACTCGAACGACGTGAGCGTGATGGGCTTCTGGGCGAGGGAGATCTCGTGGGCGGGCACGTCGATGGAGAGCTCGCCGACCTCGATGCGCTCGCGCACCTGCTGAGACTCGGCCTTCTTCGTGCGACGTAGCACCGCGCGCACGCGGGCGAGAAGCTCACGCGGGTTGAAGGGCTTCGGAACGTAGTCGTCGGCGCCGATCTCGAGGCCGTCGATCCGCGCGTCGTCGTCGCCGCGCGCGGTGAGCATGACGACGGGGACCTCGCTCGTCGTGCGAAGACGACGGCACACCTCGAAGCCATCGATGCCGGGGAGCATCACGTCGAGCAAGATCGCGTCGAACGGCCCCTCGGTGGCGCGCGCGAGACCGAGCTCCCCCGTCGCCACGTGGACGAGATCGACCTCGTTCTTGCCGAGGTACTCGCCGAGGAGGCGAGCGAGGTCTTGATCGTCGTCGACGAGGAGCACCCGCAGCATGCGCCCCGAACGATACAGTCCTTCTTCCTCGGTCGCGAGATTCACGGCAGCTCCGGAGCGAGAAGCCTGCGTCGAGGTTTTCCCAACGCACGGGCCCACGGAACGAGCGTGCGGCGTAAATCGTGAAAAGGCCCGCGTTTTCCCTGAAAAGATACGTAAAACGCGGCTCCGCTGACGCCCGATCGGCTCGAACGCTCGCGACGTTCCTGCTGGCGGTCGAGGTGCTTTCGGCGTGTTCGGCGCCCACGTTCCGTCGGACCGCGAGGGCTACCCCGCTGTCATCGCGAGGGCGTGGTCAGAGGCGTTCGTCGGCGGCGACGGATGCTTTGAGGTGGTTCTGGGCGCGGAGAGCGAGCGGGCCGTTCGGGTGCATGCGGAGCCAGTCGCGGAAGGCCTCTGCTGCCATCGAGTAGCGGCCTCGCCGGTAGCTCACGACGCCGATCGCGAACGCGGTGGGGTACTCGGGATCGATCGCACCGAGGCGCTTCACCTTCTCGAGGCGGAAGTCCTCCAGCGCCGCGCGCTCGAGGGCCGCGGTCTCTTCGCACGCGGCGGGGCTGGTCGCGTTCTTTCGCGCGAGCTCGAGGGAGATCTTCTGTTGCTCCGGGACGTGCGGAAAGCGCAGGTAAAACCCGTGCAGCGCGCGGAGCTCGTCGCGGGAGAGGGCGAGGATCGGATCGTCGATGATGCCGAGGGTCGCGTTCCACGCGAGCTTGAAGAGCACCGCGCGCACGATCCGATCGGCGACGAAGCGATTGCCGCGCATCCAGCCGACGTCGCGCATGCGCCGAACGAAGCCGCCGCCTACCTCGCGGAGATCCTGCGATTCGACGCCCGTGCTCTCGAACGCGAGGAGCGCCGCTTGGAAGACCTCGAGCTGCGCGGCGCGGAGGAGCTTGATCTCGTGGGGGGTGCTCCGCATGACGATGGCGGTCGCTTGGTTCAGCTCGCCGCGTCGTTTCACGACGTCGCTCGACGTGCTCACGTCGTCGTCGTGAAGGAGAAAATAGGCCCGGATCGCGGAGCCGAGGATGCGTGTGTCGTCCGAGAGGCCCTTCTTCGCGAGGTCGGCGAGCTCGCGGTCGGAGGCTTCGATTTTGGCGAGCTCGCGCTCGTCGATCGTGGGGAGCGGGATTTCGCTCGGGGGAGCGGCGCGCGGAAAGGCGAGCGCGACGAAGAGCAACGTGACCAACAGCGGAACGAGCGCGAGGGCGCGGCCACCCCACGGCGAGGCTTTTCCGGCTGCCACCGACGCAGGCGGTTTGAGGGCGCGCGCGACCGAATCGGGGATCGGGAGGCGGTCGCGGAAGCGCACGCGCCCTCTTTCGGCGTGAGTTTTCGTAGCGTTACCCTCGGTCTTCTTTGTGCGTTCGTCCGCCACGACGCTGATGGTACCATCGGGTTACCGTGACCGAACAACGTCGGCATCATCGCTCCGAGCTGGATGTACCTCTCACGTTCGTGATCAAAGGAAAGACCGAGGACTTCGCGGGGACTGCCCGAGACATCAGCGTGGGCGGAATGTTCATCGAGACGGCCACGCCCGCGCCATTCGGGTCCGAGGTGGTGCTCACCGTGAGCCTCCCTGGTTCCGCCGAAAAGTCCCAGCTCGCCGGCCGCGTCCGCTGGGGACGTCCCGGAGGCATGGGGGTTCAATTCGGCCTCCTAGGCGCCAAAGAGACCCACCTCATCACCGAGCTCTCCCGCACGTAGCCCGCGCGAAGCGCCCCGCGAGTAACCCACGCGTAAAGCGCGCCCCGAGTAACCCACGGGTAAAGCGCGCCCCCAATAACCCACGGGTAAAGCGCGCCCCGAGTAACCCACGGGCGACGCGCGCCCCGAGTAACCACGGGCGACGCGCGCCCCGAGTAACCCACGGGTAAAGCGCGCCCCGAGTAACCCACGGGTAAAGCGCGCCCCGAGTAACCCACGGGTAAAGCGCGCCCCGAGTAACCCACGGGTAAGCGCCCCCGAGTAACCCACGGGCGACGCGCGCCCCGAGTAACCGAGTAACCAACGGGTGAAGGCAGGCTGATTTTCGTCGAGACCGAGCCCCGGCTAGGAGGCCGCGCGGAACGAACTCCTGTTCGCGGCGCCTTCGGCCTGCGGCCTCCGTTGCCGCGCTCGTTCGGCCAGGAAGCTCGCAAGCTCGCTTCCCGTCCTCGGATACGTGAGCACGGCCGACGACCCTTGGAAGTCCCTGACGAGGGACGACGCCCGGGCGAAGGTCCACCCCTTCGGGCGCTTTCCAGGATCGTCGGCGAAAAGCAGCCTGCCTTCAGTATTCGAACTTGATGGGGACCGTTACGGTTCCCGGGCCTTCGATGTGGCGGGCGAGCACGGCCTTCGCGGAGCACTCTTGAATCGCGGGTGAGAGCGGGGGATCGAACCGCGTAGCGGCGACCGTGCCGTCGGCGCGGACGTCGACCGTGAGCGTGCTCTCGACGCGGATGGTGACCGAGCCACCGTTCGCGGCGCCTTGGGCCGCGCAGCGCTTGACGTCGACCTGGATCGCGGTGCGCGCGGCGCCTTGGCTGAGCGGGATGATCGGTGCTGCCGAGGCAGACGGTGCGCCAGAAACGGGAGGCACCGGCAGGTGCTTGACCGTCGAGGTGGACGCGTGACCGGACCCAGGAACGAAGGGAGGCGGGATGGGCAGGAGCGGCGAACGCCCCTCTGACACGAGGTCGAGAGACCACGCCGCACGTGCTTCGGTCGTGACACGAGCCGCGGAAGGATCGCTCCCCGCGTCGAGCTCGACGTGCGCGGGAGCCTTGATTTCTCGGCCTTGCGTGCGCCCCTCGCCAGGAGCGCCGATCGCGATGACACCTTCCGTCAGATCGACCGTGACGAGGTTGCCCTTCTTCGCGACACGCAAATGGGTGCCGTGTACGGCGACGCGGGTGGTCCCGGTGGGGCCCGCGACGTCGATCGCGAAGGCCTCGCCGTCACGGACGGGGGTGACGTCGGCTTCGACCGCGCCGCGCTCCAGGGCGAGCACGAGGGTGCCGGTCGCCTTCGAAACCTTGATCCGCGCGCCCGCCTTTTCGCCGGCCGGATCCATCGCAAAAATCGACTTTCGTGCGGTGCTGGCGGCGGTGTCTTTGCTCTCGAAGACGAGCGGCTGGTCGGCGACCTCGATCGCGTCGCCGACGACGAATCCTGCAGGATCGTTGCTGTCGGTGCGGAGGTTGCCGCCGTGGGGGCCGCCGAGCGCCGTGAACGCGAGGGGCGTCGGCGCGGTGTGCTCGGGGAGCTTCGGGCTCGGCTGGCCGAGGATGAACATCGCGCCCGCGGCGAGGGCGATGCTTATCGTGAGACCGGCGGCGACCTGCGTGCGGCGCGCGCGCTTTTGAATCGCGATCTCGGTCTCCAAGCGGAGCACGAGCTTCTGCTCGGCGAGAGAATAGTCGCCCGATTTCGGGAGAAATCCGCGCTTTTCGTCGCGCGCTTCGGCGACCATCCGCGTGAGGGGAGAGGCGTCGGTCCGGGCGAGCTCGGCGTCGAGATCGATGTCGTCCGGGAGCGGCTCGTCGTCGTTCGGATCGTCGAGGTGGTTCATTTGTCGTCCTCCTCCGCCCCGGCTGCCTTAGAGAACGTAGCGCCGAGTGAGGCGAGCGCAGGCTCGTCTTTCCACATTTGTTCGAGCTCGCGCCGCGCATAGAAGAGACGCGTACGCACGGTGAGCACCGGCGCGCCGACGGCCTCCGAGATTTCGGCGGGCGACATGCCCTCGAGCTCGTGAAGCACGAACACGTCGCGCTTCTTGTCAGCCAGACGTGCGAGGAGCCTGGAAAAGGCGCGCATGCGCTCGCGGCGGGCCGCGTCTTCGTCGGGGAGGACTTGGTCGTCGTCGGCGACGATGTCGTGCGGGGCCTCCTCCGCGTAGCTGGGGCGGCTCTTCGCCGCGCGGCGCTGCATGAGGACCACGTTCACCGTGACTCGGTGGAGCCAGGTGGAGAACTTCGACTGGCCACGGAAGTCACGCAGGCTGCGAAACACCTGGATGAACACTTCTTGGACGACGTCGTCGAGATCGCTCCGCGCGCCCATCATTCGGAACACGAGGCGCTGAACGTCCGTCCGGTGACGCGCGAAGAGCTTGCGGAACGCGGTGGGGCTTCCGTTCGCGGCTTCCTGGAGGATGATGCTCGCGTCGTCTTCGCTCACGAAGCCCCCGCCGCTTGACCGCCGTGACTGCGCGACCACGTCGCCTCGCACGCCGAGGGATTCGGCGAGGGGCGGGAACATGGGGAGACGGAGCACAGCCTGCATCGCTTGGATACGATGCGTGCTTTTGCCTCGGCATTCATGCCTCGCTCCGTTCGGTCGGTCTGCATGGGCGATGGATTCACGTGCCGCTCGTGAGCGTGACGGGCATGGCTCGCCGTGGGCTCGGGCCTGACGACCGCGCGGGCCGATCAGCCCTGGTCGCGACGCAGGCGCTTCTTGTTCGCCAGATCATAGACGTCGACCAGAACCACGAAGACGACCAACAAAAGTGCAACAAGGGCCATGCGTGCAAGCTGCACTCACTGCCCTCGTTCGGCCCAATTTGCGGCGACGAATGCGATCGCTGGGTGTGGTCGGAGGGTTTTCCATCGGCCACGTGCGCTCGCGTCAAAAGCTCAGACCGACCTCAGAAGAGCGTCTTGAGCTCGACCTTTTCGGCTTTTTTCTGCTCGAGGATGTGGTTCACGGCGCGGAGGATGCGCTGCTTCTGGGGGCCGGTGAGGGCCTTGCCAGCGAGGGCCGCGTCAATCGCGCGCGGCGTGACCGGGCGACCCGTGCGGGGCTTGCCGAAGTCTTTCTTCTCGCCGCCCTCGACCTTCTTGGCGAGGCGCTTGCCGAGGCGGATCTTGCGATCCTCGGGGCGGAGCGTCTCGAGCTTGTGCGAGGCGGAGAGGATGCGCTGGGTGTTGAGCTTCTTCTCGGTGACGAAGGCGGCGAACTTGGACTCGGACATGGGAGACTTCCTCGAGCAAGGGCGGTAGAACTGCCCGCGAGCGCGGGACGGAGCCGTTTTTTGCGACCTTTACAAGAAAGGGACGCACGGGAGGAGCGGTCTTAGTCGATCGACCTCGTGGTCCGCAAGGCGGGCGCGGGCGAATCTCGCAAAGCCTGAACGGAAGACACGGGTGAGCGACCGAAGCCGTCTCAGCCGCCAGCGTCGGCTGCGTCCCGCGGGCCAGCGTCGGCCGAAGCCGCGTCGGTGCCCGCTTCGACGCACGTCACGATTTGGATCGAGAATTTCCCGCGCGAGCACGTGGCGTGGGCCGCGTTGGTGGACGCATCGGTGCAGGTGGGATCGCCGTAGGTGCACGTGCCGCCGTCCTCGAAGCAGTCGCCGCACGAAGCGCCTTCGTCGGGGACGAGGGAGGGACAGAGCTTCTGTGGACGCGGGCTCGTCGCGAGCCTCCACGTGCCCCCGCTGCATACGGCGTAAGTCGCGCACGCGCCGAACGCGCACGTGGTTCCGCTCGGAAGTGTGCAAACTGCACCTTCTTGCGGGGCCGCTTCGGGGCACGTCGCGGGTGACACGTTCGACGCCGTATCGGCCGTGGTCGCGTCGACGACGGGAGCAGGGGCCGTGTCTCCGCACGACGCACACGCGAGCGCCGCCGCCACGCTGAGTGCCGCGGCGATCGAGAGCAGACGAAGGAGCGGCCGAAGAGCGAGCACGAGACCCCACGAACCTTACCGAGGTTGCCCCTCGTCGTCACGGAGCGTGGCGGCCGAGGCCCGCGCAGAGCTACCCCCCTCGCCCCGAGAACGTCGTGGTCGGTGCGCCGCCCGTGCGCGGCTCGCGAAGGCGCGGTATAAGCCGCTCGTCACGCATTTTGCCCGCGTTTCCGCGAACCTGAGGAGCCTCTCATGCCGACCTTGCCCGCCGTCTACATCGTCGCCGCGACCCGCACGCCCATCGGAGCTTTCCAAGGAGCCCTCGCCGGCCTCGCCGCGCCGAAGCTCGGCGCGCAAGCGATCGCGGGTGCGCTCAAGAACGCGAAGCTCGACCCGTCGGTGGTCGAGCAGGTGTTCATGGGCAACGTGCTCTCGGCAGGCCAAGGTCAGGCCCCCGCGCGGCAAGCGCTCATCCACTCGGGCATCCCGAACACCGTTCCCGCCACCACCGTGAGCAAGGTCTGCGGCTCGGGCATGGAGGCGGTCATCCTCGCTGCGCGCGCGCTCGCTCTCGGCGACGCGGACGTCATCGTCGCGGGCGGCATGGAGTCGATGTCGAACGCGCCGTACTACCTCGACAAGGCGCGCACCGGGTACCGCATGGGCAACGGCACGTTGGTCGACGGCATGATCTTCGACGGTCTGTGGGACCCCTACAGCGACGTGCACATGGGCAACTGCGGCGACGCGTGCGCCAAGGAGTTCTCGTACTCGCGCGAGGCGCAGGACGAGTACGCCGCGCAGAGCTTCCGAAAGGCCCTCGCGGCGCAAAAAGAAGGCCTCTTCGACGCGGAAATCACTCCGGTTTCCGTTCCGCAACGCAAAGGCGACCCGCTGCTCGTGAAGCAGGACGAAGGCCCCGGCAAGGGCGATCCCTCGAAGCTCGCGTCGCTTCGTCCCGCGTTCTCGAAGGACGGCACGATCACCGCCGCGAACGCCTCGTCGATCAACGACGGCGCGAGCGCGCTCGTGCTCGTGAGCGAAGCGGGCCTCAAGAAACACGGCCTCACGCCCCTCGCGAAGATCTCGGGCTACGCCGGCGCGGCGCAAGCTCCGGAGCGTTTCACGACCGCGCCCGCCAAGGCGATGGACGCGGTCGCCGCGAAGCTCGGCATCAAGCTCGGCGACGTCGATCTCGTCGAGATCAACGAGGCCTTCGCCGTCGTCGCGATGGTGTGCGCGGACCAGTGCAAGATCGACCACGCGAAGGTGAACGTGCGCGGCGGCGCGGTCGCCCTCGGCCACCCCATCGGCGCGAGCGGCGCGCGCATCCTCACCACGCTCACGCACGCCCTCATCCAGCAGAACAAGAAGCGCGGCCTCGCTTCGATTTGCATCGGTGGCGGCGAAGCGCTCGCCCTCGTCATCGAGCGCTGAAAAAGCGGTGCTGGGTCCATTTCAGGTCGCGAAGGGCGTCGTGCGGGTGGCCGCGCGTACGCCCACGCTTCTTCCGGCGACCCACACGAACAGCTACGCGCTCGGCACCCGCGAGGTGCTCTTGGTCGAGCCCGCGACGCCCTACGACGACGAGCTACGCGAGTGGCTCGCGTGGGCGCGCGGGCTCGTCTCTTCGGGGCACACGCTCGTGGGCATCTTCGTGACGCACCATCACCCGGACCACGTGGGTGGCATCGACGTGCTCGCGCGTGAGCTCGATTTGTCTGTTTTTGCCCACGATTATACGTTCTCGCGGATCGACCACGAGGCCGCGCGGGCAAAGCGCTTCGTCGAGGGTGACACGATCGTGCTCGACGGGCCGGAGCCCATGACGTGGAACCTGCTCCACACGCCGGGCCACGCGAAGGGGCACCTGTGCCTCCACGACGAAGCGGAGGGCACCCTCGTCGTGGGCGACATGGTCGCGAGCGAGGGCACCATCTTGATCGCGCCCGGCGAGGGCGACATGACGACGTACCTCGCCGAGCTCGGGCGCCTCGGCAAGCTGCCCGCGAAGGTCGCGCTCCCCGCCCACGGCGCGCCGATCGCCGATCCGAAGGGGCACTTTCGTCGCTACGTGACGCATCGTTTGCTGCGCGAGAACAAGGTGCTCGCGGCGGTGCGCGAGGTGGGCGCGGGCGACCTGGACGCGCTCGTCCCGGTGGCCTACGCAGACACGCCGCCCGCGATTTTCCCGATCGCGAAGCTATCTCTCGAGGCACACCTCGAGAAGCTCGTGAGGGACGGCGCGGTCACGTTGGTGGACGGCATGTACCGCGTGGCGTGAGGTGCGCGGTGTGCGTGGTCAGAGCCCGGTCGTGAACTCGCGCCCGGACGTGATCGCGAGGAACGTGTCGCCGCCGTCCTGCGACGCGCGCACGGCCACGCCCTCCGCGAAGAGGCCCGCGATCTCGAGGACCTCGAGCGGGAGCGGGTTCGTGTTGCCGAGGAACGCGTCGATCGTGGTGTAGGGACCGAAGGAGAACACCTCCGTGACGTAGGCGGTCGACGCGGCGAGGCCTTCGCCGGGGAGGGTCGCGGACGTCGACGCGCCGTACACGATGTAGCTCGCGCCCGCCGTGCCAGAGACCTTGGGCGAGACTCGCACCGCGTGGAGCCGCTGGAACGTGGTCGGCGACGAGGCGGTGAACGTGATCGGCCCCTTGCGCGGAAAACCGGTCGCGGCGTCGATTGGCGCGGTGATGGTCGCGGCGGGGGCGAGCTCGACCACGACGTTGAGCGCGTTCTCCGCGAGCCCCGCGCGCCTGCCGAACGTGAGGGGACGTGTAGCGAAGCGTCCGCGGCCCGCGATCGAAAACGCGTCCGCGGCACCGAGCGCTTCGACCGCGTATTTCTTTCCGATCCCCAACGTCGAGAAGTCGCCGAAATTCGCGCGCGGATCGTCGGACGCGGTGGTCTGCGCGATCGCGATCGCGCGCGATCCGAAATCGAGCTTGAGGGCGCGATGGGGCACCTTGAAGGTGGGCGGGCGAACGAGCGTCGAGGCGACGGCGACGCCCCCAGTCGCGGGGATCGTGGTGAGCGGCATCGTCGCGGTGAAGAGCGCCGCCGCGGCGGTGTCGGCCGTGACCGCGAGCTCGCCGAACGCGGTGGGGCGCGCTCCCGCAGCAGGGATCACGACGCCGGCGACCGTCATCGGGAAAGACGTGGTCGTCGGGAGCGCGAAGAAGCTCGCGTTCGCGAGGTCGACCTTGCTGACGCTCGCGAGGTCGGAGCCGCCCACGAGGACGACGCCCGCGGTTTGTGCGGGGTTCAGCGTGAGCGTGATGGGCCGCGTGACCTCGGTGACCGCAAACTCGCCGTACGTGCGGAACACGGGCGCGCCGGTGCCGACGCCGAGGAACACGTGCCTCACGAGCGAGCCTTGGCGCTGGACGATCGCGTCGTAAGGAGCCTTGATCGCGAGGGCTGAGAACTTCCCGTCGGCGCCGGTGGTGAGGGTCGCGACCTTGCCTGCCGCGTCGGTCAACGTGACCGCCGCCTGCGCGAGGGGGAGCCCACGGTGATCGCGCACCGCGCCGCTAATGGTGTCGTTCGGGGCCGCGTCGGGGACGGCGCCGTCGGCGGTCGGAGGCACCGAGCCGTCCGGAGTTACGGTTCCGATCGGCGGGGTGCTCGCGTCAGGGGTGCCCGCGATGGGATCGTCACCGGTGCACGCGCCGAGCCCGCCGCTCACGAACAAAGTGGTCAAGAAGAGGCCAGAGAAGGCTGCGCGCGTGGTCCGCATGCTCTGCACGTTGCGGGATTGGCGCGCCATTGTCGAGTGAACGGGGGCCTTCTGCGAGCGCGACTAGGCACCTTCGTCCCGTGGAGCTCGGATAGACGCGCGCGCGGACGCTCTGGCATTCTTTCGCGGCATGCTCTTCACCGCCGATGCCTGGCCCGGTCTCGCCGATGGCTCGATCACCCTCACGTTTCGCACGTGGACCAAGCCGCAGGCGCGCGCCGGTGGTCGTTACCGCGTCGCGGGGATGCTGCTCGAAGCGACCGCGGTTGCGCAGGTTCGGGCGGGGGCGATCACGAAGGCCGAAGCGCGACGCGCGGGCGCGACGGACGTGGCCTCTCTCTT
Source organism: Myxococcales bacterium (assembly GCA_013297655.1). GTDB lineage: Bacteria > Myxococcota_A > Polyangia > Polyangiales > Polyangiaceae > JAAFHV01. The sequence goes on along the minus strand of JAAFHV010000218.1, from coordinate 4,381 downwards.
GGCTCGCATGCGCGTCACCGATCCCGAGCAGCTCGTGTGGCGCGTGACGCTGAAGCACCTCGGTGCCGACGATCGCGCCGTACGACGCGCGGACGCCGCGCTCGACGCGGACGCGATCGCCGCGATCGTCGCGAAGCTCGATCGGATGGACCGTCGCGCGAGCGTCGCGTGGACGCGCCAAACCCTGCGTCTCATCGCGCGGTATCCCGCCGTCGTATCCACCGAGCTCGCACGGCACGCGGGCAAGGAGCGGATGGTGTTCAAGGTCGACGTGCGCAAGCTCAAGGAGCTCGGCCTCACCGAAAGTCTCGAGGTTGGCTATCGCCTGTCGCCGCGCGGCGAAGCGGTACTACGGTCGCTCCCTGCGTCCGACTGAGACGTTGTCACTGATTGTATTGAATGGACGATTTCGACTGGCGACCGTTCAGGCTTTCGCGCGCGGGCGGTCGCGATGGGTGGCGCGTTCGTCCTTCGTGAGGATCTGCGGCGCGACGCTGGGCTTGCCCGTCTTCGGATCGAAGTACGGAGAGGGCCTTCGCGCGAAGATGAGCCACGAGAGCACACGCTGGGTCGATCGCGCGAGCGTGCGGAACGAGGCCTTCGGGTGCACGTGAGCTGGCGGGATCCCCCTCGCGAAGCGGCCTTGCACGGTGTCGGCGGGGCCGAACGTCTCGTCGCTCTTCTCCGCGTCGACATCGAGGAAGGCGCGCGGGATACCGACGAACGGCACCGGCGGCATCGCGTTTCCGATCGGCGTCTTGCAGCACCCGGCGTAGAACCGATGAAGCCCTTTCGGCGAGAGGCGTACGCAGCGAAGGTGCTCCGCCCCCTCGGTGATCTTCATGCGGGCGGGGCCCACTTGAACGATGTCGGTGCCGCCCCACGCGTCCGTGATGCCCTCGCTACCGAGGAAATTCGCGAACGTCTGGCAGTCGTCGCAGTAACAAATCGCGTGGTTCACCGTCGACGGCGAGACCTCTTCCAGCGTGCCGCGTACGGAGCCACAACGGCAACGGAGCTTCACGACAGTCGTCATCTGGCGAGCCTACTGCCCTTCGCGAGGAGCCGTCGGACGCAAAAAGGAGAAATTCAGAACCTGCTCGGATTCGCGCTCATGGAGGCGCGAGAGGCTCTCCGCCCGGCCATGGCGTGAACCATGCAGGGCGCCGCGCATGCGATCTGCTCTTGGGTTGGTCTTCTTGTGCGCGCTTTGCGGCTGCGATCGCGCGCTCGTGCCGGTCGCGGTGGCGGCGAACGGGCTGGGCATGAACGCTGCGATACAGGAGGTCCGTCACCCGGTGGAGGCGCCGTTCGGTTTGCATACCGTCAGCTACGTAGGCGTTCCTTCGGCTCCGGCGCGTGGTGGCGCGGCGAGCCCCGGGATGGTCTACGACGAAGAAGATGCGCTCGAGGCGCTTCGTTCCGTCTCCCTCGCGCCGTGCGCCCGGCCTCGCGGGCGCCCGCAGCGCGCGTTCGTGCGGGCCGCGTTCAACCGCGCCGGGACAGTCTCGCAGGTGACGATCGACGCGCCCTCCGCGCTTCGCGACGCCGAGGTGACGTGCCTCACCGACGCGTTCGGCCGCGCGTCTATCCCGGCGTACGAGGGCGAGGTGCATGTTGCACGGATGTCGTTCGTGCTCCCGTGAGCTCACGTTCGTAGAGCGTCGCGCCGCCGCGCGAGGAAGCGCTTCTCTGCCTCGTTCTTGGTGAGGGCGATCGCGCGTTCGTAGTCTTTTTTTGCAGGTTCGGAGCGTCCGAGGCGCGCGAGCACGTCGGCCTTGGCGGCGTGGTATCCGGCGTGCTCGGCGAGCTCGGGATCGTTCGCGAGCGCTTCCAGATCGACGAGCGCGGCCTCCGGTCCGTGCACCATCGAGCGCGCGAAGGCCTCGTTCACTTTCACGATCGGCGCGTCGGTCTTTTTGCGGAGGAGCCCATAGAGCACCACGATCTGCGCGAAGTCCGTGGTCGGGTACGACGTGGCTTTGCAGTGGAGCGCGGAGATCGCCGCTTCGATCGCGTAGGCAGAGGGAGGTCCCGAGGCGAGCGCCGCTTCGAGCAATGCGTCGCCGCGAGCGACGAGCGCCGTGTCCCAGCGACCTCGATCTTGTTCGTCGAGGGGCACGAGCTCTCCCTCCGGAGAGACCCGCGCTTTGCGTCGCGCGTGCACGAACGAGAGGAGCGCGAGCATCGCCTTGGTGTCGGCGCTCGCGGGCAAGAGCGACACGAGAAGCTCCCCGAGGTAGAGCGCCTCTTCCGCCAAATCGGAGCGCTCGAGAGAAGGCCCGGAGGTGGCGACGTAGCCCTCGTTGAAGATCGCGTAGACCACCTCGAGCGCCGCCGCGGTCCGCTCCTCGAGATCCGTGCGATCCGGAATTTCATAAGGAATTCCTGCGGTCTCGATCTTCGATTTCGAGCGGGTGAGGCGCTGCGCCATCGTCGGAACCGGCACACAAAACGCGCGCGCGACGTCCTCCGTAGAGAGGCCACAGACCCAACGGAGCGCGAGCGCGACCTGCGCCTCGCGCGCGATCGCGGGGTGACAGCAGGTAAAGATGAGCCGCAGGCGATCGTCGGGGAACGTGCCGCCTTCGTCGTCGCTCTCGGTCGCGCTCTCGCTCGTGTGCTCGATCGACGCGTGAACGTCGTCGGCCTTCACGCGGTGACGTACGTGATCGATCGCGCGACGCTTCGCGACGGCGAGCAGCCACGCGCGCGGCGAGGTGGGGATCCCCGAGACGGGCCACTCTTCGAGCGCGGCTGCGATCGCACGATCGACCGCTTCTTCCGCGAGATCGAACCCGTAACGACGCACGAGGGTCGACACGAGGCGTGTGCGCTCTCGGCGTACGACGGAGGCGAGGGCCGCGGCAGCTTCCACCGCGACCCACCTTCCGACGACCCTCGTTCGAGGTCTAGAGCAATCGAACCGTTCGCCGTTCCCGCATCATGCATAGGCGCTCGTGTCGGCGATCGGGCGCACCTCGATCGTGCCCGTCTCCGCGGCGGGGATCTGGGCCGCCATCGCGATCGCTTCGTCCAAATCCTTCGCGAACACGCGGTAGTAGCCGCCGAGCTGCTCGCGCGTCTCGGCGAACGGGCCGTCGCGGAGGACACGTTTTCCGTCCGTCACGCCCACGCTCTTGGCCTTCTTCACGGTGACCAAACGATCGCCGGCGATGAACTTCTTCTGCTCTTTGAGGCTCTTCGAGAAGGCCATGTAGCGCCCGTAGATCGCGCCCACTTCGGCTTCGGAGAGGTTGTCCCAGCGGCTCTCGGGCTCGTAGATGAGCAGGAGGTACTGCTTGAGTCCCTTGCCCTCGGGGGCATACGGCGTGGCGGGGCCCGAGTCGAAGCTCGGGATCGGGCGCACCTCGATCGTGCCTCCGCGCGCGTCCGGGATCTTGGCGGCCCACTCGATCGCCTCTTCTTCCGTCTTCGCGGCGATCGCGTAATAGCCGCCGAGCTGCTCGCGGGTCTCGGCGAAGGGGCCGTCCTTTACGATGCGCTTGCCGTCGCGGACCTGCACGTGGGTCGCGGTGTGGGTAGGCTCGAGCGCGGCGCAGTCGCCCGCGTTGCCGGTCGAGAAGAGGTCCTTCGTGTACTTCCCGTACTCCTGCATGAGGCTCTCGGTCTCGGAGGGCGACATGGTGGCGAAGCGGGACTCGGCGGCGTGGATCAAGAGGACGTAATTCATGTTCGGGATGCTCCTTCGCCCAGGGGTCGCTCGAGTATCGGCGCCATCGACAGGGGGCCGCGCCTTTTTTGCGATTTTCGGAAGTACCTAAATTCGTTGGACTCTTGGGTGTCCGATTTTGGTCTCAGCGGTGAAGTAAGCACTTTTCAGAGTGCTCGGACCTCCCGCGGGCTCCTCCCAAGCAGGCTCGCGGGATCGCCCTCCCGAGGGGCCCCTCCCTCGCCACCCCTTCGTGCATCGCCTCGACGAGAGGTCCGCTCCCCCACGTCGGGCTCACCGTGAGCTTCGGCGAGGGGCCCCCTCCCTCCGGCGCGCTCCTTAGGGCGTGTGGCGCAGGGCCCTCGCCCCCTCGAAACACGTCGCGCCGACGAGCAAGCGGGGACGCCCCCCTCGAAGACCGTTCGAACCGAGGCGCGCTACGACCCTCACGAGAAGACAGCAGGCCAACAGCGACGAAGAATCGGCGACCTCCCTCGTGCGTCGACGGGCGTGAAGCGCGTCGCGGCGACCCTTTTTGTCGCAAATTTCCTTGGCTCCAGCCCCTTCGGGAACAAATCGACAGGGACACGCAACGACTCCGAGGCCGCTGACGAGAGAGGGGCGTGAATGCCGAGCGAGGTGCTCTCGCATTCTCTCCCGTCGGTGAAACCATGGTCCTCGGAAGCTCGGTCATTTGTCCTCGGCGTC
>JAAFHV010000216.1 GCA_013297655.1 Myxococcales bacterium | reverse complement strand
GTCAGGGACTTCCAAGGGTCGTCCCTCGTCAGGGACTTCCAAGGGTCGTCGGTTACATAGGAGACTCTGCGCCCTCCTCGCGCCTTGCGATCCAGGCGCTGCGACCACGCCTACCCCTCAGAACAACGGAATCGAGGCACTGATGGCCGTCTTCGAGTATCGAGGCTTGCTCGTCGCGTCGGGGAAGACCGTCCACGACGTGCGCGACGCCGACAACCCGAAGGCGCTCCGGGCGATGCTCAAGCGCGAGGGCGTGCTCCTCACCGAGGCATCGGAGGTCAACCGCAAGAAGGCCGCCGCGCAGAGCAACGGGGGCATCTTCGCGATCTTCCGCCGCCTCTCGATCACCGACGTCGCGATGATGACGCGCCAGCTCTCCACCCTCGTCGGAGCCGGAATTCCGCTCGTCGAGTCCGTATCGGCGCTGACCGAACAAGTCGAAAAAGAGGAAATGAAACGGGTGCTTGCGCTCGTTCGTGACCGCCTCAACGAGGGCAGCTCGCTCGCCAAGGCGCTCGAGGCGCACCCCTCGGTGTTCCCCCCGCTCTACGTGAACATGGTCGCCGCCGGCGAGGCCTCCGGCACCCTCGAGGTCGTGCTCGATCGCCTGAGCGACTTCATGGAGAACCAGGCTCGCCTGAAGGGCAAGGTGTCGGCCGCGCTCGCGTATCCGGTGCTCATGCTCATCATCGGCACCGCGCTCATCACCGTGATGATGGTGGTCGTCGTCCCGAAGGTGACCAGCATCTTCGCGAGCCTCGATCGTGCGCTGCCTTGGTACACCGCGCTCCTCATTTTCATCAGCGACGCGGTGTCGTCGAACGTGACGCTCGGCGCGGTGCTCGGCCTCGCGGGCACCACCTTCGTGCGTCGCGCGCTCGCCCCCGGCCCGAGCCGAAACAACTTCGTCATCGCGGCGGTGCTCGCGTTCTCGATTCTCGTGCTCTCGTTCTTCGCGGTCGAGTCGATGACGCTCTTGGCGCTCGGTGCGTTCCTCGGGCTCGTCGCCGGCATCGGTCTCGGGCAGTTCTTGGCGTTCGTCGCCACCCCCAACGGGCAGCTCTGGAAAGACGGCGTGATGCTGCGCGCGCCCATCTTCGGCGTCATCGTCCGCATGCTCGCCGTGTCGCGCTTCTCGAAGACGCTCTCCACGCTCCTCAAGAGCGGCGTCCCGCTCCTCAAGGCGATGGACATCGTGAAGAACGTGCTCGACAACGCGAAGCTCTCCAAGGTCGTCGAGGACGCCATCGGCAGCATTCGCGAGGGCGAGTCGATCGCGGGCCCCCTCCGAAAGAGCGGCCAATTTCCCCCGATCGTGACCCACATGATCGCGGTCGGCGAGAAGAGCGGCCAGCTCGAGCAGATGCTCGAGAACGTCTCGAAGGCCTACGATTCCCAAGTCGAGACGCGCATCCAAGCGATGACCTCGCTCCTCGAGCCGCTCATCATCGTGTTCATGGGCGGTGGCGTCGGCTTCATCGCCTTCTCGATCTTGATGCCCCTTATTCAGATGAACGACTTCGTGCAGTGAGGAACAAAAAAGCGCCATGGCCCGCCGTCGACGACCCGCACCGAAAGTCTTCTTCCCCTGGGAGAGACGTCGGGGCGTACTCGGAGCGCTCGGCCGGGCGCGGCTTCGCCTCGGCGTCGGTGTCGCGGTGCTCTTGGCGCTCGCGCTCGCTCTGCGATCACGGGAGGAGCACGCGGCGAGCGTTCGCGCCACACGCGCCCAGATCACGAACGCCACACGGCAGGTCTCGAGCTACCGCGCCGATCATGGCGGAAAGTGCCCCGAGCTCCTCGCGGATCTGGTGAAGCAGGGGTACGCCAGAGACGTCCCCATCGACGCTTGGGGCAAGCCTCTCCGGCTCACGTGCCCGGGCCGTCGCGACCCTCTCGGTTTCGACGTCTCGAGCGACGGCCCCGATGGCACCCCAGGGGGCCTCGATCGTGTGGAATGAAGGTAACGCCGGAAGGATTTTCACGGCTTTTCGTTTTCGGATGAGACCGAAGGAGAATGAGATGAACGGATCGCAAGCGAACATCAAAGGCACCGAGCGCAGCACGAGCGCGGAGGTGCGCGAGCTCGGTCGGGCCCGCCAGCCGCGCCAGGGTCGCTCGCTCGAACGGTTGCGCCTGCTCGCACGTGCCCGCGGCGTCACCCTCATCGAGATCCTGATCGTGCTCGCGATCGTCGGCCTCATCGCGGGCGGCATCGCCGTCTTCGCGATCCCGAAGTTCAAAGAGGCGCAGGTCGCGACGACGAAGCAGAGCGCGCAGCAGCTCCACACGATCGCCGAGGGCTGGCACGCGATCCACACCCAGGAGTGCCCCACCGCCGACCTCCTCAAGAAAGAGAAGGAGATCGCGACCACGTCGAACATCAACGACGCGTGGGGCAAGCCCTTCAAGATCGAATGCCTCGACGACGGCGACGTGGTCGTCACGAGCTTCGGCCCGGACGGCAAAGAGAACACCGCCGACGACATCCGCGTGCCGGAGGCTCCGAAGAGCTGAGCCATGCGAGCGCCCACCTCCACCCCACGACGACGCGTTCGCGCGGCCTCTCGCCCCGGCGGGAAGGTCTCCGCGCGCGTCGTCGCGAGGCGGGGGCGTGGCGCTCGTGGAATGACCCTCATCGAGATCCTCATCGTGATGGCGATCATCGCCGTCGTGCTCGGAGGGGTGCTCGCGGGCACGGGTCAGCTCGCCGCCTCCCGCCTCCGCCACTCGGCGACGACGATCGCGGGCGCCATCCGTGTAGGATACACACACGCGACGGCCACCTCGAAGAGCGTGCGCCTGGTGTTCGACCTCGACGAACAGACGATGTGGCTCGAGGAGGCCGACCGTCCGATGCTCGTGCAGTCGAAGGACACCTCGCCGTCCGGCGGCGCCGCTCCCGCGACCGTGGCCGAGCAGCAAGCCACGACCGAGAACGAGCGCATCGTGAAGGGCCCCGTGATCCCGAAGCCGTCGTTCAAGACGATCGAGCCGGCGGGTGTCGCGGCGACCGCGAAGAAGAAGGGCCCGAAGCCCCTCGAGCGCGGCATCGCGTTCCGATCGGTGCAGACGACCCACGACGACGGGCCCCGCACGCAGGGCCGCGCGTACCTCTACTTTTGGCCTGGTGGTCGCACCGAGCGCGCCGTGGTCCAGCTCTTCCCGTGCAGCGTGAAGACGCCGGAGGATCGTGTGCGCTGCGTGCACGACGAGGCCTCCACCGTCACGATCGAGATCTCGCCGCTCACCGGGCGCGTCACCGTTCGTGACGGCGCGACTGAGCTCCCGAAGGAGCCGGGCAACGACGAAGAGGCCTCCGAACGCATCGACACTGGGAGCACCCCATGACGCATAACCTATCGAACAAGCGTGGTTTTTCGCTGCTCGAGGTCATGGTCGCGGTGGCGATCTTGGGGCTGCTCTTGAGCGTGATCCTCTCTGCGCAGGGCGGGCTCGCGGCCTCGAACCGAAGCGCGGCGAGCATGGGGATGGCCGCCGATCTCGCGCGCTGCAAGATGACCGAAATCGAAGAGAAGATGCTCCGCGACGGCTACCCGGAGATCGACGCGATCGACACCGACGTCTCGTGCTGCCTCGACGCCGACCGAGAGGGGTACACGTGCTCCACCCGGATCGAGAAGGTGGAGCTCCCGCAGCCGCCGCAGAACTCGCTCGACGACGGCGGCGGCCTTTTGTCGAGCGCGGGCGGCGGCGACGGCGGCGCGCTCTCCCTCCTCCAGAACCCCGCCGGAACGGGCGAGCTCAACCTCGACGGCGGGATCCAACAGATCCAGCAGCAGATGGGACCCGGCGCGGCGCAAGGCATGCTCACCACCGTGATGGGCATCGTTTATCCGAGCCTGAAGCTCGCGATGGAAGCCTCGATCCGGCGCGTGACGGTGGTCGTGAAGTGGAAAGAGGGCCCGCGCGAGAAGACGCTCGAGCTCGGCCAGTTCATCACCAACCCGCAGCGCGGCGGCCTCGGTTTCGGGACGGACGCGGGCGCGGTGCCCGGAGTCGGCACTGGCACCGGCACTGGCACTGGCACTGGCACTGGCACCAACCCGACGACGACGAAGGTGACACCGTGAGCCGCCGATCGCGCGGGCGTGCACCTGTGCATCATGCACGTATCGCGTCGCCCTCGCGTCGCCTCCGCCGCGGCATGACCTTGCTCGAGATCCTCGTCTCGCTCGGCATCCTCGCGATGATTTCGATCCTCATCTACGGCGCCTTCGACTCGATGGCGCGCGGCAAGAAGGGCGAGACGATGCGCGTGGATCGCGCACGGCAGGGGCGCGGCGCGGTCGATCGCATGGCACGCGAGATTCAGGCCGCGTACCTCTCGATGCACTTTCCCCAGAACCAATACCTCAACACGCGCACCACCGCGTTCGTGGGGCAATCGGGCCGCGATTTCGACCGCCTCGACTTCACCTCGTTCGCGCACCTCCGCGTCGACAAGGAGTCGAAAGAGTCGGACCAGTGCGAGATCGGCTACTTCGTGGCCAAAGATCCGAACGTGCCGGACAAGCTCGATCTGGTCCGCCGCGAGCAGACGCCGATCGATCTCGATCCGATCCGCGGCGGTGTCGTCAACGTGCTCGCCGAGAACGTCGAGTCGCTCGACATCCGCTACCTCGACGCGATGACCGGCCTCTGGGTCGAGACCTGGGACACCATGCAGCTCACCGGGCAGCCTGGGCGCATGCCGATGGAAGTGCGCATCCAGCTCACGATGAAGGCCGTCAAGAACGAGCCCGCGTACGTCTACACGACCAAGATCCTGATCCCGATCCGCGAGCCCCTCACGTTCGGAGTCCCCAAATGAGGCCCTCGCTCGACACGCGGAAGCGGGCACGGGCGAAGTCGCGCGCGCAAGAACGCGGGATCGCGCTCGTCATGGTGCTCGGGGCGATCGCGGTGCTCACCGTGATGCTCGCCGAGTTCCAAGACGAGACGTCGGCGGAGGCCGCGAGCGCCACCGCCGAGCGCGACTCGGTTCAGGCCGAGTACATGGCCAAGAGCGCGGTGAACCTCTCGCGCCTCCTCATCGCAACGGAGCCCACGATCCGTGGGGCGATTGCGCCGCTCTTCATGATGATGAAGAAGACCGCGCCGCAGCTCCCGGTGTGGGAGTTCTCGGATCGCATCCTCGGCGCGTTCAACGACGAGGCGGGGAGCCAAGACTTCAGCGTGACGGTCGGTGTCGACACGAAGACGGGCAAGAACCTCGGCCTCAAGGACGGTCGCTTCGAGCTCTCGATCGTGGACGAGGACGCAAAGATCAACACGAACCTCGGCGCCGCGAACGACATCGCCCACATTCGTTTGGCGCAAGAGCTCGTCGGTCTCATGGCGCCGCCGCAGTACGCGCCCATCTTCGAGCAGAAGGACGGGACGGGGAACTTTCACGATCGCTTCACGGTTTGCTCCGCGATCATCGACTGGGGCGACCAAGACGAGCAGCTCTTCAACTGCGATCTCTCGAAGGTGAGCGGCGCGGCGAGCTCCGGCGTGGAGGACGCGTATTACCAGCTCCTCCCCAAGGCCTACCGCCGCAAGAACGCGCCCTACGACTCGCTCGACGAGCTCCACTCCGTGCGCGGCGTGAGCGAGGACTTCTGGGCCACCTTCGTCGATCCCGAGCCCACGAACCCCAAGAAGCGCCCAATGACGGTCTGGGGCACGGGGCGCGTGAACGTGAACACGGCCAACGCGCAGACGCTGCTCGGCGTGGTGTGCGCCGGAGCCCCCACCGCCGACATTTGCAACGACATCACCCAAGCGCAAACGTTCGTGATGGGCGTCACGATGGCGCGCGGCCTCACGATGGGCGCGCCGCTCTTCGGGTCCCCGAAGGACTTCATCCAGACGATGACCGGGAAGGGACAGCTCGGGCCGGTGATGGCGTCCTTCGGAATGAAGCCGGTCGCGTTCAAGAGCGAGAGCGAGTTCGAGAAGGCCATCTCGAGCGAGAGCAAGGTGTTCTCCATCTACGCCATCGGGATCAAGAAGGGCACGCTCAAGCGCGAGACGCGCGTCTCGATCCACGCGGTGGTCGACTTCCAAAAGACGCCGTCGCTCTCGCAGATGAGCCTCTCCACGTTGCCCGGAGCGGCCCCCGCGCCGACCTCCACTGCCGCCGGTCAGCAGCAGCTCCCGAACGCCGCCCAAGCCGCGGCGCAGTCGGCAGCGCAGAACGCCGCGTTTCCGCAAACGCCCGTAACTGCTGGTCAAGTTGTTTACTATCGCATCGACTGACTCGGAGCCAAGATGAGCGTCTACGTAGGGATCGACATCGGAGCGAACGTCATTCGGGTGGCGGCCATTCGGTCCTCGTACCGAAAGACCACCCTGATAGGTCTCGCCCAGCGCGAGGTGCCGGTCGGGACCGCCGATCCGGAGAAGGCCGCCCTCGTGAAGGAGTGCGTGCGCGCGGTGCTCGGTGAGAAGGGCGGCGCGGGGGATGGCGTCGCGATCGCGGTCGAGGGCGCGCGCTCGGCGGTCGTCACCGTGACGCTGCCGGCGAACGCGCAGAAGGCGATCGGCGACGTGCTCCCGTTCGAGCTCGAGCCGGTCATCCCGTTCGACATGACGGAGGTCGTCTTCGACTATCGTGTGCTCGCGCCGCCCACGAGCATGGAGAAGGGGGTCACGTTCCCGGTGCTCTGCGCCGTCGCGCGCACGAGCGACGTGCGTGCGAAGGTCGACTTCGTGAAGTCCGCGATCGGCACCGAGCCGGAGCGCGTCGGAGTCGGCGCGTTTCCGCTCGCGAACCTCGCGGCGTGGGCGCCCGCGCTCGTATCCGAAGAGCCGGTGATGGTGTTCGAGCTCGCGGAGGACACGACCGACTTGCTCGTCCTCGAGCGCGGCGAGCCCGTGTTCGCGCGGTCGCTCTCGTGGGGCACCTCCGGGCTCCCGCAGAGCGCCGCGAAGATCGCGCGCGAGACCCGCACGTCGATTCGTGCGCACCTCGCCGCAGGCGGAAAAGCGCCGCGCAAGGTGTTCCTCTCCGGCCGCGGGCCCTACGCCCAGGCCGACGTGTTCCTCGCAGCGGAGCTCGATCTTCCGGTCGAGACGCTCCCCACGCCGGCGCTCGATTCGGAGAACCCGGGGGCACCGGAGAACCTCGAGGTGCCGCGCTATGCGAAGGCGCTCGGGCTCGCGCTCGGGCTCGGGCCGAAGCCGATGGGGCTCAACCTGCGCAAAGGTCCGCTCGCGTTCGAGCGAGGCTTCGCGTGGGTACGTGAAAAGATCCCGCTCCTCGCGGGCCTCGGCGCGGCGATCTTCGTCACGTCGCTCCTCTCTGCCGGGGCCGAGCTCTACGCCGTCGGTAGGGAGCGCAAGGCGCTCGAGGGGGCGCTCTCGCAGGTCACGAAAGACGTGCTCGGCGAGGGCACCGACAGCGCTACCCGCGCGAACGAGCTGTTGGCGAAGCTCACCGTCGTGGCAGACGAGGATCCGATGCCCCACGCCGACGCGTTCGACGTCATGGTCAAGCTCTCGGAGAACATCCCGCAGAGCATGGTCCACGACATCGAGGAGCTCGACGTCCAGAAGGGCCACGTGATCATCCACGGCGTGGTGGGCACCATCCCCGACGCGCAGGCGATCATGACCTCGATGAAGAACGAGCGTTGTTTCTCGGACGTGAAGATCACGCGCACGAACCAGGTCGTCGGCGGCGCGAGCCAAAAGTACGTGATGGAGCTCGACGTGAAGTGCCCCGAGGATCTTCGCGGGGCAGCGGCGAAGAAGGCGGGGACGAGCAGCTCCGCCTCCCCGGCGGCGAGCGCGAGCGCAGGAGGTGGCAAGTGAACGTTCCCGTGAGCCATTCGCCCGCGCCACGCCGTAGCCTTACGACCGCCGGGAGGGCGAAATGAACTTCTTCGAACGAACCCGGCTCAGCCCTCGTGATCAGCGCTCTGCGACGATCGGCGTCGTGGTCATCGGCGTGTTGGTCCTCATCGGCTTCCCGCTCGGCTTGAACCTGCTCGCGGCGGGCAAAAAGTCCGAGGTCGAGGAGCTCCGCGGATCGCTCGCTGCCGTGCAGCAGGCGCGCGGGAAGGTGCGCGATCGGAAGGCGCACGAAGACTCGATCGCGTCGCGGTACGCGAAGCGCGCGCCCGCCCTCGCCGGCTTCCTCGAGCAGTCCGCGCGCGCGCAAAAGCTGGAGGTGAGCGACTCGGTCGATCGCCCGGAGGTGCCGATCGGCAAACGCTACGTGGAGCGTCACACCGTGATTCACCTGAAAAAAGCTGGAATGCGCCCGATCGCGAAGCTCATCGAGGGGCTCGAACAGGGAGGCAACGCGGTCGGCGTCTCGCGCCTGAACGTCCGCAAGCGCACCGGCGAGCCGGACTCGTACGACGTCGAGCTCGGCGTCTCGGCCTACGATCGCAACGAGGCCCAGAAGCCCGCCGCCGCCACCGGCGCCGCAGGGTCCGCGCCGAAGGACGGCAAGTGAAAGAGCGCCTGAAGGCCATCGCGCCCAAGCTCGGATACCTCGCGTTTTTCCTGTTCGCGTTCGTCGTCGCCGTCACGTGGACGTTTCCCTACGACAAGCTGAAGGAGCGCCTCGTCTCGTCCTTCAACGCGCAGCAGCGCGCGTCGTCCACGCAGCAAGAGCTGCAAATCGACGAGCTCGACTCTTCGTTCATCACCGGCGTGAAAGCGAAGGGGGTGCACCTCTTCATGCCTCCGCTCGAGCCGGGGAAGCCGAACGTGGAGCTCGTGCTCGACGAGGTGAAGGGCCGCGTGTCGCTGCTCTCGCTCCTCGTCGGCAACAAGGACGTCACCTTCACGATCAAGGCCTTCGAGGGCGTGGTCGATGGTGAGTTCGTGGACAAAGGCAAAGAGCGCACGATCAAGCTCGAGATCGACGGCGTCGACACCGGGAAGATTGGAATGCTGGGGCAAGCCCTGGGCGTCCCGATGGCGGGGAAGCTCTATGGCCAGGTCGATTTGAAGCTCCCCGAGGGCAAGGCGTCGAAGGGCTCCGGCACCGTCAACCTCGAGATTCGTGATCTCGCGGTCGGCGACGGCAAGGCGAAGATCAAGGGCTTGCTCGAGCTCCCCAAGCTCACCGTCGGCGCGCTCAAGTTCGACGCCGAGGCGAAGGAGGGCATCCTCAAGGTGAGCAAGCTCGCTGCCAGCGGAAAAGATCTCGAGCTCTCCGGCGAAGGGCGCATCCAAATGCGCGAGCTCGCGAACGACTCGAACCTCGACCTCAACGTGAAGTTCAAGGTCAACGACGGCTACCGCAGCCAGAGCGAGAAGACGAAGAGCATCTTCGGCGCGCCCGGCTCGAACATTCCCCCGCTCTTCGAGCTCGATCCGACCGTGAAAAAGGCCAAGACTCCCGACGGCCAGTACGCGTTCCACGTGCGCGGCGCGCTCGGGAAGCCGCAGTTCTTGCCCGCCGCGGGGGTGGGTGGTGCGCCCGTATCGCCGTCGACGATGTCTCCGAAAGGAATCGGAAATTGAGCGCGAAGAGCCATCTCGTCGGTGTGGTCCACTTGCCGGCGCTGCCGGGAAGCCCCGAGGCGCAGCGGCCGCTCTCGTCGATCGTCGAAGAGGCCGTCGCGTCCGCGCGCGTCCTCGAGGACGAGGGCTACGACCTCTGCATGATCGAGAACTACGGCGACGTGCCGTTCTTCCGGACGAGCGTGCCGGAGATCACCGTCGCGGCGATGACCCGTGTCGCGTGCGAGGTGCGCCGCGCGACGAAGATTCCCCTCGGGATCAACGTGCTACGCAACGACGCGAAGGCCGCGCTCGCGATCGCGCTGGTGGCAGACGCGCGTGTCATCCGCGTCAACGTGCTCACCGGCGCGCGCGTGACCGACCAGGGCATCGTCGAGGGCGACGCCGCGTCGCTCCTTCGCACCCGCGCCGCGCTCTCCGCCTCCAGCGTCGCGATCTGGGCAGACGTCGACGTGAAGCACTCCGGCCCGCTCGGCGCCCCTCAGACCGTCGCGCAAGAGACGAGCGACCTCGTCGTGCGCGCCTTGGCCGACGCGGTGCTCGTCACCGGTGAGGGAACGGGTCACGCCGTCGACGTCGAGAAGCTCGCGAGCGTCTCGGTAGCTGCAAAAAAGGGGGGGCGCCCCGTGCCGGTGCTCGTCGCGAGCGGGGCCACGATCGACGCGCTCCCGCTCCTCGCCGCGCACGCGAACGGCGTCGTCGTAGGCAGCGCGATCCGCGCGAACGGCAAAGCGGGCGGTCCCATCGATCCGGCGGCGAGCCGCGCCTTCGCGAAGGCCTTCCGCGCCGCCTTCGGATAGAGCGCCCGCGAGCGGCCTCCGTGCGTCGATCGTCCGACGTCGGACCGACGTGACATGTCACCGGTGCGATCGGCGCGCGCGCGTTCGGGTGTATAATGCATGCAACTGCGCGCCGGGCGTGACCGCCGCTGGTCGTTCGCGTCAGATGCGTTCGGTCAACACGAGCGCGACGAACGTGCCGGTGAGCACGAACACGACGAGAATGAACGCAACGAGGAGCTTGAGGCCGCGACCGGACTTCGCGGGCGGCGCCGCGGGGACGAGCGGGCTCGCGCCGTAGCTCGACGACGGCGGCGGCTCGTGCACGCCAAACCCTTGATGTTGGGGATAGGAGGGCGACGGAGGCGGATGGGGTGCCATCGCGCCCGGGTGGCCGATCGCTCCGGGGTGCACGTTGCCCTGCGACGGTGGTGGCTGTCCGAACGCGCCGTACTGGCCGCTGCCTTGGCGCCCGAAATCGACGGGACCGGAAGCAGGCGGCAACGTACCGGTGGGCCCTCCGTATGCGCCGCCTCGCTGCGACGCGCTCAGGACCTCCGAGATCGAGTCGGCGATGTTCGACGGCGGGACGCTCGAGTACGGGAGTGACGGCGCGGGGATCGACGGCGGCGGGTAGGGCGGAAACGGCTGATCTTGTGAAAACGCGACGGTGCGACGGAGATCGCCCAAAGGGGGCATCCCCGCGAGCGGCGGCGGCGGCGCGTAGCCCATGGTGCGTGGATCGTCGAGGGGGAGATCTTCCTCTTCGGGCTCGTATTGGAAATTGATCTGGGTCGCGTCGTCGGCCATCTCGGGGGTCACGGCGACGTAGCCACCCGAAGCCGTCGCTTGGAGCGCGCCCGCCCGCACGCCGGCGTGGGCATCGAGTTGCGCCATCGCCTCGCGCGCCGCACCCACACGCGCCGCCGAGCGGTCGCGCATGAACGGGGCTGCGAACGCCGCGATGTGGGCCGGGCTCGAGGGCTCCCCGAGCTCGTGGATCGCGTCCTCGAGCGCCTCGCAGAAGGCGATCGCGGTGGGCAAGCGGTCGGCGGGGTTCGGGGTGAGCGCGAGGCCGATCACGCGACGCACCGGCTCTGGCACTTGGGCTGGGAGCTCCGACGGCTTCTGGCCTTTGACGAGGCGCTGGAGCGCGGCGATTTCGCTGCCACCTTCGTAGGGGCCCTTGCCGGCGAAGATCTCGAAGAGCATCGCCCCGAGCGCCCACACGTCGACCCTGCGGTCGACCGCTTTGCCGAGCGCTTGTTCGGGCGCCATGTACCGAACCTTGCCCTTGAGGTTGCCGGCTCGTGTCTCCTCGGCGAGGCGGTCGCGCGCCTTCGCGATACCGAAATCGATCACGGCGGCGGTGCCCACGCTTCGGACGAGAATGTTCTGGGGAGACACGTCGCGGTGGATCACGTTGAGGAGCGCGCCGTGCCGATCGCGCAGCTCGTGCGCGGCGTGGAGCCCCGCCGCCGCGTCGGCGATGAGCCGCAGCGCGATGCCGGCAGGGAAGCGCATCTGCGCTTTTTTCACGCCCTCGGTGAGGCGCGCGATCGACTCGCCGTCGATGTATTCCATCACGAGGTACGGCGTCGCGTTGGCGTCGCCCGCGTCGAGGATGCGCGCGACGTTGGGGTGCGTGATGCCCGAAGAGATGTTCGCCTCGTCGACGAACATCTGCTGAAACTGCTCATCCATCGCGTACTGCGGGAGCAGCATCTTCACGACGACGAGCCTCCCGTCGCGCACGTCGATCGTGCGGGCGAGCCACACGACAGCCATGCCCCCCTGCGCGATCGGGCACAAGAGCTCGTAACGATCGAGCCGTGTCCCCGGTTTTGTGCTGGTGGGAGGGGTTCGCTCCACGGAATACGATTATCGCGCGGTTTTCGAGGGGGCGGGCGAAAGAATCCTAGCGATTCGACCTTCCGACACGAATTTTTGCACATGACGCGCCCCGAGGGCCCCACATCCGGAGGACAGCGCCCCCGAAAGGTCGTTAGTCTCGGGGGGTGTCGGAAGAATCGCCGAAGCCCATCGTCGCGCTCCGCGTGGTGCGACCCTACGACAGCGAAGATCAGTTCCTCAAGGAGGAGCCCTTCGCGGTCACACGGACGTCGCTCGTCCTCGTCGGCGCCAGCTCGCGCCCCGAGGGTGTCGTCCTTCGCTTCGAGGTGGTGTTGCGCACAGGCGCGATCCTGCTTCGGGGAGAGGGCCGTGTCGTCTCGCACGGACCGACGCCCCTCGGTGAGAGCGGGCTCACGCTGAAGTTCACGCGCCTCGACCCGCGCTCGAAGGCGCTCGTCGATCGCGCGGGAATGCCGAAGGTGGTCGACGCCCCACGTCCGAGCGAACCGCCACCTCACGTTCGCCCCAAGAGCGACGCTCCCAGCCCGGCCGCTTCCGAGCCGAAGATCGAAGAGACACCCAGCTTGCCCCCTTCGCCTCCAGATTACTCGAGCGGCAACCACGTCACTGTCCCGGCGATGCAGGCGGTCCGCTTCCCCGTCGAGGCGCCCACCTCCCGAGGCGATTCGCCGCTCTCGTCCGGACCCTCGCGCGGCAGCTCGCCCCCGCCCGCGTCGGTCTCGTCGCGCGGCACTTCACCGCCCCCCGTCTCGTCACGCGCTCCAGCGCCCCTCGCCGCCGAAGCACCTCTCGCAGGAGCGACCGAGGTGCCCCCACCGTTCACCTCGTCGTTTCCGCCTGGCAGCCGCGAGGCCGCCCTCGATCGGCTGCGCGCGCGTCTGCAGGGAAAATCCGCGATTTCCGTGCTCGAGCTGCTCACCGCGAAGGCCTGAGCGCGCGGGATCCGGAATTTATGTAGAATGCACGGAGCAAGCTTCGTGCGTCCGTTCGGGCGAGAGCCGACGTCGCGGCCCGTGACCGCAGCGCTCAGGTGGGCGGGGCGCGGAAACGGTACACTTGGGCGGGCTTCGACGCGGTAAGGCGCTTGCCGCGCGCTTGCTCGAGGATCTCGTCGTCGATCATCCGAAGGAAGCGCTTCCGGAAGTTCCCCGGATCGATCGGCGTGCCCTTCACGACCTCGTGCACCGCGCGGAGCTGCTGGATCGTGAACGTGTCCGGGACGAGCTCGAACGCGATGTGGGAACGATCGATCTCGTCCCTCACGCGCCGGAGCGCGCTCGACACGATCGTGTCGTGGTCGAACGCGAGACCCGCCGGCTCGCGATCCGAGACCGATTGCCAACGAACCTTCCGAACGTCGCCGCCGGGGCGCACGAGCGGCGCGAGGGTAGGGCGCACGAGCGCGAAATAGGCCACGCTCACGACCCGCATGCGCGGATCGCGGTTCGGAGCGCCGAACGCGCCGAGCTGCTCCAGGAACACCGACCCCTCGGGCAGGCCCGTCTCTTCGTGGAGCTCGCGCTTGGCCGCGTCGTCGATCCCTTCGCCCTGCGCGGTGCGCGAGGGGCCCACGCGCAGGAAGCCCCCCGGGAGCGCCCACTTGCCTTTGAACGGGTGCTCGTTGCGCTGCACGGTGAGGAGCCGCAGATCGCAGTCTTCGATCGTGAGCACGACGAGGTCGACGGCGACGGAGGGCCGCGGAAAATCGCCAGGACGATACGTCTCGAGGAACGCCGCCTCGTCGCCTCCGGGCGTGACCCTACGTTCCGCCATGCCCGCGTACCTTATCATGAAGCGGCGAGTCACTGCGCGCGCCGCGACCGCTGCGCCGTCGCGCGCTGGCCGGGTCGGGGAAGGACGAGCGCCGCGGCTTCACGGGAGGACCGGATCCGTGGTCTTCACGAGGCGCATCCCGGCGCGCTCGAGGTCGGCGAACGCGCGCTCGGCGACGGCGGGGAAGTCGAGCGATGGCGGGAGGGGATCGATCGGCGGCGCCGGCACCGGGCTCGTCGCGTCCACGAGCACGTGGATCTTCGCGAGCAGCGAGGGATCTCGCTTTTCGAGCTCGATCCGGAGGTCGACGAGGGTGGAGAGCACACAGTGGCTCTTCGCTTGGCCGAAGACGTAGACGCGATCGTGGCTCACGAGCGCCTCGAAGAAGGCCGCGTTGAGCCCTCCGACCGCGCGCCCGCCGAGCTCGCGCACCTCGGGCGAGAGGACCGAGTAGTTCTCGGTGAGCGGCGCTTGCCCTTTGCTCTCGAAGTGGGTCGCTTGCTCACGCGCGACGGCGTGGAAGATCGCAGCCTCCATGAGGGCGGGAACGAGCGCGTGAGAGAGGCCGCCGAGGAGCGCGTGGTACGGCCACACGGTGAGCACGTACTTGCCTCCGGCGGCGAGCTTCTCGGTGTACTCGAGCGACTCCTTTTCGTGGGCGACTGGCCGCCACGCGCCGGACAGCACGTCGTCGTGGGTGATGACGGAGAAGGGGGCCGGTGGCTCGCCGTCGCGACCTACCCACCACGCGGGGTGGAAGATCTGAAACACGGAGTGTGTATCCAGAGAGAACGCGAGGGTGTGGAGCTTGTCGAGGTTCCGATAGATCCACTCGATGGTTCGGCGGGTGTCTGCCTCTGCGCCGGGCACGTAAAGGCTCGCGCCCGGTGTGCAGAACGCGACTTGGCAGTCGATGCCGAACGCGGCGATCCGCGAGGTGTCGTGGCGCGCCTTCGCGATCCGATGCTCCGCCGCATACGCTCGCGCGGCGTCCGCGACGAGGCCGGCGCGCTCGAGGTAGAGCTCAGGCACCTTCGTGGGATCGTAGAACGAGGGGAGAGGCAGCATGACCGTCGTTCCTTCCGCGCGGGCCTCGTGCCCTTACGATGACGCGAACCTCGAGGGTCCGACGTCAGAATAAAGTGTATCTTACTTTATTCTTTGACGCGTTGGCGATTTGTCAACGCTCGGCCGCTCGGTTCTCGTTTTCGGCGAGTCATTCCCGGCGCGAGCGCGAGATGAATCTGCGCTAGTTGCGATCGCGATACGGATCGTCGTCGCCGTAGGTCATCTCGTTCGTGCCCATCGCGCGGAGCACGACGCCGTCCGGCGAGGCCACGAACCAGGGAGTCGCGAGGCCGCAGCAGGCACAAACGAGCCGGTAGGACTTCGTGGTGCCGTCGATCGAGAGCATGAAGTTCTTCCCATCGACGGGGCAGCCGGGCGCGACCTCCGAGCGGTATGCGGCCCAGAGTGCCTCGACGTCGTCTTGCGAGAAGGTCCGGGGTCGCGCCATGCCTACGTATCCCAATTACCCCTATATTCGGGCGCGCGTCACGTCCCTTCTTGGGCGACGCGGAAGGCCTTCCGCTTCTGTCCGGGCATCTTGTATAGCTTGCCGACATGGACACGGAGTCGAGGGACGGAAGTCGTGCGCGGGGCAGAAAGGTGCTCGTCGTCGGCGCCACCGGCCGCCTCGGGGTAGCGATCGCGGGCGCCCTCGCGCTGCGGGGGGATTTCCCTGTCTTGACCGCACGCGACCCGGAGAAGCTGCGCGCCCTCGCCGCGTCGCTCGCCAGCGCCAGCCCGAGCGATGCCTTCGTCCCGAGCACCGTCTGCGCCGACCTGTCCACCCCTACCGCGGTCGAGGACATCGTCGCGGGCGTGCGCTCCGCGGTCGGCAAGGTCGACGATCTCGTGCTCGCGTGCGGCCCGTTCCCACGTACGCCGTTCGAGGCTCTCCGCCGCGAGGATTTGGAGCGCACGCTCACCGTCCACGCCGTCGCGCCGCTGCTCCTGGTGCATGCGTTGGCGCAAGACTTGGGCGCTTCGTCCGGCGCCGTCGTCGCTCTCGGCGACGCAGGGACCACGCGCCCGTACACGAACCACGTCGCGTACCTCACCGCCAAAGGCGCGGTTCGAACCGGCCTCCGAGCGCTCGCGACCGAGCTCGCCCCCGACGTGCGCGTCAACGTGGTGGAGCTCGGCATCGTGGCCGATCCCGAGGCCGACGCCGACCCGACGCGACACCATCGCCTCGCGACACGATCGCAGCTCGGCCGGTTCGGCACCCCGGACGAGGTCGTTCACGTGGTGCTCTCGCTCCTCGATGCCACCTGGGCGACGGGC
>JAAFHV010000215.1 GCA_013297655.1 Myxococcales bacterium | reverse complement strand
GGGGAGAGGGGAGATCCGCGTCGAGCTTCGCGATGGCGCGGCCTACGCGTTCGTAGTGGCGCTTCACGAGGAAGCACACCGAGACGAGCGCGGACGTCACGAGGAGGGTGATCCACGCGCCCTCGGTGAGCTTCTCCACGATCGTGACGACCAAGATCGTGGCGCACAACAGGAACGCGACGCCGTGACCGACGAACGGCGTTCGCCACAGGGCGCCTTCGGAGCGTTTTTTTAGCCAAAATCGCAGCATCCCGGCGTTCGAGAGGCTGAACGTCAAGAACACGTTGATCGAGTACATGACCACGAGCTTCGACACGTCGCCGCGGGTGTAGAGGAGCGCGAGGGTGGCCGACGCCGACATGAGGAGCACGCCGTTTTTCATCGAGAGCCGGTTCGAGAGCGCGGCGAACCTATGCGGCAGCCACGAGTCGGACGCCATGTTCGCCATCACGCGCGGACCGTCGAGGAAGCCCGCTTGCGCCGCGACGAAGAGGAGCGTCCCCTCCGACACGAGCGCCGCGATCACGATGCCGGCGCCGACACGTACGCCGCCGGGGGAGAACCCGCCGAGTGTCTTCTCGAAGAGCACCGCGTTCATCGTCTTGCCCTCTTCCGGCCGCGCGCCGACGAGCAAATAAGCGAGCAAAATGCCGCCCGCGGTGATCGCGAGGGAGACGGCCATGAGCACCATCGTGCGCTTCGCGGTGGGCACCCGGGGCTCGCGCATCATGCCCACGCCGTTCGAGACGGCCTCGATCCCGGTGTAGGTGCCGCCGCCCATCGAGTACGCATGGACGAACAGCTTGAGCGCGCCGAACGCGCCGAGGGTCGTGGTCGTCTTGGCGAGGCTGAGCGAGATCTCGTGGGTGGTCTCGGCGGCGTGGCCCACGTTGCCGAAGATGGCGACGCAGAGCAGCAACGCGTGCGTGACGAGGAAGAGCACGAACACGGGCACCAGCGCGGTGACCGACTCTTTCGCCCCACGGATGTTGAGCACCGTCAGCAGCACGAGCCCGGCGAAGACGATCGGGAGCTTGAATCCGTGCGCGCTCGGGGGCAAAAAGCTCAAGATCGCGTCGGCGCCGCTCGCCATCGAGATCGTGATCGTGAGCACGTAGTCGACGAGGAGCGCGGCCCCGGAGACGACGCCGATGCGTGGGTGGAGCAGCTTCGACGCGACCACGTAGCCGCCGCCGCCGGACGGAAACTGCTCGATGATCCGACCGTAGCCGTAGCTGATGACGAACACGGTGACCGCGGTCGCGAGCGCGAGGAAGAGCGCGAGCCCGCGATGCTCACCGAGGGCGCGAAACGCTTCGTCGGGACCATAAGCGGACGAGGAGAGACCGTCCGCGCCGAGCCCTACCCAAGCGAGCAACGCGACGAGCGAGAGCTTGTGGAACGCGTGCGGATCCTTCACGTCCTTCGGCGCACCGAAGACGAGACGAGACAGCCAATTTTTCATGGGACGCAGAGCCGGGCGAGACACACCGAGGACCGCGCTTCCGTGCGTTCCTCTTCCTGGCGCCTACGGAGTTAGCTGACGGGCTGAGGTCGGAAGAGTGACCTCCGTCGGAGTCGACCGCGGGCGCACGATGCGGTGCCGCGGCTCCTCTCCGACGTTCGCCCCGGAGTCGGGGACGGGTCCCCCGCTGCCTCGACATCGTCGCGGCATTCGGCGCCACGCATCCATGCCGCGAGCGGTCGAAGGGCGCAAGACGGGCAAAATGAGCGGCCCGTCACTTGGACGGATTGTGGAGTGAGATCAACGGTTTGTACGGCATTAAGGCCGCATTAAGGTTGATCCGGGCGCTTCGCTCGCCTCAGCCCGCAGGGGGCGAGAGCAGATCGTTCATGTCGGATTCGAGGGTGCTCTCCACGTAAGCGATCGTCTTGCCGCGGAGGCGCGCCTTGGTCGCGGCGTAGGCGCCCTTCGGGAGGCCCGAGAGTCGTTTCGCTTCCTCCATCGCCGCGGCGAGCACTTCCTCGGCGGGCACGGTCTTGTCGAGGTACCCGATGCGCGCGGCCTCCTCCGGCTCGTAGATCTTCGCCATCAAGGTGGCGTTCGCGAGCTCGCGCGCGTCGATGCGATCGCGGGCGAGCTCCATCGCGAGCACGGGGACGGGGAGGCCGATCTGAACTTCGTTGAGGCCGATGCGAAACGGCCCGGCGGCGCCGATGCGGACATCGCCGGTGAGGAGCACGAGGGCGCCACCGGCGAGCGCGTGACCGGTGCACGCGACCACGAGCGGGACCTTGCAGCCGTAGAGGCGCATGAGCAGCGCGGAGCCCTGCTTCAAGAGCGCCTTCGCGTTCTCGGGGCCGCTCATCATGACCTTCAGGTCGAACCCGGCGCAGAACTTCCCGTCGCGTCCGACGAGCACCGCCGCGCTCGCCTCTTTTTCGGCGCGGTCGAGCGCCTCGACGAGGGCGTCGATCATCGTCGACGACAGAGCGTTGGCCTTTCCGTCGTCCATGCGGAGCACGGCGACGGTACCTTCGAGCGTGTAGGAGAGCGGGGCGTTCACGGGGGCGACGGTACCACAATCTTTCGTGTGCGAAACATCCACTCCGCCGCCACCGAGGGCGCCGGTCGGGGTCACGAAAAGAGCGCTCGCAGGGCATCGGGCAGCGGCGCCGCCCGCGCCGCCCGCTCGTCGAGCGAAACACTGGAGAGCGTGTGCCAAAAGAGGACCGTGCGCGCGTGGCCCTTGCTGACCTCGCCGAGGGCGGCCGAAAATGCCTTCGCGGTGTACGTCGGATCGAGTGCGATTCCCTGCTCCGCGGCGAGGCGGGTCGCGCGGTCGCCGGCAGGGGTGGCCACGCCGTAGCCCCCGCCCACCTCCGTCCCGAGCACGTCGACGCGCGCGATCGCGGCGCGCGCGCCGCTCGGGTCGCGGAGGACGCGGTGGGCGGCGCGCTTGACGAGACGACGCATCATCGCGCCGAACATCGGGGCGGGGGACGACACACAAACACCGACGATTTTCGTGCGTAGGCCCGCCGCCTCGAAGCCGACCGCGAGCCCGGCGACGGTGCCGCCGGAGCCGAGCGGCGCGACGACCACGTCCGGCTCGGGGAGCTCGCCGCGCGCGATTTGCCCGGCGAGCTCGTACCCCGCGAGCACGTAGCCGAGGGTGCCGAGATCGCTCGATCCGCCGAGGGGAACGAACGCGACGTCGTCGCGGTGGAGCGTCAGGAGCGCGACCGGAATCTTGGCGTAGCTCGACGCCGGCACCACCTCGAGCCCCGCCGCGAGCGCGACGCGTAGGTTCGTCTCGGCGTGGGCCGTGTGCGGTTGGGGCACCAGCACGGCCGCGACGGAGAACCCGTGCTCGCGGCCATAGAGCGTGGTCGCGAGCACGTGGTGGCTGCCGGACGCGCCGAGCGTCACGAGGCGTGACTTTCCGCGTGCACGAGCGCCCGCCAAGATGGGCTCGAGCTTCCGTACCTTGTTGCCACCGTAAATCGTGCCGCAGGCGTCGTCGTGTTTCACCCAGAACGTGGTGCCTCGCGCTTCGAGGGCCGAGAGGCGCGAGACCTCGGTGGGGAACGTGCCCAACGAGATGCGGGGGACGTCGACGGGGGACCGGCTAGCGCTCACGGCTCTACGCTACCACTCCGAGGCGAAGCGCGGCCCGCGCGCGAGGCTGCGCGGAAACCCGCCGCCGGCGACACGTCGTCTGCTTGCGCCGACGGTGCACCGAGCCGATACGGCGACTTCCCTTTCCGAAAGGCACGGTATGCTCGGAGGTCGCGGTGAAAAAACGATTCGAGGAGGCGCGCTCATGACTAGCTCGGGGACCAAATCCGACGACGTGCTCGACGTACTGGTGATTGGCGGAGGTTTCAGCGGTCTCTCGGCGGCGCGCGAGCTCGAGAGCCTCGGCGCGAAGTTTCGCCTCCTCGACTCCTACGAAGATCACCTCGGCGGTCGCGCGTACAGCTACGACGCCAACATTCCGGAGGGCACGAAGCTCCGCTACGACCACGGCGCGGAGTACGTCGGCGACGCTCAAAACGCGATTATGGCGCAGGTGAAAAAGCTGCTCCCCGAAAGCTCCCTCGTGAACGGCGCGAGCCTCCGCATTCCGTACCTCGACGAGGTGATGGTGCTCAATCAAGAGCGCTACTGTTTCAAATCGACAGATAGCCTATTCGGGATTCCCGGCGCCCCTCCGCAGCTCGGCTTCTTGGCCGCGGTGGGAATGATCGGCGCGCTCGCCGAAATGACCATCATCGAGATTATGATCGACACGATGGCGCCATGGAACGGCCCATCCTGGCTGCTCGATCTCGACAAGATCGACGTGTGGACCTGGCTCCGGGGAAAGAAGTGGGTAGTGCCGACCGTGAAAGACCTGATGCGGATCAGCATCGAGGCGCTGCTCTCGGTCGAGCCGTCGCAAATCTCGCCCTACTATTTGCTCTGGTACACGGCCTGCAACGACGGCTTCTTGAACGAGATCAACGACGACGTCGGCGGCCCGCAGCAGTACTGGCTCGCGACTGGAACGAGCTCCCTCGCGGAGCGCTACGCCGAGCCCGTGCGATCGAAGGTGACACAAGGCACGAAGGCGACCTCGATCGACCTAACCGGCGACGTCGTGAAGGTGGAGACGAGCGCGGGCGAGGTCATTTTGGCGAAGAAGGTGCTCGTCGCGACATCTCCCGCGACCGCGGGCCGGATTGCCTATCAGCCCGAGCCCCCTCCCGCGCGTAAGGCGCTCATGGCGCAGCCGATGGGCACGACCCTCAAGTGCCAAATATTCTACAAATCGGCCTTCTGGCACGACTCGAATGGCCTCCAGTACGACGGCTACGTGGGCGGAGCGGACTACCCGATCCTCTGGGTCATGGACAACTCCGCAGCCGACGGCGGCGCGCCGCACGTGCTCATGACGTTCACGGTGGGCTCGCAGCTCGCGTCGCTCGGGACGAACCCGAGCAAAGAGGAGATCGTCACGTTCATTACCGGCACGCTGCGCGACCTCTTCTTGGACGACCGCGCGCTCGCGGGCTCGAGCGAGTTCATCCGCCTCGACCACTACTTTTGGACTCCCGACGAGGCGAACGTCGGAGGCGGCCCGAACACCGTGTTTATGCCCTGCATGCTCACGGGCGACGCCGGCAAGATCATGGACCAATCGTGGGACGACAAGGTCTTCTTCGCCTCCGCCGAGAACGCGAAGAGCCTCACCCCGATCTCGACCTCACCCAAGTACGAGATCTTCGGGAAAGAGAACCTCCCGCAGTACGACGCGCAGAACGTTCTCCTCGGGACGTCCGTGCCTCCGTTTTACTCGAAGTACTCCGACATGCGGTCCGACCTCGGTTACATGTCCGGGGCGATGGAATCGGGGCGTTACGCGGCGCACGAGATCGCGGCGAGCCTCGGCATCCCGGAAGCGATCGCGCTCCCCAAGCCTTGCGCCAACGCGAGCGCGCCGCCCCCGCCAGCGAACCCGCTCGAGCGAGAGCCCACCGTCGAGGCCGATATCGCAGAGGCGATTTTGGCTGCGATCAAGACCGAGCTCCTCGGCCCTGGTGGGCCCGCGCGCATCGCCGGGTTCCGTCGCAGCGGCCTCGCGGGGAAAGACGGTCTGAGCGCCTTCTTCCAAGAGCTCGTCGCGCGCGTGCTCTCGGCGCGGGGGCACGACGTCTCGGCTTCCGACCCTTCGCATGCGCTCGAGGTTCTCCGCCACGTCCGCGATTTTGCGGCCACCTGCGGTCATCATCTCGTCGCGGATGGCAAAAACGCTGCTACCAACGCGAACGCGAACGCGACAGAGCGTCTCCGCGCCCACGTCGACGACATCGACCGCGCCCTCACCAAGGCCTGATTCGCAAAATGTGCCCTGAATCCCCCGAGAAAAACGCGAGCCCCGACGGAGAGTCGTCGGACAAGGGCCCGCGCCTCGGGGGCTCCGTGTTTCCGGTCTCGCGAGAGCGCCCAGTCGAGCTCGGGCGCTACTCGGTGGTCGGTATCTTGGGTAAGGGCGGGATGGGGGTCGTCTACGAAGCGATCGACCGCGAGCGCGGCCAGGTCGTCGCGCTGAAGACGCTGCGAAAGCTCGACCCGTACGGTCTGCGGAGGCTGAAAGCGGAGTTTCGCTCGGTCGCCGACGTGGTCCATCCGAACCTCGTGCTGCTCTTCGAGCTCGTGGCCGACGACGACGATCTCTTCTTCACGATGGAGTACGTCGCGGGGGAGGGCTTCCTCGACCACGTGCGGGGGCCGGGAGCGGTCACCCGTCCGCTCGGTCGACCCGCGTCGCGGGCGATGACGGTCCCGGACGCCGTCGCGCGCTCGGAGTCGGAGGACGACGAGAGCGCGCCCCCGCTCGATCCGACTGGCATCGAGCGCCTGAAGCGTTCGACGGTGCACGTCGTGTCCGGGCTCGCGGCGCTGCATCGGGCAGGGAAGTTCCACCGCGACGTGAAGCCGAGCAACGTGCGCGTTACCCCGCAGGGGCGCGCGGTGGTGCTCGATTTCGGGCTCGTCAAAGGAGACGTCGGGGCCGACCTCTACGGCCCGACGGCAGGGACCCCGAGCTACATGGCCCCCGAGCAGGTCCTCGGCGAGCGCGTGACCGCGGCGACCGACCTCTACGCCGTCGGCGTCATGATGTACGAGGCGCTCGTCGGTCGGAAGCCGTTCACCGGCGCTGCGCCGTTCGTGCTCGCGAGCAAGGTGCACGCCGTCCCGGAGCGACCTCGCGCTCTCGTCGCCACGATCCCCGAAGATCTCGATGCACTCTGCATGGATCTCTTGGCCGCGAGCCCCGACGCCCGCCCGAGCAGCGCCGAGGTCGTGCGCAGGCTCGGCGGCTCGCTCGATGCTTCGACGGGAATCACGGGCGACGTGCCGCCCTCCGCTCGCGGCGACGCGCCGTCCTCGTCACGAAAGGTTTCCGGGAGCGGCTCCAAACCCACGCCGTCGGGGAGCTCCACCGCGCCTCTCGCGCCGTTCGGATTTCTCCCGCAGGCCGAGCGCTCGCCCGGCTCGAGCCGCAGCACCGGGTCGGTCCTGGGCCCTGTTTCGGGAGGCACACCTGCGGTGGCGCTCGTCGGCCGAGAGCGCGAGGTCGAGGTGCTCTTCGCTGCCTACGAGGCTACAAAACGCGGTGAATCGGTCGCGGTCGCGGTCTCCGGCCTGTCTGGAGTCGGTAAGAGCTCGGTCGTGCGAGGCTTCCTCGACGGCCTCCGCGCGGGGGGCGAAGCCGTCATCCTCGAGGGCCGCTGCTACGAGCGGGAGAGCGTGCGCTTCAAGGCGTTCGACGACATCGTCGACGCGCTCGGCCAGGTGCTCCGCCACATGCCTTGGCAGGCGCGGCTCGATCTGCTCCCGAAGGGCATCGCCGAGCTCTCCCGCATCTTCCCGGTGCTCTCCGATCTCGCGGTCGCCGCGGGGGTCGAGCAGGGCGACGCCGCGCCGGATCCGGTGGAGCTTCAGCGCCGCGCGTTCGGATGCCTGAAGGGTTTGCTCGTGCGGCTCGCGCGCAAAAAGCCGCTCGTGCTCTACGTGGACGATTTGCAATGGGGCGACTCGGACAGCGGTCGCCTCCTGGTGGAACTGCTCTCGCCGCCGGAGCGCCCGGCGCTGCTCCTCGTGTACACGTACCGGCGCGAAGAGGCCGCCGCGAGCCCGCTCTTGGCCGATTTGTCGCGTCACGATCTTGGCGAAACCCTTCGAGATTTGCAGATTGCACCGCTCTCGTTCGAGCAGAGCTGCGACCTCGGGCGGGTGCTGTTCGGTGCGTCGGAGGAGGCGGCCTCGAACGACCTCGTGGAGGCGATCGGACGGGAGTCGGAGGGCAACCCGTTCTTCGTCGAGCAGCTCGTGCGCCACGTCTCTGCCGGCGGCGCGCTCGAGGTCTCGCTCGCCGACCTCGTCGCGGCGCGACTCTCCGTGCTCTCGGACGACGCGCGTCGCACGCTCGAGGTCGTCGCGATCGCCGGCCGTCCGCTCGAGCAAGGCATCGCCGAGCGCGCCGCACGCCTCACCCGCGACGATCGCGCGAGCATCCCGATGCTCCGCGCGCAGGGCCTCGTTCGCACGCGCGGCGCGCGCCACCGCGACACGATCGAGCCCTACCACGACCGGGTGCGAGAGCACGTCACGGCCAGCCTCGCCGAGCCCACGCGTCGCGCGCACCACCTCGCGATCGCGGAGGCCCTCGAGGCCACCGGGCGCGCCGACGCCCACGACCTGGCGCTGCACTTCCATGGCGCCGGCGACCTCCCGCGTGCCTACCGTCATGCGCTCCGCGCCGCCGAGCACGAAGCACAAGGTCTCGCCTTCGACCGCGCCGCGGAGCTCTTCGCCCTCGCGCTCGAGTGCGCCCCCCGCGGCGCCGAGGGCCTCGTCGCGGTGCGCATCCGCCTCGCCGAGACGCTCGTTTGTGCGGGTCGCTCCGGCGACGCCGCGCCACACTACTTCGCCGCCGCCGAGCGCTCGGTCGGGCCCCGCGCGAACGACCTTCGCCGCCTCGGCGCCGAGCAGCTCCTCGTCAGCGGGCGCATCGACGAGGGCGTCGCTGCGTTTCGGCCGGTCCTCGAGCAGGTCGGGCTCTCGTACCCTTCGTCGCCACGGCGCGCGCTCGTCGCGACCGTCGCGCGCGCGGCCGCGCTCGAGCTCCGCGGAACGAAGGCGGTCGTGCGCGCACCAGAGGAAATCTCCGCGCGCGACCTCGCGCAGGTCGACGTCGCGTGGTCGGCGGGCAAGGGGCTACTTGCGGTCGACTCGATTCGCGGCGGCTACTTCTTCATTCGCACGGTGGAGGCATCGCTGCGCGCCGGCGAGCCGCTCCGCATCGCGCGGAGCCTCGGCCTCTACGGCATGATGGTGGTCTACGGCGGCGAGCGTCGCGCCGAGATCCGCGGGATGGCGACCCTCGAGCGCGCGATCGCGATGGCGGAAGAGCTCGGTGATCCCACCGTGCTCGGCACCGTGCGCAACTGCCTCGGCACGGCATACATGAGTGTCTGCAAGTGGCGCGAGGGGCTGAAGTGGATGGACAGCGGCATCGCGATGCTCGAGTCCAGGACCGTCGGCACCAACTGGGAGGTCGCGGTCTGCACCTCGAGCTGCTTCAACACGCGGATATGGCTCGGCACGTTCGCCGATATCGCGCGCCTCGCGCCGGTGTGGTCGCGTAAGGCCGAGCGGACCGGGGACGGCTTCTCTTGGGTGCAAGCAGAGCACTACGTCGCGCTCGCCGACCTCGCGCGCGACGAGCCGGCGATGGCGCGCGCGCGCCTCGCGCGGACGATGGAAAAGTGGACCGAGAATGGCTTCCACTTCCAGCACTGGCTCGCGTTGAAGCTCAACGTGTGGTGCGACCTCTACGAGGGCCGTTCGGAGGAGGCCTACACGAGGCTCGCGCGCGCCTTTCCCATGTACGAGGGGTCGGGGCTCTCGCGGATTCTCTTGATGCGGCTCGATGCCCACCTCCTGCGCGCCACGGTCGCGATCGCCGCGAGCCGAGGGCGTGAGCATCGCCTCGACGACGCCCTTCGCGACGCGGAGCGTATCCGCTCGGAGGGCCGTGCTACCGCCGACGGCGCGGCGGCGCTCGTGCGTGCGCTCGTCTCGTCGTGGCGCGGAGAGCGAACCCGCGCGCGCACCGACTTCACGATCGCAGCGCGTGAGCTCGGCCAAACCGACGTCCGCCTCTACGCCGCCGCCGCGCGCATCGTCCGTGAGCCGAGCGGCCCGGAGGATCTCGAGGCTCGCGACGCCTCGAGGCAACTGCTCGCGTCGGAGGGGATCGTGCGACCCGACGCCTTCCTGCGCGTGCTCGTGCCGATGCCCTAGAGCACCGAACCGCTTAATTCGGTCGGCTTTTCGCCGATTTGCGCGTCGACCGTCGGACGTCAGCGCTCGCGTCGCGCCGCGGCGCCCGTGGGAACTTACTCAGCGCGGCGGGCCGCTCGACACGGACGTTCGTGGGCGCTCGTTTCGGTGATCGGTTCGTCCCCGCGAGGTACGCTGCCGGCGTGCGCTTCAGGGTCAGCGGTGTGGTCCTCGTGTTCGCGGTCTCGTTCACCGGGCTCGCGTTCGGAGCGCCCGCGCCCGCGGACGCGGCAGGCTCCGACGGAGCTCCCTCTCCCTCCGATGCAGCGGGTCCACGCGCGCCCCTTCCGCGGGTGAAGCTCGTCGCGTTCGACGACGGGGCTCGCGTCGCGGGCGATCCGAAGACGGCGCTCCCGAAGAGCCCGTTCCCCGGCGCGACGGTGGAGCTCTTCGGTCTCCGCGGCGAGACCGTCGCGTTTCAGCTCGTGCTCGAACGGGAGGACGAAGGGAGCGATCCTGCCCACGTTTCGCTCGGAGGGCTCGGCGGCGCCGACATCCGTACATCGGTGTTCGCCGAAGGTTTCCTCGACGTGAAGCGCACCTCCGGCAACGAAAAGAAGGGGGACGACTCCCTCGCGTTCACCCCCGCTGCGAAGCCGACGCCGACGATGCTCGGGCCCTTCGCCGACGCCCTCGTCCCCGACGGCGAGCTCGTCCTCTCCCGCTCCCTCCGCGCCGCGATTTGGGTCGACGTCGAGATCGCCGACGACGCCGCCCCCGGGATGCGCGCGGGTCACGTGTCGGTCGTTTCCGCTGCCGGCGTGGTGGCCGAGATCGACGTCAACCTGCGGGTGATCGATCGCGCGCTCCCGTACGCGGCGCTCCCGGTGATGGTCTATTACGAGCCGGAAGGTCTGAAGCGGCGGATGGGAGGTCTCGCCGCCGAGCCTCAGCTCCGTCGTCTCTTCCACGCCCACCACGTCGCTGCGATACGGCCGGTCCTCACGGAGAAGGATCTCGAGGCCGAAATCCCCTATCTCACGGGGGAGGCGTTCACCGCATCGGCGGGCTACCGCGGCGCAGGTCAGGGGCGCGGGGAGGGCATCGTCGTCCTCGGCTCGTACGGCGATCTCGGCGAGCCCCAGGCCTCGAAGATGCCACTCGTCGAGAAGCTCTATGCACGCGCACGCGCGCTCGGCCCCGAGACCGAGACCGTGCTCTACGCGGTCGACGAAGAGTGCAAGAGCCCGTGGCCCGCGGCTTGGCGCAAGCTCCTCGACGAGCGCGCCTCCACGAAGCCGCTCCGCATCGGCGCGACCTGCGGCGAAGACCCGGGCGCTCACGCGGCCGACGTGGTGATCCAGCTCCCGGAAGACCTCTCCGTGGCGCGCATGCTCGGCGCGCGAGAGCGTGGCAAGGCAGTGTGGGCGTACAACGGGCGGCGCCCCTACTCCGGCGCCCCGGTGGTCGACGCACCGGCGACCGATCTCCGCGTGAACGGGTGGGTCGCGGCGCGGTACGGGATCGCGCGCTGGTTCTACTGGGAGGCGACGTCATGGACTTCGTACGGCGGCGGTAAAATCGGCGGCGACACCGATCCGTTCGTGGTCGCCGACTCCTTCCACAACAAGGATCTCGACCACTCGAACGGGGACGGCATCCTCGTGTATCCCGGGACCCAGGTCGTGCCCGGAATGCGCAACTACGAGCGTGACGAGGTCTTCCCCTCGGTGCGCTTCAAGAACGTTCGTCGCGGCATCGAGGACGTGGGCTACGTGAGGCTCGCGCGCGCCGTCTCGGCGACCGAAGCCGACGCGATCGTCGCGCGGGCGGTCCCCGTCGCGCTTAAAGACGCGCCGCCTGGGGCTCCTCCCGCCTTCTCGGACGACGCCCGCTCGTGGCTCGACGCACGTCGCGCGCTCCTCGAGATCGTGCTCCGCGCGGAGCCTGCGGCGCCTGCCCCGTTGCTCCCTCCGATCGTCTCCACCTCGCCCCCGCGGCAACACGGTGGCGCGCTCGTCTGGGCGCTCGTGGTGGTGCTCGCGCTCGCATCGTTCGTCTTCGGGCGCTTCGCGGTGGGACCGAAGCGCGACTGAAACGAGCCCTTCTTGATTGTAAAACTTCGTTATTTCATGGATTTACGTGCTCGTAGGGTGGCCGCTCACTCCGGTGGCCGCCGAGCATGCGGACGACTGAAACGAGAAACGCAACGCCTGACCTGGGCTCTCCGCGGAACGCGTGTACGCTGAAAGATCTCTGGAGGATCGTCGTGTCCGAAGCTCGTGCAAAGCCTCTCCCTCCCCTCGAGCCCGAAGGCGCGCGGCCGCTACCGGCGACGAAGCCGCCCCCTCCGCCTCCGACGCCCGAGAGCGACCCGTTCGGCTCTCTCGCCGACATCGGTGAGCTCCCGGTCGGCGACGCCGCGCGCGCCCGCGAAGACCGAGGTGCGCCGAGTCAGCCCCCGTCGTCGCACGAGCGCGCGCACGCCCGCGAAGACCGAGGTGCGCCGAGTCAGCCCCCGTCGTCGCACGAGCGCTCGCGTCCGCGGATCAACGCGTGCGTCGCGGAGGAGGTGGTCGCGCCTTCACGAAAAGACTACCGCCGCGAGTAACCCAAAGCTCCGCTTGCCCCGCGCTGCCGGACGGGCGAAAAAGGTGCGTGCCGCGCACCGAAACGACCCCGAGCCTCCACTTCGAAACGACCGGCGCGCGCGGCTCCGCGGTGCTGCTGGTCATGGGCCTCGGCATGCAAGGGCGGGTCTGGGAGCCGCAAGTCAAGGATCTCTCCGCCGACCACCGCGTCGTCATGTTCGACAACCGTGGCATCGGAAAGAGCGATCGTCTGCACGGGCGCCCCACGATTCGTGATTTCGCGGACGACGCTGCGCGGGTCGCGGACGCAGCGGGCTTCGAGCGTTTCCATCTCGTGGGCGTGAGCCTCGGCGGGATGATCTCGCAAGAGCTCGCGCTCCGTGCGCCCCATCGTGTGCGATCCCTCACCCTCATCGCGACGCACCCGGGAGGGCCATTCGGCGTCCTCCCGCACGTGGAGGGGCTCACCGCGTTCGTGAGGTCGCTCATGGGCTCGCGCGACGCGCGCGTTCGTGCCCTCCAGAAGGTGCTCTATCCGCCCGAGTTTCTCGCCAAAGTAGACAAGGCACAGCTCGACGCGCGCATGAAGCTCCAGGTCGGCGATCGCGCGGCGCCGCGAACCCTCGCCGCCCAGCTCTTCGCCGTCGTTCGCCACGACACTCGCTCGCGGCTCTCCGGCATCATCGCGCCCACCCTCGTGATTCGTCCCGACAAGGACATCCTCGTGCGGCCCGCACACTCGGACATCCTCGCGCGCGGCATTCCGGGCGCGCGGTTGATGCCAGTGCCGGAGGCAGGCCACGGGGTCACCTTCCAGAGCGCGAAGCTCGTCTCCGACGCGATTCGTGCCCACGTAGCCGAGGTAGAGCGGAGCGTCTCGTGAGCGAGGCCGACGATCCGCCGAAGGTGCCTCCCGAGGTCGAGTCCAAAGATCTGCCCGCGCCGACGGCGACCGTTCTCGCCTCCGCGACTGCCCCCGATCCTGCAAGCGCGCCCTCCGAGGCCGAGCCCGCGAAGGAGCCCGAGCCTGCTCTCCCTGACGGTCCCGCGGCTGCGAGCGCGGAGCCCACGAAGTCCGAAGATTCCGCCAACGACGAGCCCGTGGCTGCCGCGCCGGCCGAGCGCGCGTCGCAGAAGAAGATCCCCGAGGCGCGTGGGTCGTCGTCCTCCGTCGACGGGAAAAAGAAGCGCGATTCGTCGCGCCACCGCGTGAAAGACGGCGCCCCGCGATCGTGGTTCGCGAAGCTCTCCCGGGCGAACAAGCGGCGTGTCGTCATCTACCCGATCGTGCTCGCGGCGCTCGTGCTCGGGCTCCTCTACTGCACGAGCATGCCTGGGAAGAGCTACCAAGGGGCGTTCGCGCCCGCCTCCGCGGAGGAGCGCGCCGTCGCCGAGGAGCTCCGCAAAGACGTGACCGCGCTCGCCGGCACGATCGGCGCTCGCAACATCGAAAACAGAGACACCCTCGCCCTCGCCGAGAGCTACGTGACGACGCGCTTCAAGGAGCTCGGTTATGCGCCAGAGCGCCTCGCGTACGACGTGGGCATTCGCTCGGTCGCGAACGTGGAAGTTTCGATTCGTGGCACTACACGCGCGAGTGAAATCGTGGTGATCGGCGCCCACTACGACTCTGCCTACGACGCGCCGGGGGCCGACGACAACGCGAGCGGCATGGCCGCCGTCTTTGCGCTCGCGAAGCTGTTCCGCGGCCTCGCGCCGGAGCGAACGATTCGGTTCTTGGCCTTCGCGAACGAAGAGCCGCCGCGGTTCTGGACCGAACAAATGGGCAGTCTCGTGTATGCCAAGGCCTGCCGCGCGCGCGGCGACGACGTGGTCGCGATGCTCAGCCTGGAGACCGTAGGTTATTACTCGGACAAGGCGGGCTCCCAGAAGTACCCGCCGCCGATGAGCTTCTTTTACCCCAATACGGGCGACTTCATCGGCTTCGTCGGCAACACTTCCTCACGATCGCTCACGCGAAACGTGGTGCAAATGTTCCGTCGTGGGGTCGATTTTCCGTCCCAAGGGGCCGCGCTCCCCGCGTTCATCGCCGGGGTCGGCTGGAGCGACCAGTGGTCGTTCTGGCAAGTGGGGTATCCCGGGGTGATGGTGACGGACACGGCTCCGTTCCGGAATCCGCATTATCACCAGCGCTCCGACCTCCCCGAGACACTCGACTACGAGAGATTCGCGCGTGTGGTGCGGGGGCTCACGGTGGTCGTGAAGGGGCTCTCCGTCACGCCGTGAAAACGGACGAGCTCCCGGGTCTCGACGTGAGAGCCCGGGAGCCGTCGTGGGTGCTTCGCCGCGCGGACGAGGCGCGCGTCAAAGCATGTTCGTCGTGTTGACCGCCGCCTGACCCACCTTCGGACCGAGCGCCTTCATGGCGCCAGCGGCGAGGAGGAGCACCGCGACGAGCAAGAGGGCGTACTCGACCATCGAAGCGCCGCGAGAGAGAACGAGACGGGACCGTTTGAGATTCTGATTCATGTCGCACCAACCTTTCGCCCCTCTCTCGACCCGGGTGCCGAAGGCGTTGCGTGCGAGCGGGTCTTTTTTCGATTCGTTCGGGACGGCTCGTTTTGCGGGCCGGGACGCGCGTTGCGTCGCGTCGCGCCGCGGAGGTGGGGTGAGGAGGGGGCGAGGGGAGGGCGCCTCTCCTACGGAGCCGACGCACTGCACCTCGGGCTCGACGTCCGCTCCGCTCCGCGCGGTATTTCGAACGCTCGGGTGTCGCGGCGTTTGCCCCGCGAGCGGCCGATCGCCCCCGCGCCTCCGCGTGGGAATGCACGAACGAGGGCCGTGGTTACGCTCCCGACACCACGTTTTTGTTGATATGAGGGACTCTAAGATGACGCTTGGCACGTTCTCCTCGCGGGTAGGTCTTTCCATCGTCGCCCTCGGTCTCGGGGCGGCCCTCGCCCTCACCGGCTGTCGCGGCGGTCCCACCCCCACCCCCGACGCCGCGAAGACCCCCGTGCTCACCGCGCCGGGGCAGAGCGCGAGCGCCACCCCTGTCGTTCCCCTCACCGCGAACGGCCGAATCGAGGACGAGCGCAACACGATCTCCGTCTTCAAGGACTCGTCCGCGGCGACCGTGTTCGTCACCCAGACCCGAACCGTGACGGACTACCTCGGCGGTGAGCAAGAGGTGCCGGCCGGCTCCGGTTCGGGCTTCGTCTGGGACGAGCAGGGCCACGTCGTCACCAATTTCCACGTCGTGCAGGGCGCCGAGTCGCTCAGCGTCACGTTCCAAGACCAGCAGCGCTTCGAGGCGCGGGTGATCGGCGTCGAGCCCAAAAAAGACATCGCCGTCCTCAAGGTTCAGGCGCCTGCGAATCTCCTCAAGGCCGTCAAGGTGGCTGCCAACGCCGACCTCGAGGTGGGCCAAAAGACGATCGCGATCGGCAACCCGTTCGGCCTCGATCACACGCTGACGACCGGCATCGTCAGCGCGCTCGGGCGCCAAGTGCAGGGCATCGGAGGGGTCACGATTCGCGACATGATCCAGACCGACGCCGCGATCAACCCCGGCAACTCCGGCGGCCCGCTCCTCGACTCGCAGGGCCAGCTCATCGGGATGAACACGATGATCTTCTCGAAGTCCGGCTCGTCCGCGGGCATCGGCTTCGCGGTCCCGGTGCGCACGATCGCGCGCGTGGTCCCCCAGATCATCAAGAACGGCAAAGCGGAGCAGCTCGGCCTCGGCATTGGCATCGATCCGGCGCAGCGCCTCGAGCGCCGGTTCGGTATCCACGGCGTGGTCGTCGTGAACGTGACTCCCGGCTCTACTGCCGACAAAGCGGGCTTCAAGGGGCTCACCCGCACCGCGCGCGGCCTCGCCCTCGGTGACGTCATCGTGTCCGTCGGCGGCGCGAAGGTCGACACCTTCGACGACCT
>JAAFHV010000214.1:473-16325 GCA_013297655.1 Myxococcales bacterium | reverse complement strand
GCGGAGCCGGCATTTCCGCCGCGGAAACGGGCTCAGCTCGGCGAGACTTCGATCGGCGAGACCGACTCGCCCGCGACCTTCTCGAGCTTCTCGCGCGCGAACTGCAGACGATGCAGCCTCGCGTAGACACCATTCTTCGAGAGGAGCTCCTCGTGGGTTCCCGTCTCCACGATATGCCCTTTGTGAAACACGACGATGCGATCCACCGCGCGGATCGTGGACAATCGGTGGGCGATGACGAGGGCGGTGCGGCCCGCCATGACCGCATCGAGGGCCTTCTGCATCTTGCGCTCTGTGTTCGAGTCGATGCTGGCGGTGGCCTCGTCGAGGACCACGATCGGGGTGTCACGATAGAGCGCGCGCGCGAACGCCAAGAGCTGCCGCTCACCCGCGCTGTAGTTCGCTCCACGCTCGTCGACGGGCGCGTCGAGGCCCCCTTCGCGCTTCTCGAAGAGCTCGTACGCCCCAATCTGACGGAGCGCCTCCTCTGCCCGCGCGCGATTGGGTGTTTCGTCCGATATGCCGATATTCGACAGCACCGTGCCGGCGAACAGAAACACGTCCTGCGGGACGACGGCGAAGCTCTCGCGCATCTTCACGCGATCTTGATCGCGCACGTCGCGCCCCATCACGAGGACCTTGCCCTCGTTCACGTCGTAGAGCCTCAGCGCGAGGCTCGCGACCGTGCTCTTCCCCGCCCCCGTCGCTCCCACGAGCGCGACCTTCTCGCCCTTCTCGATCCGCAGGCTCACGTCGACCAACGTGGGCACCCCCGGCTTGTACGAGAACGACACGTTGGAGAGCTCGATCGCAGCGGCATCGGCGGCGGCTTCTTGGGCGCCGTTCTTTCTGCCTAGGGCCTCGACGTCCTTCTCGTCGAAGAGCTCGAAGATGCGTTCTGCCCCTGTCATCGCGCTCTGCAAAATCGTGTAGCGCTGCGCGAGCAGGCTCACCGGCTCGAAGAACTGCCGAATGTACTGCGTGAACGTGACCACGAGCGGGAACGTGATCGTAGGGTCGCCCGCGCGCGAGAAGCCGGCCCAGAAGAGCATGCTCGCCACACACACGGTGCTCACCATCTCGATCGCCGCGTCGAGCAGCGCCTCGTAAAAGATCGAGCGCTTGTTCACCTCGCGGTAAGACTCGTTGATCACGTCGAAATCGGCCTGCATCTTCTCTTCGCGGGCATAGGCCTGCACCACCGCGATGCCGGAGACCTGCTCGTTCAAGAACGCGTTCAACCTCGCGGTCTTGGTGCGGATTTCGCGAAACGCGTCGCGGCTCCTTCGCCGCACGAAGGAGACCACCACGAGCACGAACGGGAGCGCGACGAACGCGATGAGCGACAGCTTCACGTGGAGCGCCAACATCACGATCACGATCCCCACGAGGCCGACGAGATCGCCTATCGCGTTGAGCACCCCCGAAGCGAAGAGCTCGCCAAGGGCGTCCACGTCGCCCGTCGCGCGCGTCACCAAACGACCGACCGGCGTTCGGTCGAAATACCGAAGCGAGAGCTTTTGGAAAAACGCGAACACCTCGGAGCGCAAATCGGCCATCGCGCGCGCCCCCGCGACTTGCATGATGTACGTCTGCAAAAACGAGAGCACCTGCGAGCCGACCACGAACACCGCGAGCAAAATGCCGTCGCGAAGGAGCGCGTCCCCCTCGCCCTTCGCCGCGTGCGACACCACCCGCCCCATCAAGAGCGGCCGCACGAGCTGCGTCGACGCGAGCAAAAGCAAGAGCGCGAGCGAGATCACGATGAGCCGCACGTGAGGGCGAATGAACGGGTAGAGCCGACGGAG
Source organism: Myxococcales bacterium (assembly GCA_013297655.1). Lineage (GTDB taxonomy): Bacteria > Myxococcota_A > Polyangia > Polyangiales > Polyangiaceae > JAAFHV01. The sequence continues at coordinate 14,517 of JAAFHV010000214.1, read as the reverse complement.
CAGGCTCGCGTCGTACACACGGCCGATCGCCTCCTCCTCGTGGTACGCGCGGGACGTCTTTCCAGCGGCCTTCTTCGGCGCCTTCTTGGTCGTCGCGTTCGCTCGCTTCTCGGGCGCGCTCATGCGACACCTCCCGTCACGTCTTTCGAAGAGGGCACTCCCTGCACCTCGAGATCGAGCAGCTCGCGCTCTGCCGATTGCTCCTCCGCGAACGCGGCGTAAAGCGACTTATTGAGGCGGAGCTCCGCCGGCGTGCCTCGCTCCAGCACCTTGCCCTCGTCGAGCACCAGCACCTCGTCGCAGCGCTCCGCCGCCGCCACCCGATGGGTAATCAGCACGAGGGTGCACTGCTTGGCGTGGGCCGCGATCGTCTCCAAAATAGCTTCTTCGGTCTTTGCGTCTACCGCGGAGAGCGGATCGTCGAGGACCAGGATTCGCGGGGTCCGCGCGAGGGCGCGGGCGAGGGCGATGCGCTGCTTTTGCCCTCCCGAGAGCTGCACTCCGCGTTCGCCGACGACGGTCTCGTATTGGTCGGGGAGCGCGAGCGCCTCTTCGTGAACTTGCGCCTCTTTGGCTGCAGTATGCACCTTTTGTTTTGCCTCTTCGGAGTCGGTCTCGGGGAGGCAAAAGCCGATGTTCTCGGCGACGGTGCTGGAGAAGAGGAACGCGTCTTGTTGCGCGTAGCCCACGCTCTCGCGCACATAGGAGAGCGGCAAGTGGCAAAGATCCTGCCCGTCGACGAACACGGTGCCATCGGGGGTGGGCAAGAGGCGCGCGAGCAACATGGCGAGGGTGCTCTTGCCGGAGCCGGTTCGCCCCATCACCGCGAGCGAACGGCCCGCCTCGAGCGTAAACGACACGTCGGAGAGCACCTCGCGCTTGCCAGCTCCGTACGCGAACGAGATGTTCTTCACCTCGAGCCCGCCCTCGGGATCCGAAGGCGGCGGCTCGTTGCCGGACACGACCTCGGGCTTCTCGCGGAAAATCTCCTCGAGCCGCACGAAGCCGGCGCGCCCGCGTTGCACGATCGCGACCGAGAAGCCGACCGCGATCATGGGCCACGTCATGCGCGTGAACGCGAGCCAGAACGCGAAGAACGAGCCCTGCGTGAGCTCGGCGCGGAGGAGCAGCTTCGAGCCGTACCAAAAGAACGCGAGGAGCCCTATCGACGCCGCCGCGCCGATCGACGGACCCATGAGACCGCGGAGCCGCGCGAGGCCCAGGCTCGCCTCCAGGTACGCACCGTTCGCGGCCTCGAAGCGCTTCTTTTCTCGCGTTTCGAGCGCGAAGCTTCGCACCACACGCACGCCGGCGAGGTTGTTCTGGAGCACCTCGCTGAGCTTTCCGAGCGTCTCCTGGTTCGCCTTCGTGCGGGTGTAAAGCTGCCCGCTCACCGCGCGCCCCATCATCACGATGAGCGGCAACATCACGAACGAGACCAGGGTGAGCTTCGGCGAGATCGTGACCATGATCTGCAGCGCGCTCGCGAACGCGAACACCACGTTGATGAGGTTCAAAATCCCGAAGCCGAAGAGCAGGCGCACCTGGAGCAAATCGCCCGAGGAGCGGCTCATGATCTCGCCCGCGCTCATCTTTCGGTAAAACGCGGCGCCGAGGGAGTGGAGGTGGGTGAGCAGCTCGGCGCGGAGCTCGTACTCCACGTCGCGGCCCGCGTTGAAGATGAAGTAGCGGCTCAGCACCCGCGCGAAGAGGGCCACGATCGCGAGCGCGAAGATGCCGAGGCACGGCCCCCAGGGGAACTCACCCGCGCCGAAGATGCGATCGACGGAGGTCTTCGAGAGCCAATCGATGCGGTTCATCGCCAGCTGGAACATCGCGAGCGTGACCGTGCCGGCGAGGTACTGCGGCACCTTGCCCACGAGCTGCCCTTTGAGCGTCCGCGGGTAGGAGACCTTCGTCGTCACGGGAGTGCTCGCGAGGTTGACCACGTCCGGGGGCTTTTACTCCCCGCGCGCGACGCTCGCTTCAAAAAAGGTAGTTAGGGTCCGTCCAGAAATAGGTGACCCATGCGCAGCCGATCCATCCCGGCGTGGCCGCGTTGCTCGTCGGTTTCGTACAGAAGTATGCGCCCTCCTCGCGCCTCGCCAGCCAGGCGCCTCGCCCGCGCATGGGTCACCTATTTCCGGACGGGCCCCTAGCCGGCACCTCTCCAATACCTTGGACGTGACGGCACCTACACCGTCCCCAAAAATCGGAAAAGTCGTGTCAGCGCGGCAGCTTGCGGTGCGACGAAGGCAGGGCGGTGCGGCGGGCACCTTTGGGGGCGCACGCCACGAGATCGGCGCGGCTCACCCGCGTGACGAGCAGGCCCATCGAGACCTTGGCCTCGCCGGACGCGAACATCTCCACCACCTGCCCCACGCGGCCCGAGAAGGGACCGGCGAGCACCTGCACGCGGCTCCCCTTTTCGATCGCGGCGTGCGGATCGACGTCGAACAGGCGCGGCGCGCGGCGCAGGATTTTTCGCTCGAGGCGGGGCGGGAGCGGGCGCCGAGCGGGCTCCGGCTCGGGCGCGACCTTGTCCGCGGAGCGCCCCGCGAAGCTCTGCGGATCGCGCTCGCGCTCGGCGCGGAGATCGCGCGCTTCGTCGCGGGTGAGGGATTTCCAAGGGTCGTGCTCGCGGGTGGCACGGCGGGTGGGGCGCTCGCTCGGCACGCTGGTGTCGTGCTCGGTTCCGTCGCGGAGCTTCCGCATCTGCTGCGCCTCGAAGCGCATCGCGAGGCCGAGCAGATCGTTGTCTTGTGCCCACGCGACGAGCTTCGTCACCGTCGAGATCGCGTGGAGGGCGTCTTCCAGGGCGTCGCCGAGATCTTCGGGAAACGCCACCACCGTCGCCTTCGGGATGCGCCACAAGATGCGGAGCGCGGTCTGATCGGCGCGCGCCTTCTCGCAGAGGGCGCGGAGCTCGTCTGCGGTGGCGCGGTTTGCCAGCACCGGCGCGCCACCAGGGCACACGAGCTCGAAGGCCTCGGGGAGCAGCTCGAGGGACGAGGTGAGCTCGAGGAGGGCGGCGGGGTTCGCGAGGCGCGCGCGCAGGTTCTCGAGATCGACCCAAGCGCGGGAGGGCACCTCCACGCTGAGCTCGACCGCCTCGAAGTACACGACGATCGCGACGTGGAGGTGGGGCAGATAGGGCGCTTCGCCCATCCGCGGCCGGAGCGAGCGGGTGTCGTCCGCGAGCTCTTCCATCGCCTTGCGCTCGAAGCGCTCACGCACGAAGACCACGCCGGAGCCGTCGCCCTCGGGATCGCGCACGGCGTGGACCTCCAGCGCGCCGAAGGCGGACGGGAGGCGCGTGGAGACGTGCGCGGCCCAGGAAAAGAGCCGTCCTTCGATGGACTTCCTGGGCTTCGCAGGGGCCTGCGGGAGGGTGGCAGCGAAGTCCTCGTCCTGAAGGCGCAGCGACGCGCTTCGGAGGAGGGCAAAAGGCTTCATTGTGGTTCCGGTGGCCGCAACGAAGATACGGAAGCCGACGCGCGAGTCAATCGGTGGTGCGCACGAACAGCGCGCGCACGCGGCGCGCCCAGGTGCGCTCCTTCTTCACGACGCTAGCGAGGTGGACCCACGGCGCCACGTTCGCCTCGAGCGGCATCTCCGGTGAGGGCTCGCCCACGACCCCGAACGAGGGCTCCTTCACGTACGGCGCGAAGGTGCCGAAGAGGCGATCGAAGAGCAGGAAGACGCCGCCGAAGTTTTTGTCGACGTACATGCTCTCGGCGCCGTGATGCACGCGGTGGAACACGGGCGCGTTGAACACGCGGCCGGGGCCGAATAGGAACTTGGTCCGCGCGTGGAGCCCGAAGAGCAGCACCGCGTGCACGGTAGAGACGATCGCGTACACCTTCGGCGACACGCCGGCGAGGGCCACCAAAGCATGGAAAAACGCGGTCGAAACTGACGCGAGCACCCCGACCCGAAACGAGACGGAGATGTTGTAGTCGCGCGACTGGTGGTGCACCGCGTGAATGGCCCACAGCACCGGCACCGCGTGCTCGAGGCGATGCTGCACGTAGTAGACGAAGTCGAGGAGCACGAACGCGAGCACGTACGTCGCGACGTGATCGGGGAGCTTCCACGGGACGAGCCGCGCGACGCCGGCGAACACGCCGATGAGCACGCCGCGGAGGAGCACCTGCGAGGCGAGGAACACGAGCCCCACTCCCGCGTTCGAGAGCGTCTGCCGCACGCTGCCGGTCCCGCGGAGCCAACGGCGCAGATCGTTCGAGAGCAGCACCGCGGCGAGCACGGGCAGCACCGCGGCGAACAGAACGAGCGCGAACATCGCCGACGTTGGCACCTCACCACGATAGCGCGTGGCGAGCTCCGCGCGCGAGTCCGCGAATGGAAGCTTCTCCCCGCGACGACCGAGCCCTACACGACGAGCTTCTTCAGCTCGGCGAGCGCGACCTTCCCGTTCGACGTGCGCGGGAGCTCGGCCACGGCGACGAACTTCTGCGGGCGCTTCGCGGGCGGGAGCTTCTCGCGGGAGAGGGCGCGGAGGGCGGGGATCGCCGACTCGTCGGCCTCGACGAAGGCCCACAGCGCGTTCCCGAGATCGTCGTGCGGCACCGCGATGACCGCCGCGTCGCGCACCCCCTCGGCTTGGCGCATGTACGCGGCGACCTCGTCCACGCTCACGCGCTCGCCGCCGCACTTCACCACGCCGTCTTTGCGACCCTCGACGAACACGAAGCCGTCGGCGTCGACGTGGCCCGCGTCGCCGCTGCGGAGCGTGCCGTCGGTAAGCACCTTCGCGGTCGCCTCCGGATCGTCCATGTAGCCGAGCATCACGGAGGGCCCGCGGACCGCGATTTCCCCGTGCTCGCCCGGCCCGAGGCGCTTGCCGCTCTCGTCGACGGCGAACACCTCTACCCCACGAATGCCGCGCCCTACGGAGCCGCGCGCGTAGGCCGCTTCGGTGTCGGCGAGGGCGGTCACGCGCGGCGAAGCTTCGGTGAGGCCATACTGGTTGAAGCGGATCGCCTCCGGGAAAGCTTGTTTCACCAGATCACGGGTGAGCTCGTCTTGGGAAGCGCCGGCAGAGGCGACGTAGCCGAGCTTCGGGACCGCGCCGGCAGCGATCGCGGACTTCGCGATGAGGCGCAGCGACGGGGGGACGCTCGAGAGGCCGTTCACGCCGTGGGCCACCATCGCCTCGACCAGCTTCGCCGGGTACATCACGTCCGAGAGGATGACCAACGTGCCGCCCGCGGCGAGGGTGGTGAGCGCCTGCCCGACGAGCCCGTAGCTGTACGAGAGCGGGAGCACCACCCCGGTCGTCATGTGGGCGCGGACCGGCAGATAGTCCAGGATCGCCTCCACGTTGTGCGCGATCCCGCTCGACGGGAGCAGCACGCCCTTCGGCTGCGCGGAGCTGCCGGAGGTGAACAAGATGAGCCCGAGGCGCTCGTCGAACGCGCGCGCCGCGGTGTCGGTCGCGAGCGATTTCGGGGTCCCGTCGTCTGCGATGCCGGTCGCGAGGGTGGTCACCCCCACGCGCCGCGCGCCACCGAGCGGGAGCGCGTCGCCCGCGCGCGAGTCGAGGGGCACCAAGATCGCGTTCGCCCGCCACGCCGCGAGCGCGAGCAGGAGGTACTCGGTGGGATCCTTCGCCGCGACGGCGACCGCTTTCCCCGGGCCCGCCCCGCCCGCCACGAAGGCCTCGGCGAGCTTCGCCGTGCGCGCGTGGAGCTCGGCGTAGGTCACCTTGGCGCCGTTCGCGCGAACGATGGCGGGGGAGTCGTCACGGCGGGACACGAGGGAAAAGAGCATGCGCGCGATCCTAAACGTCACCGCCCTGCCCCGTCGCGCTCGACAGGCGCATTTCCGCGCGCCCCCCTCCCCACAGGCGGCCCATTCTAACGCATAGAGTTTTACACACCCTTTCCGTTATTGACGCGACGCATTGTAGCTCCTAGGTTTGGCCCTATGACGCTCGAAGCCCATCTTTCGCCGGCTGCCGAGACCTCTCGGGAGCTCTTGCTCGCCCTCGTGTGGGGCGCGGGTCTGTTTGGCATCGCCGCCCTCTGGTGGCTGAATGCGTCATAAACGGCGCTCTTCGACCGCGGCGCGGAAGGTGCGCGTCCGGATGTGCTAGACACCCGGGCCCAAAGAGGAACCGCGTGCCCCGCAAGAAGACCGACCCCACCGCCGCACCTCGCGGCCGCACGAAAAAGGGCGCCCCCAAAGATCCCAACGCCGCTGCCGGCGCCGAGGGCGAGGAGCGCGACGAAGACGGCCAAGAGCCGGTCGAGGCCGACGCTGACGCCGACACCGACGCCGAGGAGGACGCCGAGGCCGTCGAAGCCGAGGTCGCGCCCGCGGAAGAGGCCGACGGCGACGAAGATCAGTTCGCCGAAGCCGACGTCGATCCGCGCGAACGCGACGACGCGCCCGCATCGAAAGAGCCCGTGTCGCTCGCGCGCATGGACCCGATGGCGGCGTACCTCCGCGAAGTGCAGCGCCATCCGCTGCTCACCCCGGAGGAGACGCAGGAGCTCGCGACCGCGTTCCTGAAGACCCAAGATCCCAAGATCGCCGCCCGCCTGGTGACGGCGAACCTGCGCCTCGTGGTGAAGATCGCCTACGAGTACCGCCGCGCCTACAAGAACATCATGGACCTCGTGCAGGAGGGCAACATCGGCCTCATGCAGGCGGTCAAACGCTACGATCCGTACCGCGGGGTGAAGCTCTCGTCGTACGCGGCGTGGTGGATCCGCGCGTACATCCTGCGGTTCATCTTGAACAACTGGCGCCTCGTGAAGCTCGGCACCACGCAGGCGCAGCGGAAGCTCTTCTTCAACCTCCGCAAGAAGCGCGCGGAGCTCGAGGCCCTCGGGATCGAGCCCTCCCACGCCGAGATCGCGAAGAGCCTGAACGTGCCCGAGAGCGACGTCGCGGAGATGGACGTTCGCCTCGGCTCGAACGAAAAATCGCTCGACGCCCCGGTGGGGGACGCCGACGGCCGGTCGATCGCGAAGATCGACATGATGCCGAGCGCCGGCATCGGGCCCGAAGCGGCGATGGCGGACGAAGAAGTGCAGTCGATGCTGAAGGACAAGCTCAAGCAGTTTCGTCGCACGCTCGAAGGCAAGGAGAAGGATCTTGCGATCTTCGACAAGCGCCTCGTGTCCGACGAGCCCCTCACGCTCCAAGAGCTGGGCGACACCTTCAGCATCTCGCGCGAGCGTGTTCGTCAGCTCGAGCAGCGCCTCCTTCAGCGCCTCCGCGACTACCTGAAGAGCGAAATGGGCGACGCGACGATGGTCGACTGACATGCGCGCGCGGAACCTCCGTACGCGCATCGGGCCTGCGGCGCCGGTGCGCTCGTGACCACGAAGGGCTCGCTCTACGTGGTCGCGACGCCGATCGGGAACTTGGGAGATCTCTCACGCCGCGCGGAAGACGTGCTCGGGCGCGTCGCGCACGTGGCGGCGGAAGATACGCGCCGCACGCGTCAGTTGCTCACCCACCTCGGCATCCTCGGAAAGACGCTCCACCGCGTCGACGCGCACGCGACGGAGGCCGACCTCGACCGCGTGCTCGACCACCTCGACGCAGGCGAGGACGCCGCGTTCGCGACCGACGCGGGCACCCCCGCGGTGAGCGATCCGGGCAGCGCGCTCGTGGCCCGCGCGATCGCGCGCGAGCTCACCGTGGTCGCCGTCCCGGGCGCCTCGGCGGTGCTGTGTGCCCTCGTCGCGAGCGGCCTCTCCAGCGACGCGGGCTTTCGTTTCGTGGGTTTTCTGCCGCGCGAAGGGCCCCCCCGCGGCGCCGCCCTCACGCGCCTCGCGGAGACGGCGGAGCCGTGCGTGATGTTCGAGTCGCCGCACCGCACGACCGCCACGTTGAACGATCTTGCTGCCATCACGCCGTCACGCCGCGCCGCCGTCGCACGGGAGCTCACGAAGATGCACGAGGAGATCGTGCGCGGCCCCCTGGAAGAGCTCGCGCGCGACACGCGGGAGTGGCGCGGCGAGATCGTGATCGTGCTCGGCGAGCACGCCCCGGAAGCGCGAGAGACCACCGTCGACGACGCGGAGATCGATCGCCGGATCGACGAGGGCCTCGCGGGAGGGCTCCACGCGAAGACCCTCGCCGAGCGCCTCGCCGCCGCGAGTGGGCGCCCGAAGCGCGAGCTCTACGAGCGGATCGTGAAGCGAAAATCCGAACGCGCCCGGTGAGCGGCGGCGACGAGAGCGCGCCTGTACCTCGTAAAATAGTTATAAATTTCAAGCATTTCCACAACCCTGGAGGGAGCGCTCGCCTCTTCGCCTGGCATTTGCGACTCTCGAGGGTGCCGTCGTCATGATCGGCGCGGCCCCTCGCGATGTCCCCCTACCGCAGCCCACTCGATACGTACGTCCCAGAGGAGGAGCCTCCGTTCGATCACGTCGCCCATCGGGTGCTCGCGTGGCTCGGAGGCGGCTTCCACCTGCTCGGCTCGCTCGGGCTGTTCGCCGGGATCTGGATGCTCGCGCTGACGGGCACGTCGATCTTGGTGCACGCCGTCGGTGCGAGCCAAAGCGCCCTCAGCCTCGCGCCGTTCGTCTCGGTCGTGGTCACGGTGATCGTGCTCGTGCTCGCCCACGGCGCGAGCATCGTCGGCACCGACGTGTGGGCGGGGAGGCAGCTCGTGCGCTGCCGCGTCGCCTGCGTGCTCGCGGTCGCGCTCGGCGGCCCGCTCGGCCTCGTGGTCGGGCTCGCCGGCCTCGTCGTGCTCGTGATCCCGCGCTTCCGACGGCTCTTCACGAGCTGAGCTTCATGAAGCGCTTCGTGAAGCGTCAGCGCACGGAAGTGGGCCGTCGCGCGTTCGGCGTGCCATCCCCTTGGCATGGCTCTTCGACCCCGAACGATCGCCGTGGGCGGGCTCCTCTTCGCTGCGGGAGGCATCGGCTGCTCGCGTGAGACGGCGCCGCGCGAGGAGACCCGGGCCGCGCCGAAGCCGCTCGCGCCGCCGGAGCCCATCGCCGCCCCGGCCCTCGCCGCCCCGGCCCCCGCCCCTGCCGGAGCCACGGAGGAGACGCACGCGCCGCGGCCGTTGCGGGTGTTGCTCGCGGGCGACGTGATCGCGCATCGACCGGTGCTCATCGGCGAAGGTGTGCTCGCGAGGTCGCTCGCGCCGATGCGCGATTTCTTCGGCGCGGCCGACGCGGTGCTGGTGAACCACGAGTCGGCGACGGGCGACACGCCGGTCGGCAAGCACCACGAGCTCGCGTACGCGGCGCCGCCGTTTTGGGCGAAGGAGCTCGCCGCGTCGCGCGTGACGGCGATCGGCCTCGCGAACAACCACGCGTGCGATCTCGGGCGAACCGGCCTCCTCGCGACGGTAGCCTCCGCAAAAGAGTCGAGCCTCGTCGCCGTCGGCGCGGGCGAAGATCCGTGGAAGGCGGCCGTCATCGCGGAGCGCGACGGACACAAGGTGTGCGCCGTGGGCTGGAGCACGCTCACGAACGGCGACCCTATCGCGTGCGACAAGACCCTCGCGTTCGCGCCGGAGAGCCCGGTCGCGGAGGCGCGCGTGGTCTCTGCGATCAAAGCAGCCAAGAGCGGCGGGTGCGACGCCGTCGTCGCGATCGTTCACATCGGCGACGAGTACCGCGATCAGCTCCCGAGCGTGTACGCGCTCGGCGCTCGCCTCGCCGACGCAGGAGCCGACGCGGTCGCGATGCACCACCCCCACGTGCCCTCGCCGATGCGCACGACGACGACGAAAGACGGCCGCACGGTGCCGATTTTCCCCTCCCTCGGGAACCTGGTGTCGAACCAGGGCTTCGCGTGGAAGGCGCCGAACCCGGTCGTGCTCCCGAACCGTAAACAGGTGTCCGCCAACGCCTGGACGCGGGTCGGCATCGTCGCGGATCTCGCGTTCGGCTTCGAGGCGGGCAAACCCACGATCACGAGCTTCGGATACCACCTCGTGTGGAACGATCGCCCCAAGCTAGAGAAGCGCGGCGACGACGCCATCGTGGCGCGTTTGCTCACTCACGCCGACAAAGAATTGATAGGCCGCTTCGCGCGCGACAAGGACGGACCGAATGCCATCTTCGAGTCGCCGTGCTGGCGCGACGAGCCCGGCCGCACCCCTTCCGGCACGTGCGGCGAGACCAAAATCGTGGCCCCCAAGACAGCCCACGTGAAAAAGAAGAAGTGAGCTCGGGGTTATGGATCAGCTCCCGAGCGCGCGATCGAGGGCGCCCGGATCGAAGCCGACCATGACCTTCCCGCCGACGTCGATCACGGGAATGCCGGAGCTCTGGATACCCGCTTTCGAGAGCTTCACTCGCATCTCGCGGGCGGCGCTGGAGTCGGCGTCGATGTCTTTGTCGACGAACGGGACGTGTTTGCTCTTTAGGTAAGAACGCGTCTTCGCGCAGGCCCCGCACCAGGTGGCGCCATAGACCACGACGCTCTTGTTCGCCGGCTCCGCAGCGGCGGTCTTCGCGGACGGATCTTCGTTCGCGCCCTTGGCCAAGGTGGCCGTGCGGCGGTTCGAGGCGAGGGCGTCGAACGAGGCGCGCGACACGAGGCCGACGGGGTAGGTGCCGTCGGCTTTTTTGGTGCGAAGATCGGCTTGGTAGATTTGGTCCGGCGGATCCGTGCGCGCAGGATCCATGACCCGCACGTGCTCGCGCGCGCCGGTGGGCACCTTCTCCACGCTTTGTTCGACGTGGAAATTCCCGGTCTCGTCGACATAGGTAAAGAGCAGTCCCTGCGAGTCGTCTTTCACGACGAGGGGGGCGGGCGCGGGCTCCTTCGTGGCGGTTGCTTCGCCGCGCGAGCAGCCGAGGGGGGCGGCCGCGCCGAGCGCCACGACGAACATGGCGAGCCGCGCGAGGGTGTGTCGCGCGCGCCGAGACAGAGCGCGAGAGCGGCGCGTGGTCATGCTTCGGTCTCCGAGAGGCGCGTCCATTCGTCCATCATTTGCTCGATCCGTTTCGCGAGCGACTGTTCTTCTTTCGCCCGCTCCGCAAGCTTAGCCCAGTCTCCGCCGGGATCCTCACGGAGCACCTCCCGCAGCGCTTCGAGCTTCTTTTCGCCTGCCGAGATGAGATCTTCGAGCTCCTTCACGCGCTTCTTTTTGCGCTCTTTTTCGCGCGCGACCTGCTTCTGCTGCTCGAACGACTGGCGCGCCTCCGGCGGGGGCTCGGGCTTCTTCAAAGGCGCCTTCGGGGCCTTCTTCTCCGGCGGTGGCTCCTCGGGCGGCGCGTTCTTCTTCGCGACGTGCGCAGAGAGCTCTTTGAAGTTGCCGGGGTACACGTCGACCCCCTCCGGGCGCACCGAGATCACCCGCGTGGTCGTGTTCTCCAAGAAGCGACGATCGTGGGACACGAGGATGACGGTGCCCTCGAAGCCGGAGATCGCCTCTTCGAGGATCTCGGCGGCGGGGATGTCGAGATGGTTCGTCGGCTCGTCCAGAAACAGCAGGTTGCGCGGCTCGAGGAGCAGCTTCGCGAGGGCCAGGCGCGAGCGCTCGCCGCCCGAGAACCCTCCCACGCTGCGGAGCGGATCGTCGCCCCAGAACCGAAACCGGGCGAGGTATTGCCGCGCCGCCTCGACCGTGAAATCGGCGCGCACCCGGCGCACCTCTTCGACCGCGGTGTTGGCGGTGTCGACCTCGCCGAGGTGCTGATCGAAGTAACCCTCTTGGAGGTTCGTGCCGCGCTTTACGGTGCCGCGGTCGGCCTCTGCGCCGCGCCCCGCGAGCAGCTTGAGGAGGGTCGACTTGCCGGCCCCGTTCGGGCCCACGACCCCTATTTTTTCCCCGCGCCTTATCAACAGCGACACGTCGGAGAAGAGCCTTCGCCCCCCGCGCTCGGCGCCGAGATCCTTCGCGTCGAGCACGATGTCGCCCGTGCGCGCGGCGGGCGCGAACCGGAACGCGATCCGCTCCGCCACGTTCCACACGTCCTCCGGGCCCTGCACGCGGTCGAGCTTGTCGAGCATCTTGCGACGGCTCTGCGCCTGCTTCGTCTTTTGCCCGGCGATGTTCTTCCGGATGAAGTCTTCGGTCTTCTCGATGAACGCTTGTTGGCGCTCGAGCACGGCGCGCTCTCGCGCGAGATCGTCTTTCCGCGCCTCGTAGTAGGCCGAGTACGCGAGCGGATACACGCGGAGGCCGCGCGAGCCGAGCTCCAGGGTTTGGTTCGACACGTTGTCGAGGAACGCGCGATCGTGGGAAACCACCACGACGGCACCTTTGTACGACGCGATGAACGACTCGAGCCACGCGATGGTGTCGAGGTCGAGGTGGTTCGTAGGCTCGTCGAGGAGCAAAAGATCCGGCTTTTTCGCGAGGATCGTGCCGAGCGTGAGCCGCCCGCGCTCGCCTCCCGAGAGCGACCCCACCGGCCGCGCGAGATCTTTCGGCGCGAAGCCGAGGCGCTCGGCGAGGATCGAGACCTCACGCTCGAGGGCGTCGCCGCGCACGAGCTGGTAGGCGTCCTCGGCGCGCGCGAGCTTGTCGAGGGCCTCTTTCGTGCCCGACGCGGCGCCTTCTTGCGCCTCGTGGAGCGCGGTGCGTTTCTCGAGCACCTCCCCGAAACCGGAGAGGAACGCGGAGAGCACGTCGCCTTCGGCGCGCACCTCGTGCGACTGCCGGTAATAGCCCACCGTCGCGTCGCGCCGAATGACGGCCATGCCCGCGTCGGGCTCGATTTCCCCTGCCACGATGCGGAGCAAGGTCGACTTCCCTGCCCCGTTCGGCGCCACGAGCGCGGCCCTGTCGCCGGCGCCGACCGAGAAGGTCACGTTGTCGAAGAGGAGCTCACCGGCATAGCCGAAGCGAACGTTGCCGACTTGAAGCACGGTCATGACGGGCCGCGCTTAGCACACAAAATGACTCTTTTTCTCGTGGTCGCGTCGAGCGGTGAGAACCACGGGAACGAGGCCCGCGCCTCCAGAGCGTCGCGAGGCCCGCGCCTCCAGAGCGTCGCGAGGCCCGCGCCTCCAGAGCGTCGCGAGGCCCGCGCCTCCAGAGCGTCGCGAGGCCCGCGCCTCCAGAGCGTCGCGAAGACGAGGCGCGCCTTCAGCCGACCAAGTCGCCGAGGCGCTCGAGGGTGTCCTCCCACGCGGTGATCTCGTGCGGGCTCTGCCCGAGGAGGCGCTCGATTCCCTGGAGCTTCGCGAGCGCGTCGTCGAGGACCTTGTCGGCGCCGCGGGTGTAGGCCCCGAGGGCGACCAAATCGCGCTTGGTCTCGTAGGTCGCGAGGAGCGCGCGAAGACGCGCGGCGTGGCGGGTGTGCTCCTTCGAGACGAGCGCGTTCATGAGCCTCGACAGCGACGCGGGCACGTCGACCGCGGGGTACCTCCCGCGCTCCGCGAGCCGTCGATCGAGCACGATGTGCCCGTCGAGGATGCCGCGGACTTCGTCGGCGACGGGCTCCTCGAGATCGCCGCCCTCCACGAGCACCGTGTAAATCCCAGTGATGCTGCCGCGACCGCCTTGCCCGGCGCGCTCGAGGAGGCGAGGCAGCGCCGCGAACACGCTCGGCGGGTACCCACGCCGCGTGGGCGGCTCGCCGGCGGAGAGCCCCACCTCGCGAAGCGCGCGTGCGTAGCGTGTGATCGAGTCGACGACGAGCAGCACCTTCTGCCCACGATCGCGAAACCATTCGGCGTACGCGGTCGCGATCTCGGCGGATCGAAGGCGCTCGAGGGCGGGCACGTCGCTCGTCGCGGCGACCACGATCGCCTTTTTTCGTCCTGCTTCGCCGAGCTGCTCGAGAAACTCGGACACCTCACGACCGCGCTCGCCGACGAGCGCACACACGACTACGTCGGCCTGCGCCCCGCGCGCGATGGAGCCGAGGAGCGTGCTCTTGCCGACCCCGGAGCCCGCAAAAAGCCCCACCCGCTGGCCCTCGCCGAGCGTGAGGAGCGCGTCCACCACGCGGACCCCGGTCGCGAGCACGTCGCGGATCGGACGCCGCGCGAGGGCCGGCGGCGGCGCGCGGTGAGCAGGGACAGTCTCGGCGTCCGTCATCGTGTCGAGCGCCGGGCCGTCGTCGAGCGGGCGCCCGAG
>JAAFHV010000214.1:0-422 GCA_013297655.1 Myxococcales bacterium | reverse complement strand
GCGGAATAAGGCTCGACCGGATCGTCGGGGCCTACGCCGACGAGCGAGCCGAGCGGCATGCCGATCGCTTCGCCGCCCGCGAACCCGACGACCTCGCACAAGAGCGGCTCACCGCGCCGTCGCACCGAGACCACGTCGCCCACGCGCGCAGAAGGGAGCGTGAACCGGAGCGAGAGCCCGGTGACGGCGACGACCTTGCCACGAACCTCCGTCGCCGAGGTCGCACGGAGCTTCTGCCGGAGGGCGTCGAGATCCATCCGCGCGCTTCTACGCCCGCCCCGCGAGCTCCGCGTCGAGCTGCTCGAGGAGCTCACGAGCCTTGCCCGAGAGCGCCTTCGGCACGTCGACCTGGACGACCACGACGAGCGAGCCGCGGCCGCGACCATCGAGCCGCGGGAGGCCATGGCCCTTCAAGGTGATGA
>JAAFHV010000213.1:14255-16353 GCA_013297655.1 Myxococcales bacterium | reverse complement strand
GGGGAGCTCGCGCGGCCTCCTCGGGCTCGGGCTCGGGATCGTCGTGCTCTGCGTGGTGGTGCCGTGCCTCCCGCGTGCTCGCGCCCAAGCCACGCGACCCGTCGTCGCTCGCGATAGCCTTCGTCAGAGCCGATAGAGCTTCATTTTGTATTGCAGCGTCGCGCGGCTCGTTCGGAGCTGCCGCGCTGCCTCCGACTGATTGCCATTCGCGTGGCGGAGCGCTTCGACCACGAGCGAGCGTTCGTAGGCATCGACCCGCTCCTTCAGCGGCACGTCGTCGCCGTCTGCGGGCGAGGTCGTCTCGCCGGCCGCGCTCTCTAGGACGGGGAGGTCTTCCCTCCGCACGAGCTTGCCGCGCGCGAGGATCGTGGCTCGTTCGAGCACGTTTTGGAGCTCACGGACGTTGCCGGGCCAGGCGTAGTCGCGGAGGTACGCGAGCGCGGTGTCGTCGATGCCCTTCGGCTCGGTGCCGAGCCGCGTCGCGAGGGTGCGGAGCCACGCGTCGCACAGGGCGGGGATGTCGTCTCGCCTCTCCCGAAGGGGCGGCACTCGAATCGGGAACACGGCCAGTCGAAAGTAGAGGTCCGAGCGAAAGCGACCGGCGCGGACCTCGGCCTCCAGATCGCGGTTCGTCGCCGCGACGATGCGCACGTCGATAGGAATCGATAACGACCCGCCCACCCGTTCGATCTCGTGCTCTTGCAGCACACGAAGCAGCTTCGCTTGTGCGTCGAGCGGCAGCTCGCCGACCTCGTCGAGGAGCAGGGTTCCGCCCTCGGCGAGCTCGAACCGACCGAGCCTTCGCTGGAGCGCGCCGGTGAACGCGCCTTTCTCGTGACCGAAGAGCTCACTCTCGATGAGCGAGGGTGAAATCGCGGCGCAGTTCACCTTCACCAGCGCGCGCGCCCGGCGGGGGCTCATCTCGTGGAGCGCGCGAGCGAAGAGCTCCTTCCCGGTGCCTGTTTCCCCCTGCAAAAGCACGGTCGTTCGTGTCGCGGCGACCCGCTCGAGCTCGTCGAGGACGCGTGTAAGCGTAGGGCTTCTGCCCACGATCCCCGCCGGGTGCGCCTCGTGGAGCTCGGCCTTCAGGTAGGCGTTCTCTGCCTCGAGGCGCTGCGAGAGCTCGGTCACGTGCGCGAAGAGCTCGGCGTTCTTTATCGCGACCGACGCGTGGGCGGCGAAGATGCCGAGCCGCTCGAGCTCGCTCGCCGTGAGCGCGCGCCGCGCGAAGATCGCGAGCACTCCCAAGAGCTCGCTCCCGAAGACGAGCGGATAGCCTCCGAAAGCGACGAGCCCGCTCCGCCCGATCCAATCCTTGTCGACGAACCGCGGATCGGAGAGCAGGTCGTTGCTGCAAAGTGGCACTCGCTCCGCCGCGATTTCCCCGATCTTGAGCTCGCCGACCGGGACACGGCTCCGCGACCCATCGAGGCGCTCGGAGAGGCCGGCGCTCGCGGCGAGCTTGAGGTACGGCTGCGCACCCGAACGAAGGAGCCAAACCCGCGCCATCGCTGCGTCGAGGTCGCGCACCAAGCCGCGCGTAATCTCGGCGAGCACCTCATCGAGATCGAGGGTGCTCGCCATCTGGAGGCTGACTCGTCCGAGGGTCGCCTCGAGGCGCGCAGGATCGCTCATCGGGGCGGAGGTTAGCCGCTCGCGCCTCCCTCCGACGAGGGCATGCCGAAAAATGGGCACCTACCGCCGAAAATTCGGCGATTCGTAAGAGAATCCGGCTCATTTTCCGCGAAAGCTCGCTGGCGCCGTTCGTGCTTAGCGGGCGTCATGAGCTCGATTTGGGACCCGCCGAGGAAACCGCCGCCCCGCGCTGGAACGTCGCGCATGTTCGAGACCGATCTGCTCGAGCGTCTGTCGCGTGTGCACCCCGCCGCCCCGTTCGTGTTCTGGTTGCCGGTGCTCGCGGTGGGCTCGGTGGCGTTCGTTCGCGAAGGGCGCGGCGGGCTCGGCGTCTTCGCGGTCGCCGCTTCTGCGGGGGCGCTCGGCTGGTCGTTCGTCGAGTACGTGCTCCACCGGTGGGTATTCCACCATCGCGAGGAGTCGGCTCGTGGGCGAAGGCTCCACTTCCTGCTTCACGGCGTGC
>JAAFHV010000213.1:0-14245 GCA_013297655.1 Myxococcales bacterium | reverse complement strand
TGTTTTTTTTCTCCGTCGCGCTGCTCGGGCGCGAGGTAGGCGCGCCGCTCTTCGTAGGCTTCGCGCTCGGCTACTTGGCATACGATGGCGCCCATTATGCCATTCATCACTTCAAGCCGAGGACGGCCTTCGGTCGCCTCCTGAAGCGGCACCATATGGTGCATCACCACGTGGAGCACGACGCAGCATTCGGCGTGTCGTCTCCCTTGTGGGACCACCTGTTCGCGACGATGCCGAAGAAAGCTGCCCCACGGGAGAGGGCGCCACGGCGATGAACGAGTCCAAAGAAGGAGACACGAGGATGAATGCTACGATGGCAGAGACGTTGCTCGTAAAGTACGAGTCGGAGGTCGCGCGCCTCCTCTTTTTGAAGACACGGCTCGACGTCGAAGAAGCGCGCGTGAAGTGGATGCCGCTCGTCGGCCTGTTGGTAGGCGTAGTCGTCGCCGTCGCGAAGAAGCCCGTTTACGGTGTCTTTCCCTTCGCCTTGAGCCTCGCGATGGCCGTCACCGCGCTCTATCTTACCCGCGTTCATCGCATGGAGCGCGACTACAACCTCGCCCGCGCGAAACGAGAGGTTCGTCGCCTCCGCGCCGAAGCGAGCCCCGGCAACGCGCCCGAGGCCGGCCCCCGCGCGCACCCGCCGGTCGAACGAGTGCCCTCCGAGCGCACCGACGGAAACACCGGCGGATGACGCGAGCTCGTCAGCGCACCGGGCCGAGACCCTCGTCGATGATGGCGCGGTGGTTCACCATCCCTTGCGCATACGCGTCGACGTTCCCCGTGAAATAGCGCACGCGTGGCGAGCCGAGGAGGGCGGCGACACGCCGGGCGTCACCGGCGCGGAGGGCGAGCACGTACTCCTCGTTCTTGACCCCGATCTGCTTGTGGAGGCGCGCGAAGCGCTCGACGCCGGAGAGCAGGCTCGGGTGCGCCCCGAAGCGCGCGCCGGGGTGCGGTGGATCGAGAATCACGACGAGCTTTCCGCGCGGCACGACGTGGCCTTTGGCGCGGACGTCCTCCGCGGGCTCTTCACGCACGAGGGCGCCGTGGAGCGGGTCCTTTTTCATGCGATCGAAGTCGTCTTGGCCGATGCCCTCCCATACCCCACGAAGGTACATGTGGAGCTCCTTCGCGCTCGCCTTGTGATTGCCAAGATTGTAGTTGTAGCAGTGCCGTCCGGCGCCGGTCTCGATCGAGAATTGAGCGGCGAGCGTGCGGGCGCCCTCTTCGCCTATTTGCGGCCACACTTCGCGGAGGGCGGGCACGAGCTGCGACGCGGGGTCGATTCGCGTCTGGCGTGTAGGGGTCTCGAGCGGATCTTCGGTGTAGCGCGCGCCCGCCGCCGTCGGCGCGATCTCGACCGCCTCGTGCACCTCCGGCGCGCGGAGGCCGGCCGCCCGCATCGCCACGTCGAGGGAGACTGCGCGCGCGACGACGAGGAGATTGGGCGCATGGGGCGGCCCATGGGTGTAAAATACATGCGGCCCGGCCTTCCTCGGATCGGCCGGCTTCGCGGCGCGCGCGTTCGCGCTGTCGGCGTTCCACGGTACGGCGAGGGCAGAGACCGTGAGGACCAGCCCGACGATGCGCGTAGCGGAGCGACGGCGTGGGTGCTCGCGTCGCCGCTCACGATCGTCGCGCCGCTCCTTCGGCACCGCGGTGGGCACCGTCGTCGTCATTGGAGCGTGCTCGGATCGACGGCGTAGAGTGCCATTTGCAGCGCGCTCGGATCGAACGGGGCGTGCACGGCGAACGTGCCGCTCGTCACCATTTGTGTCCAAAAGTCGCCGGTGGTCTCCACGCGAAAGAAGGTGACTCCCGGCTTCATCGGGAGCGCGCCGGGCGGCCTGTGCTCGAGCGCGAGGCGCGCCCCGTTCACGTGCGAATGGAGCAAGAGGCCCATCTGCTGGAGCGAGGCTATCTTGGTGAGCTTCGGCACGTGCTCGCGAACCTGCGCTTCGGAGTAGCTGCCGGTGACGGCGAGGTAGAAGGCATGCTGAAAAATAGCCGGATCGCGCAGCTCGCCGACGAGGAAACCCTCCCGCGGATCGAGCGGAATCTCCACGTACCGCTCCGCGATCACGCGCTCCAAGAGGTCTATCGCCATCACGAACATCGGCTCGAACGCGTCGCCGAGGGCGAGGTAATCGAAGCGTGGGATCGCCATCGGATCGCCCTCGACGTCGAAGGTGCAGAGCTGGCCGACGAGCTCGGCGAGCGCGGCGTAGGCCTCGCGTGGCGGGGTGCTCGGCTTGTCGACGATCTCGGCGATCGCAGCGAGCTTGCCGTTCAGCGTATGAAGGAGCCAGAACTTCGCCGCGTCGCCGGCTTGGAACTCCACGACCGACGCCGAACGCTGACGACGGCTCGACGAGAGCTGCTGCTGCTTCCCGAGCATCGCGCGGAGCACGCGCCGGAACCCGTTCATCAAGAACGGCGAGGCCCCGATTCGGAGCACGGGCGGCACGAACGTCTCCGCGAGCGCGACGCTCCCGGCCGTCGTGCGCGCGATTTGACCTATTCGCAGCACGTCGAAGCGCTCGCGCCGCTCCTCCCCGAAGAGAATTCGTAGGTTGTGGCGTGCCCAATCCACGGCGCGTTCGTCGGTGCCGGTGTTCACGTCCGCGACGGTCGATTGGGAACGAAGGTAGCGCGCGGTGGTGGCAGGGTCGTTCGCGAGGTCCACGTTCGCGACGTGCTCGCTCTCCTGCGCGAGCGCCACGTAGACGTCGAGTGGTCGCGGCGCGCCGCGGCCGAGGGGGCCGAGCTCGAACCTCCGCGCGGGCAGCGAGTCGCCCGATCCGTCGTCCACCGCGATCGGGGTTCCATCGGGCAAGATCGCGTCGAGACGGGAAATTCGCACCTCCCCCGCCTGCAGGGCGCGCGCGTCGATCTCGAGATCGATCACACCCCAGTCGTTCGCGACGACCGCCGCGAGGCGCCGCGCCAGGAGCCGCTCGTGATAGCCGTCTTGCCGCTGGAGGTGGTGCGGCTCCAAAAAGAGGCCTTCGATCCACAACGGCTTTCGCGGCTGGCTCATTGGCAAACAAGGTAACGAGGAGCGCCGCTGCCGAAAGGCTGCTCGTGCTCGAATTCCGCTGGCACGTCGTTGCCTATCGTGCGCCCTGCTCGTGGTCCGTCGCCCGCGCCGCTTCCGGGCGCCGCCCGCGGTGTCGGGCGCGGGAGGGAATCCGCGGGATCGCGAATCGGGCATTCGCTCCGACGGCCGTACACGAGATCTCGGGTCGAACCCCGACGCCCACGCGCTCGCCGCCGAAGCGCGACCCGACCCGATCCGAGCTATTTTTTACGGGATGCCACGTAGAGATCTTGTCCGCCAGGACCGCCGGGGCGTGTGCTTTGCAGATAAAGACGACAGCCGTCGGCGGTGATCCAGGAAGGCTCTTCGTCTTGGAGGGTGTTCACGTTCGCGACCTCGCGCGGAGCCGAGAATTTGTCCGTGGTGCGCGCGCGGGTCGCGACCCAAATGTCGGTGTCGCCGCGGGCGGGGACGGCGAGGTGGTTCGTGGTCGCGAAGTAGATCGTGAGCGCGTTGGGGGTGAGCACGGGAGCAAACTGGAAGGCGGGGGCGCCCCCCGGCTTGACGAGGTTCACCTCCGACACTTCGGTTTGCACGTAGCCCGTGCCCGCGACGAGCGTGGCGACGAAGATCTTGGTCGCCCCCGGGCCGTTCGCGCTCACGTGGTAAATCTCTTTGCCGTCGCCGCGCACGAACGGCATCGCGGTGTAGTCGCCGGTGTTGATGTCGACCGGTGAAGGCACGCCGAAGGGGTCGCCCGTGTTGAGGCGCGTCGCGCTGTTGATCTTGCTCACGGTGCCGGTGCGTGGACGGTGCTCGAAGAACAGCATGAGCCCGTTCTCGGTCACGTTGCCCGCGTGCTCGTAGTCGTCCGTGCTCACCGGCCCGGCGAGCCTGACGGGCGTACCGAACGGGGACGTGAGGCTCGCGCGGGTGGCGGTGAAGATGTCCGTCGTGCCCGCGTCGCCGCGCACGGCGTCGTACATCACGGTGAGCTCGTCGTCGCTAGGGAAGCGCGTCTCGCCCTCGTGCCCCGGCGTGCTGAGCGACGGGATCAAGACAGGGGTGTCGAACTCGCGTGTGACGTCGCAAGGGGGCGGGCCCGCCTCGCCATCGGCGTTCGCGTCCGTCCCCGCGTCCGAAGCGTCGGCCAGGATCGCCGCGTCGACGCCGGTCTCGAGCGGGGTCTGTGCATCTTGCACGGGTATGGGCGTGCTCGCGCTCGGGGCCGCGTCGGCGCGGGTGACCTCGTCCGGAATGCCGAGGAGCGCGCCGCAGCCCGACGTGGCCGCCGCCGCACCGAAGGCGACGCCGGCGAGGGCGAAGAGCGCCGCGCCGCGTGCGCGTCGCGAGATGTGAGCGCGCCTCAAAACGTCCCCCAGCGGACGACGGGAGAAACCGCCGCCCGTGTGCTCGCGCCGGCGCTCGGCGCGGTGAGCCAGAGCACCACCGCCGCGGCGGCGACGACGGCCCCGGTGGTGAAGAGCACGGTGCTCACCGTCGCGCTGGAACGAGAGCTCTCCCAGCCCGAAAATCCTTTGTCGTCGCAAACGCCGTTACCGCACGTCGCTTTTGCGTCGGACCACTCCGAGCTCGCCTTGAGGCCGAACGCGGCGCCGACGCCGAGCGCGACGAGGGCCACTCCGCCGGCGACGACGGCGACGGGTTTTTGCCATTCGCGACCGCTCTGCTCCGCGCTCGGTGCGGGGACGATGGGCTCCACTTTTGGCGCGGGTGTCGGGGCGACCGGCTCGCTCGGGGCTGCCGGATCGGCGAGGGCGGGGAGCTCGACGAGTGTAGAGTGCACGGTTCCGTCGATCCGCACTTGGGTCTCCGCTTCCACCTTCGCGGGCGCGCTCGCTCGTACGCTGTGCGGCCCCGGATCGACGGGGAGCTCGGCGTCGAGGACGGCGTTGCTCACGACCCGACCGTCGACGCGGAGGACGAGGCCCTGCGGCGCCGGACCCGCCAAATGAAGCTTCCAGTACACGAGCTTCGCCTTCAGGAGGGCGGCGCGGTCGCGGGCGACGGTCTCGCGATCGGGCTGGCTCGCGAGGCGCGCCAAGTCGGCTACCTCCGAGAACGCGGACCACGCGCTCGCGTTGCGTCCGAGCTGCTCGTAGCAGTCGGCGAGGTTGAACAACGTGCCTATCCCCGGCGCGAGGCGCTCGCTCTCTTCGAGCTTCGGACAGGCGTCGGCGAACTTTCCGTCCTTCGCGAGCGCACGGCCCTCGTCGAACAGGGTGCGCGCGAGGGTGCGATCGTCGGCGCTCGGCTCGGCTGCGTACGCGTTGCCCCCCATGGTGAGGAGGGCGACGAGCACCGACGCCGAGAGGCGACGACCTGCGCTAGCGGTGCGGGTAGACATTTCCAATCGCGCTCATTTCTGGGTGTCGAAGAGATCGTGGGGCTTCGGGGGGGCTTGCGACGCGCTCGGTTTTGGCCGCGGCGCCTGGCCGACTCCCGCCTTCGAGCTCGGGCTCGTCGCGACGCTCGGCGCCGTGGTCGATGCGATCGGTGCATTCGATGCGGGCGTGTTCGGTGCGGCGCTGCTGCTCGACGGGAGCGGTACGAGCGCAGCGCTGGGCTCCGCGGCGGGGGCTCGAGAGGTCGCAGTCGCTGATTCGAGAGGCGAAGCCGTCGCCGCCAGTGACGCGCCGTCGGTTCGGTCGCTCGTCTTCGCGCGAAACAGCGCGAATCCGCCGATGAAGAGCAGCACGACCGCCGCTCCTGCGATCGCCCCGAGACGAGACCGCGACGCACGTGCTGCACGGGCGCCCTCGCCGCCCTCGCTCAGCGACGCCGTGACGCCGGTCGATGCGGTCGGAGTCGAGCTGTCCGTTCCGGGGATGGAATGGTCGCTCGACGGGAGGCGCGCCGGAGCGACGAGCGCGTCGGCTGGCGTCGGCAGCGCCACCGTCGCGGCGGTCGCCATCGGGAGCGCGCTGTCGTTCGCGGCGGGGAGCTCCGGCGCGACGAGGTGCTGCGGAGTGGGACCGGCCGGCAAAATGCGCTGTCCGAGGAGCGCTTGGGACAGCTCGGCGACCTGCTCGCCTACGCTCGCGAAGCGGTTCTTCGGCGCCACCGCGCAGCTTTTGAAGAACCACGCGTCGAACGCGGGATCGAGGTTGCTCGATTTCGACGAGGGCGCCGGCTTTTCGTCCGTGAGGATTTGGAAAAACAGATTGGCGATCGTATCGGCGACCCAATAGTTCTCGCCGGTGAGCATGCGATAGGCCATGAGCCCGATGGCCCATACGTCGGTCCCAGGGCCGATTTCTGCGGCTTTGGCGCGCGCCTGCTCCGGCGACATGTAGAGCGGAGTGCCCATGATCTCGCCCGAAGACGTGACGCTCATGAGGCTCGGATCGTCCTCCGGTCGGAGCACCTTGGAGATGCCGAAGTCCACGACCTTGGCGACCGTGCTGCCGTCGTCGCGGCGATGGAGGAACACGTTCTCGGGCTTGAGATCGCGGTGCACCACCCCGACGGCGTGAGCCTTGTCGAGACCGCGTGCAACCTGCAACAAGATGTCGACCGTCTCTTTGGCGCCGAGCTGGCGTCGCGCGGCGAGCAGGTGCTCGAGATCCTCCCCGTCGAGGAGCTCCATGACGATGAAGGGCGCGCCCTCCAGCTCCGCCGCGACGTCGGCGTCGGTGACGCGGACCACGTTCTCGCTCGTGATCCGAGACGACGCCCGTGCCTCGCGGCGGAAGCGCGCCGCGCGGTCGGCGCCGAGGTGATCGTTGCCGTGCATGACCTTGAGCGCCCAGCGCCCGCCGGTGTTCACGTGCTCGGCGACATACACGCTCCCCATGCCGCCCCGTCCGAGCTCTCGGACGATGCGGTAGCGGCCCGCGACGAGGGTGCCTGGCGCGAGGACCATTTCACCGTGCAGATTAGCGGAAATCGGGGCCAGAACGGTGGCGGAACGACCGGCCCCGCGAACAACGACGCGGGAGCGTTCCTCGAGGGGCGGAGGAGGGCACCGCCTGCTCCGACAGCATCGAAAATGCGGGGAAATGCGCCCGCGCGTGCGCCCGGCCAAAGCTCTGCCCCGCACCGGGCCGACGTAGGCGCGTCCCGGCGAGGGTCGCTCGAGGGGAACAATCCGGCGCGAGGAGGAGACCAGGAGCGGGCCGATCCTCTCACTGACGCTTCGCGCGTCATGGGAGAGGCGGGTGACGACGAGGGGCGGGGACCGCGCGGGAGGGGACGGCGCGGGAGGGGTGGCGTCCCCGGCAGATCGTCGTCACGGAGCGACGAGCGCGAACGAGTCGAAGAACGGCTGCTCGAGGGCGCTCGTTCCGGCCCACGACGGGCTCACGAGGACGATCTGGTAGAGCCTCCCCGCGACGACGTAGAGGCGTATCCGTTGGCGCATGACGATGCCCGCCGTGGTCGCGCTCACGACCAGCTCGCGCCCGGGATGGCCCGCGAGCACGAGCGGTGACTCGGCGTCGACCGAGCCGCCCGTCGCCTCCAAGATTCCCTCTTTCGCGGCGGACAGGATGCGGTCGGCGGATCGTCCCGAGGTCTTGCCCGAGTCGTCGTAGCTCACGAGGAACGCGCTCGTGCCATAACGAACCGCGAACGTTCGGACCGCGAGCGACGGTGTGATCGTCGTGCTCTCCACGTCGGGTGCTTTGCCCTCCGGAAAGCGGACCTCGAAACCCCCGCTCGGCGAGACGTACGTTCGGCGCGCCTCGGCGTCGTGCCCGCTATCCAGGGGCGCGTCGATGCTCGCGTCGGTGCTCGCGTCGACGCCGCCGCCGGGACGCTGCGTGGCACACCCTACGATCGCAACAGAAGCCAAAATGAAGACCAACGCGCGGTGCATCGCTCAGTGGAGCTCGAGGGTCTCCATGACCCGCAGCATCTCCTGGCCGACCGCTGCGGGGGTGTCGCCCTGGTGGACGATCTCGACCACGTCGATGCGATGCTCGCTCCGGAGGACCACCTCGTGGCTCGTATTCGAATAGGGCCCCTTTTGGCCTTTGACGCTCCGCTTGACGACGTATTCGCGCCCTTGCGCGTTGCCGGTCGCGACGGGTACACGACCGCCCACGATCTCCGCCCCGGCGGCCTTGACGTCTTCCTCGTAGCGCTCGAGCACCTCGCTCCATAGGTCGGCGGTGGAGTCGTTGCGCTCGTAGATGGAGAACAAATAGGCATTCGGCGAGACGTACTCGACGAAGCGTCGCTCGGGCGTGAGGCTGATGCGACGGATCTTCCAGCTCTTCGGGCGCGACAGGTGCACGGAGCCGCCCAGGATCGAGACACCGACATACTCCGGCAGCCCCGCGCGCTCCTTCTGATCAAGCGGAGGATAGGGCCGCTCGACGCTTCCGCCCCCCGAAGCGACGAAGTCGTCGTAGTTGTAAAATACACGATTCTCGAAGGCGGCGGGTGGGGGGCCGCTCGCGCAGGCGGGGGCGAGCGCCCCGAGGCCCAAGAGCGCGAGCGTCGCGAGCGCGCGCCGGCGAGGCGTCTGCGACGGGACCGTTCGAACGCTAGCGGCTCGAATGACGATGGAATTCGGCTCGAACATGGCCCTCACCAGCACACGAGGCCGCCGGTGTATCCACACTCGGGGCGCTGGAGGAGAGAGTACGTGAGCCCGGAGAGGAGCCCCGTCGCGAGGCCGGCGAAGCTCGAGCCCACCACCGCGCCACCGCTTTCCCAGTTGCCTGCCGGGCGGCCCACGGCGGTGACGCCGGCGAGCACGAGGGGAACGACCACGTTGCCGACGAACGAGCCGGCGTGAAACTGCCCATGGCTCCACTTGAACGTGTCCGTCAGGAACGTGGCGGCGCCTTGCCCGAACGCGGCGAACCCCAAGAACGCGTGCGACGAGAGGGTGCCGTAACTCGTGCAATTCCCCTTTCCTCGATTGGTATCGTCGCAGCCGGGGCGGTCGCCCGCGATCGCGTCCTTCAAGGCGTATTCGTTCAGCATCGTGAGCGACAGGTTCATGAGGGTGGGCGCGAGCACGGACACGTGCCAACGCGCCTTCCACCCCGCGGTCGTCTCCGGATCGGCGAAAAAGATGCGAGGGACGAGCGCGGTCGTCGCCACCCCCGCGACGAGCGTGATCGTAGTACCGGTTTGCCATCCGTCGTCGCGCGGTGGATCTGCCGCCGCCGCGTTGGGGGCGAACGTGGCGGCGATGGCGAGAATAGCGGCGAAGGGGACGGCTCGGTTCATGGGATTGTTCATCGGGACGCTCGCTCCGCGCGGAGGGAAGGTTCTCTCGGATCGACGACGGGGGGCTCCGCGAAGGCGATCGTCGTGCGGCGTGGCTCGCCGGATTGTTTGTATTCCGCGACGAACTCCGGTCCGAAGATCACGCGGAATCGCTCGTTCTCCTCGTCGGCCAAATCGCCGTGTCGCTCGCGGTAGAGCGCCCAGCGCTCGCGTGAGCCCGTGAGCGCCGCGAAGAAGCGCGCGAACGCGCCGCGAGAGGCGTTTTTCCGCCGCCACGCGAGCTCCAACGTGTTCGGGGCGAGCTCGGCCAAGAGCTGCTTTACCCCGCGCATGACGCCGTTCAACACCGCGACTTGGTGCATCGTCAAATCGACCAGATCGGTGCGGAACGCGCGCACGGCGGCGTCGGTAGGGTCCCGCCAATTGAATAGGATACGAGCGGCCTCGCGCGGAACGCGTGGCACGCGCACCGAGCGCGGCGGACCAGACGGATCGACCGTGTCCTTCGGGCTCGGGCTCGGACGGAGGTCCATCTGTTGCTCGAACCTGTCGAGGCCGGCGAACATGGGCACGAGGCCGAGGAGGAGCTCGTCGATACCCGCTTTGAGCTTTCGGGCGAAGCTGAACGCTTCTTGCGCGTTGGTGAGCGGCGGCTCGCCGTGCACGTACCAACGGGCGAGCTCTTGGAGCGCGATCGTCGACCCGGACTCGAGGGTATGCGGCAGCGCGGCCCCGGCGTGGCGCTCCAAGAGGGCGCGAATCCCGGGCTCGTCGACGATCGACGGGCACCGCGCGAGCACCTCGTTCACGACCTCGAGCCTACGTGGCGCGGGGGTCGCTTCGAGGCGCTCCGACAGCGCGGTGAAGAGGGCGGCCCGCGCGCCCACGAGCCCGGACCACGCGCGTGCGAACGCGGCGTCCGCGCGCTCCCCGGCGTCTTCGCGCATCGCGGGCACTCCGTTCGGGGGCGAGGCGCCCGGGTAGGACGCGCTCGAACCGCTCGCGGAGGGGTATCGCTCCGCGCCGCTCGCCGCCGTGACGACGCTCGGGTCGCGCCCTCTGCCTGCGTGAGCGACGACGAGGGGGAGCGCTATCGTGTTCGGCTCGGGCGGCACTGTCGTCAAGAAGTCGTCCGACGCCGCCTTGATGCCCACTTCGACCGCCCGTATCGTGAGCGTCCACTCCGCGATTCGAATCTCGGAGGTGCCTTCGACGCTGCCGGCCGATACCCAACGATCGTGAGGGATGCGCTCGCCGTTCACGAAGGTGCCGTTCGTGCTGCCCGAGTCGCGCACGCATATGGCGCCGGCGCGGATGTCGAAGCTGGCGTGAAGTCGCGATACGCGGTTATCCGCCAATACGCAGTTGGCGACCTCGTGATCGCGCCCGACGAGCACCGGGCATCGCTCGAAGGTGCGCGAGAACGAAGGCGCTAGTCGCTGGGTGTGCGTCGCTTGAATGGATAGTCCGATTCCCACGGAGAGGAACGTGGGTCATCGGGTTTGCGCTGGCAAGGATCGGTCGGAACGTGCCCGACACCACCAAATGACCGCGACGCGCGCGTCTTGGCCACGCTGGCGCCGCGAGCGAGCGTTGCCACCTTAGCGGTCGACGGTATGGGAAAAGGAGCATTCAGAGCCCTCGCGATCGTGCTCGTGGGCATTCCCCTCTTGGCGATCGTCGTGATCCTCGGCGTCCCGCAGAGCAGGGCCCTCGTGGTCTCGTTCTTCGCGCCGCTTCCTGTCTCGTCGCGCGAGTCGGCGAGCGATGGAGGGGGCGCGCTCCCGCCACTCCTCACGACGCTCGGGGCCGAGTCTTCCGAGCTCCGCGCGCTCCGGGAGGACGCCGCGTCACGCGCCGACGGCGGTGGCAGTGCGCGGCTGGTGCGGTCACGGAGCGCGCTCTTTTTCCTCGACTCGCGCGGGGAGCTCCCGAAGCAGTCCGACCGCTACGTGCGCCCCGGCGGCCTCGCGCGGCCCGAGATCCTCCTCCGCGACGACGCGACGATCGACGACGCGGTCCATCACCTCACCGCCGATCCGAAGGCGCGCGCGCGCTTCGTCGAGGCCTTCAAGAGGAGCTCTCGTGTTGCGCCGGACATCGCCCGAATCGCGCGTGCGTGGAAGATGCCCGAGGCGCTCGTCGCGGTCGCCTTCGTGGAGAGCGGGTTCGACCCTACCTCCTCGTCCGACGAAGCGGCGGGCCTATGGCAGCTCGGCCCCGACGTGGCGCACGTTTACGGACTGTCGATGTTGCTCTCGTACGACGAGCGACGCGGCTACGCGACCGGGACCGAGGCAGCGATGCGCTATTTGGCCGATCTGCGCGAGCGATTCGGCTCGTGGGAGCTCGCGCTCGTGGCCTATGCGATGGGATACGCGGCCGCCTCGGAGGCCGTCGCGCGACACGGCACGAGCGATTTTCTCGTGCTCGCTCCTTCGCTCCCGCGCGCGGCGGCGGTGTTCGTCGCCGAGGTCATGGGGGCGGCCGTCGTGCTCGCCAACCTCGATCGTTTCGGGCTCGACTCGATCAAGGGCGGAGAGCCGGTCAGCGTGAGCGATCTGGAGGTGCCCGCCGGCACGTCGTTGTCGCTCGTCGCGCGCGCAGCGGCGGTGCCACCTTCCACGATACGGGCGCTCAACCCCGAGTACGCGTCCGACATCGTGCCGACTTCGTCGTTTCCTATGGTGGTGCACGTCCCGAGCGACACGCTCGCCCGCGCGCGCGCCAATTTGCCGCTCGTGCGCGACAAGGGCGACGAGCTCGCCGACGCGGCGACGGGGGAGGCGCCCGCCCCGGAGACACGCGAGAAGCGCGCTCCCCTCGTCGTCTCCCGCGGCGCCGACAAGCGCGTGTTCTACCGCGTACGCGAGGGCGACACGTTGGCCCAGCTCGCGCGGGAGCATCGCATCTCCCTCGAGACGATCGCGAGCGACAACGCGCTCGACGCCACGAGCAGCTTGCGACCGGGAACCATACTCGTCATTCGCGTCTCTGACTCTGCTCCCACGAACGAGCCTGTGCCCTCGAAACCCTGATTGCCATTCATTGCGCGAGCGTCGTCGCTCGTCGCTCAGCCCACGCCGACGCCCTCGCTTATGGCGCGCGCCAACCTAGGACCTCCCCATGCTCCTCGTCGAACCTCGAACCCTCGTCGACAAGCTCAGCCCCACGTGCCGCAAAGCCTTCGAGCGCGCGGCGGGAGCGAGCGTCACCGCACGGCACCGCGAAATTACGGTCGAGCACGTGCTGCTCGCCCTCATGGACGAGCCGGAGAGCGATCTCTCGGCGCTCCTCGATCACTACCGCGTCGACACGAGCGCGGCGCGCTCGGCGCTCCATCGTTATCTCGGCGCGCTCCAAAGTGGCTCTTCGGGGCGGCCAGTGTTGAGCGCGACGCTCCTCGAATGGTTGCAAGATGCATGGGTTCAGGGGTCGGCCGAGCACGGCGAGACGAGCCTTCGATCCGGGGCGCTTCTCTTGCGTTGGCTCTTGGTACCCGCCCGCTATTCGGCAGTCGGCCCCGACGGCCTCGACGCCGTTCCTCGCGACGAGCTCAAGCGGTCGCTCGCGGGCCTCACCGCGAGCACCGCCGAGGCGCGCGCGACGGAGAGGTTCGCGTCGCCCGCGGCGGGGGCGCGGGCAGACCGCTCCGAAGGGGAAGGGGCGCTCGCGAAGTTCGCGACGAACCTCACCGCGCGGGCCAAAGACGGCAAGCTCGATCCGGTCTTGGGGCGCGAGCCGGAGGTGCGCCAGATGGTCGACATTCTCTGCCGGCGCCGCAAAAATAACCCTATTTTGCTCGGCGATCCCGGGGTCGGGAAGACCGCGCTCGTGGAGGGGCTCGCGCTTCGGATCGCAGAGGGGAACATCCCTTCTGCCCTCGCCACCACCCAGGTGGTCACCCTCGACCTCGGCGCGCTCCAGGCTGGCGCGGGGGTGAAGGGAGAGCTCGAGCGGCGCCTCGGCGCGGTGATCGACGAGGTGAAAGCGAGCCCGGTCCCGATCGTGCTCTTCATCGACGAAGCGCACACCCTCATCGGCGCGGGCGGATCGCAAGGGGGTGGTGATATGGCCAATCTCCTCAAGCCCGCCCTCGCGCGCGGCGAGCTCCGCACGATCGCCGCGACGACGTGGGGAGAATACAAACGATACTTCGAGAAGGACCCCGCCCTCGAGCGCCGCTTCCAGCCGGTGAAGGTGGGAGAGCCCTCGATCGACGCCGCGATCGTGATGCTCCGCGGGGTCGCGCGCAAGCTCGAGGTGGCGCACGGGGTCACCATTCGAGACGAGGCCGTGCGCGCGGCAGTGACGCTCTCGAGCCGCTACGTCGCGGGTCGAAAGTTGCCAGACAAGGCGATCGATCTATTGGATACGAGCGCGGCGCGGGTACGTGTGCTGCGCGGGGCCGAGCCGATCGTGGTGGAAGACGCGCGCGCCCACCTCGCCGCCCTCGATTCGCGGATCGACGCGTTCGAGCGCGACGCCCGCCTCGCCGTCGCGACCCCGAGCCACGCCGTGGAGTGCGAACACGCCCGAGCCACTCGTGACGAGCAAAAGGGGAAGCTCGCCGACCTCGAGGCGAGGCTCGTCGTCGAACGGGCACGGATCGCGCGCGTCGACGCGCTTCGTGCCGCGATCGAGGGCGAACGCGAAGGCAATGACGAGCTGCGGGCCGAGCTCGCCGCTACGCTCTCCGCGATCGCTGCCACGAAAGGCGCGGATAGGCTCCTTTACGCCGACGTCGACGAGGCGCTCGTGGCCAGTGTGGTCTCCGACTATACCGGTATCCCCGTCGGGAAAATGGTCGGCGACGACGTGACCACGATCCTCGGGCTCGAGGCTGCCCTCGGGGAGCGCGTGAGGGGGCAAGAGGGGGCCCTCGCCGTCGTCGCGCGCGAGCTGCGGTCGGCGCGATCGGGGCTGAAGGCGAAGGAGGCTCCGCTCGGCGTATTTCTCCTCGTCGGCCCGAGCGGAGTGGGTAAAACGGAGACC
>JAAFHV010000212.1 GCA_013297655.1 Myxococcales bacterium | reverse complement strand
AGCGAACACGGAGGCGGCGAGGCCGGCGCCGAACGCCTTCGCCATCGCGCCAGCGGACCCTGTTTTTTCGGGGTCGAACGACCACGCGACGCCGAGCCGGGAGAGCCCGATCTCCGCCAAAATGGCCTTCGCGACGATGGCGACGAGGCCGAACGACGCGAGCAAGCCGGCCGTCATGAGCGTGGCGGCGTAGAAAAAGAGGCCACCTGCCGCGACCTTGAAGACGCCGGCGGTCGTGTCGGTTCGTACCGGCTCTGCAGCGTCCGCGTTGGCCGCGTTTTTCTTGGGGGATTCTTCGGCCACGGTCACTCGAGGACGAGCAGCTTCGCGTTGGCTTCGACGGTGGCTCCCTCGGCGACGAGGACCTCGCGCACGGTGGCGGCGTCTTTGGCTTTCACCTCGTTCTCCATCTTCATCGCCTCGAGCACGAGGAGCGCTTGGCCTTTGGTGACGGCGTCGCCGGGCTTCACGTTCACCCGCACCACGCGACCGGGCATCGGAGCCTTCACGAGCTTGTCGTTGGCGCCGGATTTGGTCGATTTTGCGGCATCGGCGGCGCGCTGGCGCTCGCTCTCCACGCGGACGTAGGAGCGGTGCCCGCTCGCGATCGCCCCGAGCTCCGGAGGGGAGCCCTCGGTCGTGAGGTCGACCACCTGGCCATCGACACGGATCGAGAGCACGTTGCCGACCCGCTCTACGTCGACCTCGACCGCGCGGCCTTCGAGGAGGACCTCGAGCGTTCCGTTCGGGAGCTCACGAATGTCTACGGTCTTCGGGGTGGCGGTCGCGGCCGGATCGAGTGACACGAAATAGCGCATTCTGGAGCCCACGTTTACCGCCTCGCCGCGCGAAAGTACACGCGCCTCGAGCGTCGCCGTCGTTGCCGGCCGACGACGCGAGACTCGTGTCGGTGAGGGGGCCCGCGCGAGCCCGGTCACGTAGGCGCTCGCGCGGCAGGGCTCGGCGCACCCGCGGCTCGCCTCACACATCGAACGCGACGTCGTAGGCTTTGGGC
This sequence comes from Myxococcales bacterium, assembly GCA_013297655.1. Classification (GTDB taxonomy): domain Bacteria; phylum Myxococcota_A; class Polyangia; order Polyangiales; family Polyangiaceae; genus JAAFHV01. The sequence continues at coordinate 15,420 of JAAFHV010000212.1, read as the reverse complement.
GCGCCCTGCGGATCGCTGGGAAAATGAGCGTGTCCGGTGCTCCCGACGTCGAGCGACAGGACGACCACCTCGCGCGCCGCGCCGCCATCGAGGAGCGTCTCGGCGAGCACGCGCCGGAAGCAGTTCGGCCGTGGGGGGACGAACCCGTCGAGCCACCCGATTCGCGCGTGCAAGCGGCGCCGGGCGGCGTGCTCGCGGACCTCTTCGTGCCGACCCGCGCTTCGCGCCAACGTCAGCGCCTCGCGTGGCGCACGCCGGCGGAGGCGCTCGGCCCGCGCGAGCGCGGTCAGGATCCGGAGATCGTGGTCGAGGCGAGGGCGTGGTGGGCGCGGGTCGGACGGCGCGCGTCGCACGAGCATCATGATCCCCGCTCGGTGATCGCGCTCGGCGAGGCCCGCTTCCCACGCTTCGTCCGCGATCTCGGTAGATGCATAGTACACGTGATGTGCGCTCGCGGGCGTGAACCGGGTCCCAGGCTCGGGGAGCCCGAAGCGCGAAAAAAGCGACCGCGGGCCGTCGAGCAGCAACCTCCCCCACGGCGAGACGCCCTCTGCGATCGTGGTCGCCGTCGCGATCGCGATCGTGCCTTCCGCGTCGAGGTGCGCGAGGAGATCGGCGAGGAACGAGACGCGATCCGAGCGCGCGAGCACCCGCGCGAGCGCGCGCCCTTCGAGATCGATCCGCGAGAGCCCTCGCGGGAGCGCGTCGACGAGGGACGACCGATCGCCATCGCCATCGTCATCGCCATCGCCATCGCCATCGCCATCGCCATCGATGCGCGCCGTTCCGCCGGTGACGCGCGCGCGGTGCTGGACACGTCGCCCGACGCCGAGCAGGCCAAGCTCGAGGAGCGCTCGTTTCAGCACGATTTACGGTGATCGGAGGAACCCACACGACTCGTCGGCGAGGCAGCCGTGCGATTTCGGGTGGCTCAGGACGTAGAGATCGCGCCCTCCTGTCGCGAGGTAGCGCACGAGGAGGCCGGTCGCGTGGGTGGCGTGATCGAACGCGCGGCACGGATCGCCGTTCGCCCACACGTGGTAGCCGGCGGGGTTTCCGTAGACGGTGAGCACCGAGAGCAGCGGCGAAGTGGAGGCATACCCATCGTCGGTCGGACCGAGCGGCCGCCCGAGGGCGCGCGGAGCCCAGGCGCGCTCGAGGCTGTCGGCATCGACGGGCACGATCGTCGCGTCGCGAGCGAGCCGGAGCGGGACCGTGGGGTGGGGCGCGTCGACGAGGTCTTTGCCCTCGCTGAGCCAGTCCGGATCGCCGAGTGCGAGCCCACAGGACGGATCGGTCGACGAAGGCGAGCCGCACGTCGGTGAGGTCTTCGTGTTCGTACGGCACGCCGCGCCGGCGCGCGTCCGCGCGAGGCGAGAGACACCTTCCATGACGTGGGTCTCCCGAAGCACCGCGTCCGGGGTCTTCCCTCCGAGATCCATGTAGAGTGCACGTGGCGTCGCGAGGTCGGCGTACGCGGGCGTCTTTTGTGCGGCCTCGGGGGGCAAGAACGGGAGGGCTCCGGCGGCTCGCGCGAACGCGTAGCCGGTGGACACCGGCACGAGCGGATCTCCGACCGTGTTCATCTCCGCGACCGCGCGCGGCGGGATGCGCTCCCCGTTCGTGTCGAAGCGCGCGCGACGAGCGAAGAGCGGCGCGAAGTTGATAGGATCACCCGAGTCGATCGCGGCTTGCGTCAGGTTCAAGAGGCGCCTCACCTCGCGCGACTGGCGGCGCAGGCCGAGTCCCTCCTGCGGCGCGACGAGCGTGGTACCGACCGGGAAGAAGGTCGCGCGGAACTGCTGACAGCCCGTACCTTCCGGGAGCTCGCGCGACGTGACCTCCGCAGCGCACGAGCGCGACTCGTCGCCGACGGGGGAGAAGCGCTTCTTCGCGACCTCCCACGTGGTGATGCGGCGCCCGGGAGTGACCCCCGCGCGCAGCTCGCACGTGCCGTAGCTGGTCACCGCGTCGGTCGTCTCGGGGTACACCTGAACGTCGATTTTGTCGCCGACGTCGGTCGGGATCGGGGTCCGGAAGGCTCCCTTGGCGTCGACGCGCGCGCAGCGGACCTCCTTGTTCGCGACGTTCGTCACGACGACGGTGGCGCCAGCGGGCAACTCGCTCTCGGGCAGGCACGCGATCTCGAGCTCGCGGACCTTGATGAGGTCGTTCACGAGGAAACGGACCGACCGTTGGCCTTCGGCGCACACGGTGTCGTCCTTGCGTTCCGCCTGCGGCAGCGAGAGCACGAGCGGCCCCATCACCTGCTCGAGCACCGGATCGGGGGTGAGCGTGGAGCGCGTCGCGACGTCGACGAGGCCACCGCCGCCGCTGATGGAACCTGTGGCCGACACGTTCGCGTCGACCGCGCCGTGCACCATCGCGAGGATGCCTCCGAAGCTGTTCCCGGCGGTGGTGATCGGAGCGTCGCGGCCCACGTCGGGCACGCCGTCGGCGTCGAAGTCGCCCGCGAGATCGGGCCTCCCGTCGCCGTCGAAGTCTTGATCCGAGCGGTTCACGCCGTCGAAGCTGCGGAGCAAGCGCGTGCTCTGCATGAGGTCGACCACAGACTGCCGAATGTTGTCGCGCGAGTGGAAGATGTGGGCGCTCCAGATGTAGCCGCCGGAGTCTTTCACGCCGTCCTCGTCGAGGTCGTGCGCGCGCCCCGCCGCGACGCCGTTCACCCAGGGAACGATGCACTGCTCACGGAAGATCGCCTCCGCGAGCTGCTCCTGACCCGGGCTGAGCACGAGGCCGTGGCCGGGCATGTCGATCCCGAGCATCGCGGTGCCCTGCTTCGCGAAGTACCCGGCACGAATCAGGATTTCGGCGCCGTTGAGGGTGGTCCCGTGCGACCACGTCGTGACGGGAAAGGGTTGCGCGCGCCCCGGTTTGGCCTTCGGGACCGCGAGCCAGAAGTGCACCGTGTCGCGCCGCACACGCCCGGCGCCGGTCTTGAAGTCGAGCTCGAACCGCCCGTCCGGATCCTCGCGCTTCGGATCTTCGCCGATGAAATAGGGAGACTCGAACGTGCCGAGCACGAGGTGATCGATCTCCTTCAGGCTCTCGATGAGCATGTCGGCCTGCGGGCCATTGAGCCCGAAGAAGACGTCGATGAACCGCTTGAGCTGCGGCAAGATGGCGTCCATTTTTGCGATGTACGGGCGGCCGAGCGCGCCTTTGCACGACGGTGTGTTGCGCGCGAGCGCTTCGGTCTCGGCGGTCTCTTCGCGGGCGAGCCCCGCGGCGCGGAAGGCCGTCGCGCGCACGGGGAAATCGCGCGCGAGGTAGGCGAACGGGCCCTTCCCGTGGAGGCCGTCGCGGAGGAGGAACATGTCCTCCGTCTGGGGGCCGGTCGTGAAGCTCCAGGCGAAGGCGACGTGATCGAGGCCAGTCCCGGCGATGTCGCCGTAGTAGGCGCCTTTGCTCGGATCGGCGAGGGCAGTGGCGACCCGCTTCACCGCGTCGCTCTGCGCGACGTGGTGAACGTTGGCGAACGGCGAGCGAACGGGGCGCCCGTTGCGATCCTTGAGGCGATCGGTGAGCACGACGGCGTACTCGTGCTTCTCCTCGAGCGGGACCGCGGGCCGCAAGATGAGCGTGTCGGTCTCGCGCTCGTACCAGGTGAGGGTCTGGTCGATCTTCGTGACCTTCGCGGAGGTCGACGGCGGACGCTTTTGTGGCCACGTGTTCGGGTGATCGACGATGCCGTCGAAATCGGTGTCGAGCGCGGGCGCGTACTGCGACGGCGCGAGGCCTTCGCCTTCCTCCGCCGTCTCGAAGAGGAGCGCGTCCTCGTTCCGACGTGGATCGTTCGGCCAATACAGATCGTCGCGGATCACGGTCGCGGGGAAGAGCCCGTTGCCGGTCTCGACGATGGCGGGGAGGCCGGTCGTGAGGTCGATGAGGTAGAACGGATCGTTGCTCGGATCGAAGCCGTCGCCGATGGTGCGCGCGACGACGTCGTCGAGATCGAGCGCGGGGAGCGTGGGATCTTGGTCCTCGGGTTTTTCGAACGAGACCGAGATCGGCGCGAACGTTCCCCAGCCCTCGAGCGCGCCGAACCCGCGTCGCGCGCGCGTTTCGAGGCCGGTCGGCGCGACGAGGCTCACGTTGATGCGTCGGCCCGTTCGGCTCGTCGGATCGGCGAACGTCGCGACGTCGTTCGGGACCGGGATATCTGGGAGCGGCCGCTTCGTGAGGTCGAACACCACCTTCGGCCCGTCGCCATCGGGCGTCTTTCGGAGCCCGTCGGGGATCGTATCCATCGCGCACCCGGGCGCGGCGACGACGAGGGCGAAGGCAGCCGCGAAGACCAAAAACGATGCGCGCATCACCCGTGGAGCCTACCGCGATTTTCCTCTCCCGAGGGCGCGCGCGGCGCACAATCGACCTCGGCGTTGGCGCCGCCGCGCGGTCGCGGCCGGATGCGACCACGCAACGACGACCGTGGCGGCGGGCGACGAGCGCTCCACCCACGCGAGGCCGAACCGGCCCACCCGCGTCACTGCGAGCGTTTGACGCTCTTCACCACCGTCGCCGAGGCGGACGGGGAAGGGTCGAAGTTGTCGGTCTCGATCCAATAGATGCATGATGCATCTGCCGTGATCGCGTCGGCGCGGAGACCGGTGTCCGCGACGCGTTGGGCGAAGCTACCTCCGAGACCGCCGTGCGTGACGATCGCCTCGCGGGCGCGGAGCTCGGTGCCGTTCGACATCTCCCCGTGGAGCACGAACCCGGCTTCGTCGGCGAAAAAGGCCTGAATTCTGCTGTTCTCCTCGGCCTTGTACGTGAACGACGCACCGGGGACGGTGGGAAGGGAGCCGGCGGGCGGAAGGAGCGAGATGCGCGCCTGGTTGCACGCGCTCGGAGCCTCGCCGCACGTCGGGGTGTCGTGAAAGTAGAACCCCGCCTTCGTGACGGCGCCGGGCCCTTTCGCGTTTCGCGCCGCGGAGACGACCGGATCGAACCCGACCACGCCCTGCGCGACTTTTCCTTCCGCGAGCACGGCACCCCACTCGTTTCCGAGCGCCGAGAGCGACGTCACTTGGCCGACGAAGCTGCCCACTTGCGCCGGCGGACGTCCGATGTCGGAGAGGTCGTGGCGCCACACCATCGTCAGCGGGGGAACCGAATCGGTCGACCCTTGCGCGAGATAGAGGGAATCGTCAGTGACCGCGAACGCTTCCGACGAACGGGTCGCGACCGTCGCGGTCGTCCGCGCGGTCGTCTCGTAGGCTTCGATCGTGGCGCCGTTGCCGTAGAAGACACGCGAGTCGCGCGCTGCGATCTGCGCGTTTCCGCTCATGATCGTCTTCACCTTCTCGGCGCCCTTTCCGTGTGGAACCACGTAGAGGCTGTGGGTGACGACGGTGAGGACGTTGTCGCGGTCGTACACGAGCACGGCCAAAAATCCCTTCCCGACGGCCACCTTCACTCCCGAAGAGCCGGCGATCCGGGCGAGCACCTTCGGGATGCTCTCGCACGTGCCGGAAGGGGGGAAAACCGGCGTGGGGGTCGGCGCCGGATTCACGGGTGCGGTGGCGGTGCTCGACGGCGTCGGAACGGGGGTCGACGCATCGGGGCCGTCGTCCGGGATCTTGTCGAGGTAGACGACACCACCACACCCGAAGGCGAAAGCCGAGGCGAGGGCAGCAAGCGAAACGAAGCGAGAAGAAAGAGCGATCATGATTTTCCCCTTTTCATGGGGGGATGGGAGGTGTGGGCGCGAACCTTTCATCGGGGTGGCGATTTTTTCGTCGCGCCGTCGCTTTGTTCATTCCCGGGCGAGCACGGCCTCTGCGGTCTTCGCGTAGCGCCCGGCCGGGTACCTCGCGACGTAGTCGGCGGCGAGCTTCTTCGTGTTGCCGTCGTTCGTCGCGCCGCTCGCTTCGATGGCGAGCGCGAGGGCTTCTTCGTCGAGGGCGCCTCCGGCGTGGTGCGCGCGGTACTCGGCGAGCTTCTTCGTCGCGCGGGCTGGATCGTGCTCTTTCCGCAGCGCGCGCATCGCCTCGAGCACGAGCGCCGCGCCCTGCGACACTTCGCGCGGTGGGTCGGCGGGCAGCGGATCTGGGGCGGTTGCGCTCGGCGGGAGCGCCGGAGCCGTCTTCGGTCCTCGCGGCGCCGGCGGCGCGGTCGAGGGGGCCGCGATGGGCTCGGGAGCCGTCGCGCTCGCGGCTGGCGCGACGGTTTCTGGCTGCGCCTCGGCGGTGCCCGTCGTGGTCGGCGTCGTCGGCGCGGATGGCTCCTGCGGGAGGGCCGTCGCCGTGCCGCGCGCCTTCTTTTCGCTCTCGTGGGTGCGCGCGGTCGAGCCTTCTTCGCCGCCCGCCACGAGCGCGAGGCGTAGCTTCGAGAAGCCACCGAGGCCGGCGCTCGCGACCGCGGCCGTGCTCGCGAGCAAGACGAGCGCGATCACCGGGACCGTTCGCCACGACGGCGTCTTTTTCGGCGTCCCGGCGCGAGCGATCGCGCGCCTGACGCGGGCCTTCGTGGCCGCCGACGGCTCGTTGTTCGGCAGCGCCGCGAGGAGGCGTCGCGCGCGAGCCCCTGCGCTCTCGTTTCCCTCCAAGAGGCGGACCGGCTCCTTCGGCTCGTTCGCGAGCCCGTCGTCGTCATCGTGATCGCGGCTCATCGCCCTGCCTCCTCACTCGCGTCACGGGCGAGCCGCTCGAAGTCTTTGCGTGCATGATGCAAGCGCGTCCAAACGGTCGCGACGGGGACCCCTTCGAGGACGGCGATCTCCTCGCCGGAGTAGCCCTCGATCTCGAACAGCACGAAGCACACGCGCCGCTTGTCGCTCATTTTCTCGAGGAGCTTCTGCGCGAGGCGCCGGTCCTGCGCGCGCGACAGGAGGGTCGCCGGATCGGCGCCGTCGGCGGGGAGGTGCTCGAGGGAGGACTCTTTTTCGCGAACGAAGAAGCTCTTGAACCAGCGTTTTCGGCGGTGATCGCGCACCACGTTGCGCGCGATCGCGAAGAGCCACCCGCCCTCGTTCGCGCCGTCGAAGCCCTCGATCTTCCGCCGCGCGATCAAGAACACCTCCTGCGCGAGATCCTCGAGATCGGAGGCGGCGCCGCCCAGCGCGCGGATCCAACGGCAGGTGTCGTCGAACCAACGCTCGTAGAGCGCGTCGAATCGGCTCGCAGCGTCGGCGTGCGCGTGACCACTCACGGGATCCCCGTGAACGTCGACGTCGAACGGATGCGGAACGGTGGACACGAGCTTCGATGGCACCTTGTCCGCGAAACCTTCTAGCGGCTCGTGAAAAAAGACCGGAGCGCGGCGCGACTGTCGAAAAAGGCGTCGAGTATCGAGGGCTTACTTCGCACGAAACGTGAGCCCTAGGGTGCCGCCGAGGTATACCGCCGGCAGCTCGCCGACCGTTCCGTCGCGCCTGAGCGCGAGGGTCGCGGCCCCGGGCAAGAGCTGAGTCTCGATCGACGCCGTCAGCGACACGAGCCCACCGAGGCGCAGATCGGAGATCGCCGCGACGCGAGCCCCGAGCTCCGCGCGCGACGCTGCTGGCTCGGGGTTCGAGAGACCCTCCGCTTCCACCGTCGCGCGTGCGAGGAGCGCGCTCACCTCGCCGCCGATCGCGAGCCGCCCGAGCGGAGCGACGACTCGGATGCCCGCGTCGAGCGAGAGGCGCGAGAGCGCCACGCTCGGTCCGCGCGTCGCCAGGCTCGCCGGCAGCGTCGCGCCGATACCGACAATCCCGTGGAGCGCGCCTTTCCCGAGCGCCCCGCGCACCATGAAGGTCGGCGCGGCGCCTCCTCCGTGCTCTGCCGTTCCTACGGTACCGAGCACGCCCGCGCCGATCGTGATCCGCGCCTCGAGCGCCTTCGCGTCTGCCGATTCACGCGGTCGAGCGGGCGGGGCATGGGCCGCGGGCGGAGCGGCTTTTTTTGGAAGGGGAGCCGGCGGGGGCGGCATCGCGGGTGGCTCGAGCGCGAGCGCCAGGTAGGCCGACACGAGCCGCGCGCGCTCGGCGCACGTACCGGAGAAGCGCCGCGTCGTGTCGAACGCGGTGACGGCGACGTCGGCATCGGTCGCGACCACGGTGAGGTCGGCGGGGCGATCTCCGTCCCCGTCGACGCGCTCGATCGCGGTGTCGACGAGCACGTCCCGGAGCGCGTCGATAAGCTCGGTTTCGGCCGGGCACGCGACGCCGGAGATCGCGAGGGTGCGTGTCTTCGCTTCGGCGCGTTCGGCGACGAGGAGCACCGCGAGCGCGGCTCCCAGCGTCACCCCCGCTCGCCACGCGCGGCCGGTCACGGGCTCTCCGCGATGCGCGGCCCGAGGCGCGCGATGGCGTCCTCGACGACGCGCGCGTCGCGAGTGGCGCCGTCTTCCTCGATCGCGCCTGGAACCGTCTTTCCGGCGCGCCGCGCGAGGTAGCGCACGCAGGCAAGCTCGGTCTGCGAGAGCTCGCACGTGCGCTCGAACGAGAGGTCGCTCAAGCGATACCTGAGCAATACCCGACCCTCCGTCGGCGTCGCAGATACATGCAGATCGCATGCTTTTGCGAGGTGGCGGAGGATGCCGCGGAGGAGGGCGGCGCGTCGCTTCGCCAGCTTTGCGTCTGCCGTCTCGTGGAGCGAAAAATGCCGATTTCGCGAGTAAACGCCAGGGGCGGTGGCCATCGCGACGGTGAGCGCCTCGACGAGGTCTTTGGAAGACAACTCGCCCCGCGGCACGAGCGCCGATCGCGAAGCGCCGCCTCTCACGGCCCGCCGCCGATCACGGTGAGGCCGAAGGTCCCCGGTCCCCCTGGGCTTCGAGGAGCGCGGCTTGGCGGTGGGTGCGGAGCGCGGTCAAGAGCTCCTCGAGCTCGCCCATCATCACGCGATCGAGCTTGTGGAGGGTGAGCTGGATGCGGTGATCGCTCACGCGGTTCTGCGGAAAATTGTAGGTGCGGATCTTCTGGCTGCGTTCGCCGGTGCCCACCATGCCGCGTCGCTCGGCGCTCACTTGCGCGTCTTGTTTCTCGCGCTCGATGTCGAGGAGGCGGCTCTTCAACACCTTCATCGCCTTCGCTTTGTTTTTGAGCTGCGAGCGCTCGTCTTGGCACTTCACGATGAGCCCAGATGGGCGATGGAGGATCTGGACGGCGCTGTTCGTCGTGTTCACGCCCTGACCGCCGGGCCCGCCGCTCGCGGCGATGCTGATCTCGAGGTCCTTGTCGTCGATCTGGACCTCGACGTCGTCGGCCTCGGGCAGCACGGCGACGGTCGCGGTCGACGTGTGGATACGCCCTTGCGTCTCCGTCGCCGGCACGCGCTGCACGCGGTGCACGCCGCCCTCGAAGCGCATGTCGGAGTACACGTCTTTGCCCGTGAGCATGAAGATGCACTCTTTGTAGCCGCCGGTGGTGCTCTCGGACACCGAGATGACCTCGCTCACCCAGCCACGCGTCTCGGCGTAGCGCGCGTACATTCGGAACAAATCCGAAGCGAAGAGGGCGGCTTCTTCTCCGCCTTCACCCGAGCGAATCTCGACGATCGTGTTCTTCTTGTCGTCCGGGTCCTGCGGGAGGAGCAAGAGCTCGATCTCGCGGGTGAGGCGCGCCTCTTCTGCGACCAGCTCTGGAATCTCGAGCTCCGCGAGCTCCCTCAGGTCGGGATCGGAGAGGGCCTCACGGTCCTCGGCGAGCTTTTTTTGGACCTCCCGAAACTGCCCGAACGCGATCGCGATCGGCTCGAGCTCACCGCGCTCGCGATTGAGCCGCGCCAAACGCGCGCGGTCGGCGAGCACGTCGGGCTGACATAGGAGCTCGTCCATGTCGCGGTAGCGGCGAGCGAGATCCCCGAGTTTGTCGAGAGGCAGCATCGGCAGCAGCGCCGCTTAGCAGAGAACGCGGATCAGGACGCGGGGTTTCGCAGCGTGTCCTTGGTGTAGAAGTCCTCGTAGCTCTCGAAGCGAACGTCGTCCGCGACCTCCGGCGTCTCGCCCTTCTCGCGGAAGAGGGTGGCGCGGAGCGAGGCGAGCGCGATCTCGAGCTGCTGGTCGTCCGGCTCGATCGTGGTGACCTTTTGCACCAGGAACCCCGGCACGAGCACGAGCCGGAGCGGCCCCTTCGTGAAGTACCGCGCGAACACGCGCTGGATCTCGAACGTGATCGCCGCGAGCACGGGCACGAACGGCAATTTAACGAGCAAGAACAGGAGGTTGTCCGCGATCGAGCTGCCGGTGTTGATCTTCGGGACGAAGGCCCCGACGGCGGTGAACACGAGCACGGAAACGATCGCGACCATCACCAGGAACGTGGTGCCGCAGCGCGGATGCAGCGTGGTCTTCTTTCGTGCGTTCTCGACCGTGAGCGCCTCGCCGGCCTCGTAGGTGCTGATCGTCTTGTGCTCTGCCCCGTGATACTGAAAAACGCGGCGAATGTCGGGGATGCGGCGGATGAGCAGCATGTAACCGATGACGATCGAGAGCTTGAAGATGCCCGTCATCGCCTGAAACTTCGCGGACTGAACCTCGAAGTCGAGGTGCAGCACCTTGTTCATGAGCGCCGCGACGAGCTGCGGCAGCGCGATCATGAAGAGCACCATGAAGAGCAGCATCACGCCGGGCCCACCCTTGCGCGCGGCTGATTCGCGCTCTTCCGTCTTCGCGGGGGCGTTGCTTGCGTCGGGGTTGGTGGGCGCGAGCGCGCTCGCAGCGGCGGGCACCTCGGGGGCGATCTCGGGTTCGTGCGTCGCCATGAGAAAGAGCGCGTAGCCGAGCGTGGAGAGCGCGCTCGTGACCTTCGCCTTCACGGCGTCGACGGCGGAGGTCTCACCCGCTTCCATGTCTTTTTCGGCTTGCTCGGCGGAAAACCGAAGCGCCTCCCCGCCGAGGCGGAGCGACTCGACGAGCGACGCGACGCCGCGAACGAGAGGCAAGCGCGCCACACCCTTGTGCGGATCGGTGATGCCGCGCTCGCGCACGTGGAGGCTGCCGTCACGACGGCGAACCACGATCGCGAACGATTTCGGGGCGCGCATCATGACCCCTTCGAGGACGGCCTGCCCTCCGATGTAGGGGCGGGCGGGAGGGGTTTCCACGGGAGCGTTGGAGGCGGATGTCGTCATGGTGGCCCGCCCAGTATAGATCCGTTGCACGCGACCGCGAGTCCTCCGCCCGAAAACGCGCGCCATGGACAAGGCCCGCCCTTTTCGCTACCCGTGAAAAATGCTGGGTCTACGCCCCCTTCCGCGAACGCTGGACGCCTGCCTTCGTGACATCACGAGCGCCAAATGGGAGTCGCGAGCTGGCGCTACGGAAGAGCTCGGGCGTCACGTCGAGGGGTCCGATTTGCTCCCCGACGAAGTGCGCGCGCGCGCCATCACGGCCCTCGAGAAGGCCCTCGCCGACGAGCACCCGGCGGTCCGCTCGCGTGCGGCCACGGCCCTCGCCGACGCGAACGCCACGAGCGCCCTTCCCAAGCTGCTCGTCGCGGTCGAGGACGACGACGCGTTCGTTCGTCAAATGGCGCTCTCGGCCCTCGGTGAGCTCGGTGACTCCCGCGCGACCGTAAAGCTCCAGCGCGCCCTCGCCGATGCCCGCCCCGAGGTTCGTTACCAGGCGCTCATCGCGTACACCCGCGTCCATGACGAAGGCGCGTCCGCCGCGATTTCCACCGCCCTCGGCGACGACGACTGCGCGGTTCGCCACATCGCCCTGCGCCTCGCGGAGGACCGGCTCGACCGAGGCGATGCGGCGCCTGCGCACGTGCGGGCGGCGGAGCGCCTCCTGGCCGACACCCACGGCGACGTCTCTGTCGCGGCCGCGATTTACCTCGCCCGTGCGCTCCGAGGCGAGGCGCCTGCCGCGGCGAAGTCCGTTTTGCTCGCGGTCGCGCGCGGCGAGCCGGCCTCGGAGGTCGGCATCGAAGAAGAGCAAGGCGCCCTCGAGGCCTGCGGTGAGGCGAACCTCACGGACGCGATTCCGGCCCTCGAGCGACGTGCGTACGGCCTGGCTCGGTTCGTCCGCGACACCTCCGCGACGCACGCGAAGGGGGCGCTCGCGGCTCTCGGCCACGCCCGCGCGACGACCGATCTGCTCGCCGATCTCACTTCGCGCGCCCCGGAGAAGCGCGGAAAGGCGATCGTGGCGGTAGGCAGAGCCCGTTTGGAGGCAGCGCGCGCGACGCTCTTGGCGCTCGCGCAAGAGCCTGCAACCCGCGAGCTTGCCGAGGAAGCACTGGTTCGTCTCGGGCCCGCGTCGTAGGACTCGCCGGTCATGCCTCGTCGCGCCAGCCGAACCGGCGCGAATCGAGGCGCTCGGCCCGCGCGGGCTATCGATTGGTGCGAGGATCGATCCGAGTCGCGACTCGGGCGTCATGGAGCAGGCACCGAAGGTGGCGATCGGGTGTAAAGAAATCGCATGAGCGTCTTGCGGATCGTGCTTGCGATGCAGGCGATTTGTGTAGCGATCTGGCTCGGGGGCCTCGTCGTCATCGGCGCGATCGTCGCCCCGACCGTCTTCGGGATGGTGCCCGCGCCCGCCTCCGCCGACGCGATGACGGTGGTGTTCGAGCGCTTCGATCGGGTCGCGATGACGGCGGCGCTCTTGGCGCTCTTGTGCGAGGTCGCCGGGGCGAAGCTTCGACGAGACAGCTCGCTCCTCGATCTCGCCCGTGGCCTATTCCTGTGCCTGATGGCGGCGCTCGCGATCCTCGAAGGAGTCCTATTTTCGCCTGAAATCGCGGACCTCCACCGTCGCGGCGCGATCCGCGGCGCGGGCGAGCTCGGTGGTCGGCTCGAGACCGTGCACGTCCGCGCGGAGGTCGCGTCGAAGGCTCAGTTGGCGCTCGGGATGGCGTTCTTCGGCCTCCTCGTCGCGCCCGCCCCGGAGCCCTCGAGGCCCCGCCCCACGCCGCCCTCGCTCCCCGGCGACGAGCCCGAGCCGAGCGACGCGGACGAAAAAAACGACGTGCCCGACGAAAAAAAATGAGCCGCTCGGAGCGGTCCTCCAGGGCACTGGCACGTTTCCCGCTAGGACCGAGTCGGGCGTGCGGCGACGCACGGTCGACCCCGCTCCGGGCCTTCGGGCCAACGCTCCCCGCTAAAGTCCTGGCCGTTTGTGCAGAAAGAAGGAGGCACCGTTAGTACTCCCCTGTCAGAAAGTTACCGCCCACGGCGGCCTTGCCATGGCTGGCTCGTGGCGTGACGCGGCGCCGAGGTGCACCAGGCCCGCTGCGTCAAGGGGAGGCGGAGTTGACGGAGCCGATTCTGGCGGGTAGAACGCGCCCCGCCAGGAACCGTGAAGGGTTTCACGGGCTCAACGTCGAACGCCGAAGGCCCCGCCTGCGGACAACCGTTCGGCCGGGGATTTGTTCCAGGCAACTCCGGTTTCCAGAATTTTGGGCGTTCGATTTCGATACGTGAAGTTTGCGGACCTGGTCCGCGAGGCATTTGTAGGAGGCATAGAATGTTTAAGAAGCTCATTGGATTTACCGCGCTCGCGGGCGTGATTGCACTCGGTTCGGGCATGGGCTGCTCGGTCACCACGGTCACCTCGGACGGCGGCACCGACACCGACGCGGCCCCCACCGCGACCGGCACCGGCACCGGCGTCAAGCCCCCGGTCAAGGACTCGGCCGCGCCGTCCTGCTACACCGCGGACGAGGCCATCACGGGCTTCATCTACGCTGCCCCCAAGGCGGCGCAGGGCCTTTGCACGCCGGCCGAAATCAACAACATCATCGACAACTGCTTCGGCTCGGGCGGCGACGCCACCCGCTGCAAAGCGGCGACCGACGCGGCGAAGGCCTGCGACAACTGCATCACCGGCCCCGCCACCGAGGCGGAAGCCCGCACCACGCCGTTCCCGGCGTTCGTCACGATCGACGACACGGGCAACGGCTACATCGGCATCGCCGTGTGCGCCGGCCTCGTCCTCAACAAGCCCGATTGCGGGCCGAAGGTCCTCACCGCCGCGTCCTGCCTCGCCACCGCCTGTGGCACGTGCGAGACCGCGGGTGAGGAAGCTTGCGAGACCGAAGCGGCCGCCGACGCGTGCAAAGCCGCGATCGCTGCCGTCGGAACCTGCAATAAGGACCTCACTGACGGCGCCGCCACGACGGATGCGACCTGCCGTGACATGGCCGCCGGCGCCGCGGGCTCGATTGGCTCGCTCAAGAAGGTCGCCACCTACCTCTGCGGCGGCGCCTCGGCCGGCGACGCGGGTCGCGACTGATCCCATGCGCGTGACGTCGGAGCTCGCTTGCGAAATATGACCAAGCCCATCTTTCTCCTGACGGTCCTCGTCTCGTTCACCGTCGCCTGTGGCAACTGCTCGGACCCTAGTCCGTCGCAGCCTGCCCCCGGCGCGGCGAGCACCTCCGATCAAGCAACCCTCGTCGCACCTGCAAAGATGCGCACGAGCAAGCAGATGGGAGTTCGAGGTCACCACCACGGAGACGGCGGACAGGTCGGAAGCGAGTAAGCTCCACCCACGCGGACACGGTCGGGCGAAGCACGGGAAACCGAGCTTCGCCCGACTTCTTTTTGTCGCCGGGTTTGTCGCGACGATGCGCGGCACGTGCCTTGCGAGAGGGCCTCCCAAGGAACGCAGGAGGCTCGAAATGTTCAAGAAAATGATTGGTTTGGCCGCGATCGCAGGGACGATCGTGGTGGGGTCGGGTATTGGCTGCACGATTGAGCCCATCGGTCCGAGCGCGGACGACGCGAGCGTGCCGACCGACGCGGCCGTGCCGCCGCGGGACGTCAACGTGGACCGGACCAACCCGACGATCGCGTGTTACTCCGCGGACGACGCGATCACCGGCTTCAAGTACACGAACCCCCTGCCTTCCCAGGGCACGTGCTCGCCGGCGCAGATCGACAACATCCTGGCGAGCTGTTTCGGGGGCGGCGGCGACGCGACGAAGTGCAAAGCCGCCACCGACGCAGCGCCGCTTTGTGACGATTGCATCACTGGCAAGGCCGATGGCCCGTTCCCCGCGTTCGTGACCATCGACGACCAAGGCCAGGGCCTCATCGGCATCCCGATTTGCGCAGGTCTCGTACTGAACAAGCCGGATTGTGGGCCCAAGATCATCACCGCGATCTCGTGCCTGAGCTCGGCGTGCGCGACCTGCGATACCGCAGGAGAAGAGGCCTGCGAAACGGACGCGACCGCCGGCGCCTGCAAGGACGCCCTCGCCGCCGCCACGCAGTGCAACACCGACCTGAACGCTGGAAAGGCGACGACGGACCCGATCTGCCTCGGGACTACCCCGACCGAGTCGCTCAAGAAGGTCGCGACCTACCTCTGCGGCGGCACCGCGAGCGACGCAGGTGGAGGCGGTTGATGCCGTAGGCGACGAAGCTACGGGCACGAAGGGCGAGGCCGGGAAACCGCGCCTCGCTCGCTTTTTTTTTCATCGTTGAGCCGCACAACCACAATTCTTTTCGAATGTATGGCTCC
>JAAFHV010000211.1 GCA_013297655.1 Myxococcales bacterium | reverse complement strand
GGGGGTTAGGGTGTTCCAGAAGGCGACGAGATCGTCGGGGAGGGGGGCCTCGATGTGGAGGCGGGCGCCGGTGATGGGGTGCGCGAAGGTGAGGGCGCGGGCGTGGAGCGCGTGGCGGGGGAGCTCGAGGAGGGCGCGGTCGTCCTCGGTGAGCTCGCCGTCGGCGCCGCGAGGGAAACACGTGTCGTCGGGGCCGTAGAGCTTGTCGCCCACGATCGAGGCGCCGAGCGCCGCGAGGTGGAGCCGAATTTGGTGCTGTCGACCGGTCTCGAGATCGCAGCGCACTCGCGCGTAGACGCGGCCGTCGTTCGGGTGCGTGCGCGTGTCCTCGACCTCGAAACGGGTCGCCGACGCGAGGCCGGCAGGGGGCTCCAAAAGCTCCATTTTGACGCCGTATTTTGCGGCCTTGGGTAAGTGCATGTTGCACGAAAAACGGAACTGCGCGCGTGGGGTGGCGCGCGCGCTGGTCTCGTCTTCCGCGATCCGCGGGAGGCCCCACGTGAGCGCGACGTACGACTTTTCGATGTCGTCGCGATCCTCGAACGCCTTCTTGAGCGAGCGGTCGCACTCGGGGGTCTTCGTCACGAGGAGCACGCCGCTGGTCTCGCGATCGATGCGATGACCGAGGGAGAGGAACGCGCCCGGACGCTCGCTCTTGAGGTGCACGATGAGCGTGTTCTTGTGGTAGCGCGCGGTCGGATGAACCGGGAGGCCAGCAGGCTTCGAGACGGCCATGAGGTGCTCGTCCTCGTAGAGCACGGGCACCTCTTGCGGCACCGGCTCCTCGTCCCACGGGGGCCGAAAGAGCAGCACCTTCTGCTCCGCGAAGACACGATCGTTCGCGCGCAGCTTTCGTCCGCGGTCGTCCCACGCCGAGAGGCGAATGATCTCCTGCGCACGGGTTCGGCTCGTGCGGCGGAGCTGCTGGGTGAGAAATACGTCGAGCCGCTGCCCCGCGACCTCGGGAGGCACCCGGAACACGCTCACGACCGCGTCCTCGGGCACCCCGTCGGGGTGCGTAAAGGAGGTCTCCGAGGCCCGAAGTCGCGTCATTTCCCGCAAACTACGCGACCTCTTCGCTTCGAGCACGTGGTAAGACGCGAAGCCGATGGACATCCTTTTTGCGACCACCGAGCTTGCCCCCTACGTCAAAGTGGGAGGCCTCGCCGACGTGGCCTCGTCGCTACCGAAGGCGCTCCGTAGCCTCGGCCACAAAGTGACGGTCATCGTGCCGCGCTTTCCGGGCTTCGAGGCGGGCGGTTTGCTCGTCGCGCGGAGGCTCACGCCGCTCAAGGTGCAGCACGGCGACACCACGCTGGAGGTCACCCTCTACGACGGTCGCCTCTCGTCGCAGGTCGATCTGATCTTGGTCGACGTGCCCGGCCTTTACACCCGCGCCGACGTCTATGGCACGCCGGGCACCGACGACCGCGAGAACGCCAAGCGCTTCGCCGTGTTCTCTCGCGTCATCGCCGAGATCGCGCGCGCGAAGGCAGAAGAGGGCACCCCCTACGACGTGGTCCACCTCCACGACTGGCCGACCGCGCTCGCCGCGAAGTACATGCAAGATGCACGCGTGGGTCACACCCGCTCGGTGCTCACGCTCCACAACGCCGCGCACCAGGGCACCTTCCCGAAGGACGCGATGGCGGAGACGGGCCTCCCCTGGAGCGACTTCAACGTGAACGGCCTCGAGTTCTACGGGGAGCTTTCGTTCCTCAAGCAGGGCATCGTGTCGGCCGACGCGGTGACCACCGTGAGCGCGCACCACGCGACCGAGCTCGTGACGACCGAGGGCGGCTTCCGTCTCGACGGTGTGCTCCGCGCGAAAGGGAAAATCACCGGGATCCTGAACGGTGTCGACTACGCGGTGTGGAACCCGGCGACCGATCCGCACCTGCCCGCGCGCTACGACGCGGAGGATCCGTCCGCGAAGGCGCGTTGCAAAGGCGCGTTCCAGAAGGAGCTCGGGCTCCCGCTCTCGGCCGAGGCGCCGCTCCTCGTCAGCATCGGCCGTCTCGTGCCGCAGAAGGGCATCGATTTGCTCCTCGGGGCGCTCCCGAAGCTGCTCCGCTCGAGCGACGTCCAGGTCGTGATCATCGGCGAAGGCGACGACGAGACGGTCGCCACGATCGAGGCCCAAATCGCGAAGTCGCGCGGGCGCGCCGCGTTCGTTCGTGCGGCGAAGGAAGAAGTGGTCCACCGCGCGCTCGCTGCGGCCGACTTCGTGATCCTCCCGAGCCGGTTCGAGCCGTGTGGCCTCGTCCAGCTCTATGCGCAGCGCTACGGCGCGCTCCCCATCGCGCGCGCCACCGGTGGGCTCGTCGACACCGTGATCGACTGCGACGCCAAGCTCGAGACGGGCACCGGCTTCTCGTTCGACGAGGCGAGCGAAGAGTCCCTCGTCGGCGCGGTGCTCCGGGCGCTCTCGTCGCGCGAGCGCCCCGGGTTCGCCGCCCTCGTTCGCCGCGTGATGCGCGCCGACCGCGGCTGGGAGCGCTCGGCCCGCCAGTACGAAGCGCTCTACCGCAAAATCGTGCGCGTCTCGTCCGCAGCCTGAGTCGCCGCGCGGGAGCTCGCGAACGCGGTCGCGGCACGATGGTGCGCGCCTCTCTCCGCGCCGCGATCGGCTCTGCGGATCGGCGCGCGTGACTCTCTGCGCGCGAGGCGGCGCGCCGAAATCGACAACGACCTCGTGAGCTTACGATCCGTGCGACGACTACGTCGTGGGCTCGGGTTCGTTCGGCGCGTCGGGCTCGGTCGTGAGGACGGGCGGGGTGGCCTGCGCCACGGGAGCGGGCTCTTCGTCTGCCGAGGCCGTCGGGTCGCTCGTCGTGGCGTCGCTCGTCGTCGTCGTGGCGTCGCTCGTCGTGGCGGCGCCCGCGGGCTTCGTGAGGGGCGCGTCTGCGGTCGTGTCGACGACGAGATCGCGCGCCATCATGCTCGGTGGGCCGAGCGGATCTTCCGCCGTGGTGCGCACGATCGCGACCGAGAGCCAGCGCGCGCGGAGGAGGAGCTTCGTGAGGAGAGCGCCCTGATGAACGAGGAACACCAGGCCCGCGTTCGATGCGATCGCGAGGAAGCCGACGGTGCCACCCGCGACCGCGATCGCGACGAGGCTGCCGGCGTAGGCGAACAGCGCGGGGCCGACGACCGCGCGGCGCTTGGAGCGAAACGTGCGGACCGCGGAGACGATCGCCTTCGCGAGCGAAAAATCGTGCGCCGCGACACCGACGTAGGTGAGGTCGGTCACGACGTGGAGCACGAAGAGCAACGCGCCGAACGGAAGGAGCGTGACGAGGCCGGAGACGTCCGCCGCGCGATCGTCGAGCTTGCCATGGAAAAACGCCGCTACCGCTTGCGCGGCGAGGAGCGCGAGCAACGTGATGACAGCGCGCGCCGCGAGTGAGACGAGCGAAGCGGAGCCGAGCACGAAAAAGCGCGCCGCCGAGTGCGCGTACGCCTCGCGAAGTGTGCCGTGACGGCGTTGTCGCGAGAGGTGCACGAGCAGCGCGCCGAACGGGAGATGCGCGCCGCCCGCGACGAGCGCGGCGAGCACGATCGACGTGGGGAGCGCGGCCGAGAGCGCCCCCACTCCGCGCCCGAGCACGAGGTCGCCGAGGGCGAGACCACCCGGCTCCGCCAGCGGCCCGTCGCCCTGCGGGTGGCCACCGTAATAGACGCGCGCGATCTCGGTGAGCGGCATGCCCACCAGCACCGCGCCGAGGAGGCCATACGCGAGCACGAGGGTTATCGCGACCGCGCTGCGAGAGAGCGCCGGTGGCTTGGTGGCGTGCGTCGTCATGGTGAGAGCCAAGAGAGGAGGTGCGAGGCGAGGGTGGTGACCACCGAGAACACGTGGTTTTGGGTGGCGTGCGGCGCGGCGGCGACGAGCGCGTGGTTGTTCGTGAAATCGTCGTCGAGCAGCAGCGTGTGGCCGGGATCGATCACGACCCCGCGGAGCGGCCGCGAGCCCGTGTAAGGTACACGCAACAGCCTGCCGTGCGGCTCGAGCGCGCCGCCGATGCGCACCCTCGTCTCGTGCGCGTCGTCGGCGACGAACACGACGTCGACGGGGAAGCCGAGGGTGCCGCGCGCTTCGACGAGGGCGTATCCCTCGTAGGCGTCCTCGTTCGTTCCGGTGTCGGTCTCGCGCTTGCCATTGCGATCGAAGAGCCCCGCCGGCTTCGCGCGACGCGCGGACGCGACGTCGACCACGAGGTAGTCGATCGTCGCCTGGTCGAAGAGCGCGGCGCGGGAGAGCGCCTTCACCGGCTCGCCGAACGTCTCGCCGATGACACCGAGCAGGTCCTCCGGCTCGGGGTGGCGCATGCGGAAGCGTGAGGTATACACGCGCATCGCGGCGGTGATTTTGTCGTCGCCGTAGACCCGACCGAGCGTCTCGAGGAGGGTCGCGGTGCGGCCGTAGACGAGGCCTCCGTAGGCGCGTCCGGAGACGAACGTGTGCGCCGGCTGCGCCACCGGCTGCACCTTCGCGTGCATGCGGCTCGTGAACACACGGATCGTGGAGCCGTCGACCTGGAGACCGGAGATGTCGGCGATGCTGCGGGTGCCGAGCCAGGTGCCGAGCGCGCGCGCCTCCGCGTAGCTGTTCACGCCCTCGTCGAGGAAGGGCCACTTGGCTTCGTTCGAGGCGAGGAGGCCGTAGAAATATTGATGACCGAACTCGTGGATCGTCACGAGCTCGAGCTCGCGGACGAAGGGAGGCCCGTGCCACGGACCGCCGGTGGTGATGAGGGTGGGGTACTCCATGCCCCCCGCCTCGCGCGCGGTCTCGATCGGGTGCACGACGGTGAGCGTTTCGTAGGGATATTTCCCGTACAGATCGCGAAAATGAGGGATCGCGAAGCGCATGGTGTCGCGCTCGCGCTCGGCGGCGAGGCCGTACCCGCGAGGGAAGAGGTAACGAACCTTTACCCCGTCGACCGTGTCGTCCAACGTCTCGTACTTGTCGTAGGCGGTGAACGCGAAGTCGTGGACGTCGGCCTGCACGTGCTGCTCCACGTGGCGGCCGTTCTCGTCGCGCGTCGCGACGACGGGCCCGGTCGCGCCGACGACGTAGCCGGTGGGCACGTCGATCGTGACGTCGTACTTCCCGAAGTCCGAATAAAACTCGGAGAGGTGGTGGAACGGGAAGTGCGCGAATGTGCCGTCGTCGTCCAGCTTGGCGAGCTTGGGGAACCACTGGCCCACGAAATGGAACGAGCCGTCGAAGCCGGTGCGCTCCACGATCGACGGCAAGGTGTCGTCCCACGTGACATCGAGGGTGAGGGTGGCTCCCGGCGCGACCGGCTCGACGAGCTTCGCCTTCGCGTCGGTCTCGTCGTCGTCCCCGGGTCTATTTTTTTCGAGGGACGGGAGCAAATCGGCCTTCCCCGCCGCGGTGCGCTGGGTGAGCGCGCGCACGTCCATCGCGCCCCAGGTGGCGGGCTTCTTCGCGCCGCGGAACCCGCCGACCGGATCGCGCATGAACACGGAGCGCTGGTTCTTGAAGCCGTTCAAGTAGAGGTGGAGCCACACCTCCGAGAGCGCGACCCGGCTCGTGTTCACGAGCGTGATCGTGCCCTCGCCGTGCACCGTGTGCGCGACGGGATCGAGCTTCGCGGACAACGTGTAGTTTGCAATGTCGAGGCGGGCGGCGGTGGCGGGCGCCGCGCTCGTGGGAGTGGGCTCCGCGCGAGCAGGACCGGCCGCGAGCAGAGGGAGCACGAGGGCCGACAGGAGTGCGATTCGCGCGAGGCGCATACCCGTGGTTCTAATAGAGAGCCCGCGAGATAGCACCAAGTCTCACACCACGGAGCCCTGCGCGCGAGCGTGCCGGCGAGCGCTCCTCGGCCGGCTTCGTGCGGCGCGCGACCTCATCGGAGCGATCGGCGCGCCGCGCACGGACCACGGTGCGCCCGAGGTCCGCGCGGGCGTCGTCCGCCTCGCGCGCATCTGTGCATGATGCACCCACGACGCTCTCGCCGACACGAGCGAAGCGACGAAGCGACGAAGCGACGAAGCTGCGGCGAGCTCACCTGACGAAGCGGGGCCACGCTCGCCGCGCGGGAGGTCAGCTCTTGGTGGGCGCGTCGAACAGGGAGAGCTGCGTCTTCGTGGAGCGAGGGAGGGGCCGCTCGAAGGTGGACGCGCGCGCTCCGAGCGCGGTGGCCCCCGCCTCGACGAGGCGCGGGAGGCCCACCTTGTCTGCCGCGGACTCGTACATCGCGCGGAGCGCCATCGCGTACACGCCCTCGCCGGACTGCCGTACGAGGAAACGTGCGTTATACAAGGATTTGCCGTGCATCTCCTGGAGGCGCGCGATCACCTTCTCGGCGCGGAGGGGGAGCTTGTCGCGGAGCTGGCCCAGGAACACCTCCTTCACCGCGCCGGGGAGACGCAGCATGACCGCGAACGTGTGCGACGCCCCCGCGTCTTTTGCGCGCGAGAGGAGCTCGCCGAGCGCGTCTTCCCCGAGCCCAGGAACGAGCGGGGACACGCTGATCCCTACCTGAATGCCCGCCTTCGCGAGCGTCTCGATCGTGCGGAGCCTGCGCTCGGGCGTGGGCACGTAGGGCTCGAGGGCGCGCGCGACCTCGGCGTCCAAAAAGGGGAGGCTCACCGTGACCCTCGCGCTCGCGTTCTTCGTCAAATCGGTGAGCACGTCGATGTCGCGCTCGACGAGCACGGACTTGGTGATGATGCCGACCGGGTTCTTGTAGAGTGCACACGTCTCGAGGCAGCCGCGGGTGAGCTCGAGGTCGCGCTCGAGGGGCTGGTAACAATCGGTGACGCCGGAGAACACGACGAGATCGCCCTTCCACGTGCGCTTCTCGAAGGCGTCGCGGAGGAGCGTAGGGGCCTCGCGCTTCACGACGATCACGCGATCGAAATCGGTGCCCGCGCCGTAGCCGAGGTACTCGTGGAAGGGGCGCGCGAAGCAGTACGAGCAGCCGTGAAAGCAGCCCCGGTACGGGTTCACCGAGTACGTGAAGCCCACGTCGGGGCTGTCGTTCGAGGCGAGGATGGTGCGCGACGCGTCGTCGACGACGGTGACGGACACCTCGCCCGCCATGCCATCGTCGTAGTCGAGGAACGTGCTCTCGAAGCGCTGAGGAGGGTTCTTCGCCGTGGGTCGCACGCGAAGAACCCTACCACGCGGTACTGGACGTTAGTTCAGGTTTACGTTCGTCTCCCGCGGCTCGGGGAACCGGAACACGATCTTGTGATCGTCCTTCGTTTCGCCTTCGCGGTCGACGACGACGTGGCCGCCGTGCTCGAGCTTGCCGAACAGGAGCTCCTCGCCGAGGGGGCGCTTGAGCTCTTCCTGGATGACCCGCGCGAGAGGACGCGCGCCGTTGTCCGGATCGTAGCCCTTCTCGCGGAGGTACTCGCGGGCGGCCTCGGTCACGTCCATCGTGACCTTCTTCTCGGCGAGCTGGAGAGAGAGCTCGCGGATGAACTTGCCGACGATGCTGCTCATCGTGTCCGGGGAGAGCGCGGCGAACGCGATCTTCGCGTCGAGGCGGTTCCG
Organism: Myxococcales bacterium; assembly: GCA_013297655.1. Taxonomy (GTDB): domain Bacteria; phylum Myxococcota_A; class Polyangia; order Polyangiales; family Polyangiaceae; genus JAAFHV01. The sequence continues at coordinate 9,062 of JAAFHV010000211.1, read as the reverse complement.
GAACTCGGGGCTGAACATGAGCTTGTACTCTTTGTCGGCGTCGCCGCTGACCTTCGAGTCGCCGAAGCCCACCGCACGACGCGCGAGATCGCGCGCGCCGACGTTGCTGGTCATGAGCAGCACGACGTGCCGGAAATCGGTGGACTTTCCGTTGTTGTCGGTGAGCTTGCCGTGGTCCATCACCTGCAGCAAAATGTTGAAGATCTGCGGGTGAGCCTTCTCGATTTCGTCGAGCAAGAGCACCGCGTGTGGCGTCTTCGCGATCGCGTCCGTGAGGAGGCCGCCCTGGTCGAAGCCGACGTAACCGGGGGGCGCGCCGATGAGCCGCGAGATGGTGTGGGCCTCCATGTACTCGCTCATGTCGAAGCGCACGAACTGGATGCCCATCGTCTTGGCGAGCTGCTTGGCGACCTCGGTCTTGCCGACGCCGGTGGGCCCGGTGAGCAAGAAGCTGCCGATCGGTTTCTCCGAAGCGCGAAGACCCGCACGCGAGAGACGGATCGAGCTCGCGAGCTGCTCGACCGCGTGATCCTGGCCGAAAATGACCTTTTTGAGGTCGTCGGCGAGGTGACGTAGCTTCTCCTTGTCGTTCGAGGAGACCTCGCGCGGGGGGATCTGCGCCATCCGCGAGAGCACGGTCTCCACTTCGGCGACGCCGACGATCGCGCCCTTGCCCTTCTCGAGCTTCATCGCGGCGCCGGCCTCGTCGAGCAGATCGATCGCCTTGTCGGGGAGCTTCCGGTCGTGGAGGTAACGCGCAGAGAGGGTGGCCGCCGCTTCGATCGCCTCCGGCGTGTAAATGATGCCGTGGAACTCTTCGTACTGCGGACGGAGGCCCTCGAGGATCTTCACGCAGTCCTCGACCGAGGGCTCGTTCACCTCGACGCGCTGGAAACGACGCGAGAGCGCGCGATCTTTCTCGAAGTGCTGGCGGAGCTCCTCGAACGTGGTGGACCCGATGCAGCGGAGGCGACCGGAAGCGAGCGCGGGCTTCAAGAGGTTCGACGCGTCCATGCTGCCGCCGGAGGTGGCGCCGGCGCCGACGATGGTGTGGATTTCGTCCACGAAGAGGATCGCGCCCTCTTTTTCTTGGAGCGAACGCACGACGCCCTTGAGCCGCTCCTCGAACTCGCCGCGGTAGCGCGTGCCGGCGATGAGGGCGCCCATGTCGAGGGCGTAGACGATCGAATCTTTGAGCGCGGGAGGCACGTCGCCGTCGACGATCTTCTTGGCGAGGCCCTCGACGATCGCGGTCTTGCCGACCCCCGAGTCGCCGACGAGGAGCGGGTTGTTCTTCTTTCGGCGCGCGAGGATCTGCACGATGCGCATGACCTCGTTCGTGCGCCCCACGAGCGGGTCGATGCGCGACTTCTTCGCCTCTTCGTTGAGGTTCGTGGTGTACGCGGCGAGCGGATCGCGGGCGGGGCGCGGGGCCTCCGGATCTTCGTTCCCACCGCCGACCGACGCCGGGCTCTCGTCGCCCGGTTTGTCGATCTTGGAGCGCCCGTGGGAGATGAAGCTCACCACGTCGAGGCGCGTGACGCCGTGCTTCTCGAGGGTCGCCACCGCGTGGCTATCGGGCTCCGCGAAGATCGCGACGAGCACGTTTTGGCCCTTTACCTCGTCCTTCCCGGACGACTGCACGTGGGCGTACGCGCGGCGGATCACGCGCTGCACGCCGAGCGACGCGGTGGGGGTCTCGAACTCGTCCTCCGGCACGACGGTGAGCTCCGTGTCGAGGAACGACTCGAGGTCCTTCTTCAAGTTGGGCACGTCGCCGCCGGCGCTCTTCACGACGAGCGCGGTCGCTTCGTCGAAGAGGAGCGCGTAGAGCAAATGCTCGAGCGTCACGAGCTCGTTCCGGCGACGAGCGGCTTCGTTGGCCGCGAGCGAAAGGGCGATCTCGACTTCGGGGCTGATTCTCATTCGTTCACTCCGGCTCGCTCGTCACGAGCAGCGGCATGCCATTTTCTTTCGCGAAGTCCATGACTTGCGCGGTCTTCGTTTCGGCCACGTCGCGCGTGGTCACGGTGACGACGGCGGCTCCCGTTTTGTGGACGGTGAGCATGATGTGCATCGCCTCGGTCGTGGTCTTGTGGAAAAAGCGCTGGAGCACCTCCACCACGAACTCCATCGTCGTGTAGTCGTCGTTGTGAAAGATGACCTTGTAGCGCCGCGGGACCGACGAGACCGGTACGGTCTCGACGTCGAGCTCTTCGCCTTGGTCGGGGTTCGGGTTTTTCGGATCTTGGGGGCTGCTGCTCATGAGGGGCGTGCCGAAGCGCGTGCGATGCGGTGCGGGGCGAGGGAGGGAGCTAGGGTGGGAGGCGCGGTCACGCGAGGCATGTGGCGGGAAGGTTTGGCCTTCGCGGCCTTCTCGCAAGGCTCGCCGTGCGTTCTGCTACAGTTTACGCCGAAATGAGTGGAAGGAAGCTTGTCCGTTCGCTCCTGTCGCTCGGAGACTCCGAGCTCAGGCAGGCCTATGCCGCGGACATGCTTCTCACCTACGCGCCGGCCCTACTCGCCGACGCGCTGGACGACATGGCGGAGCAGTCGGAGGCGTTCGACCCCTCCGCGCGCGAAGCCCTCGTCTCGGTCATTTTTGCGATGAATTTGCCCCAATGCGAGGCCGCCGTGCAGCGCCTCCGCGAAGAAGCGGCGGGCCGCAACCTGGTGTGGCTCGAGCGGCTCCTGCGCGTGAGGCCCGTGCTCCGCGAGCCGGCAGAGGGGCCCGCGTCCGACGACGAAATCGACGAGTCGCGGATCCCGGACTACGGCCGTGGCCGCGTGCTCACCCTCGGCGAACGAAAGAGCCTCGCGCGACGCCCCGATCGCGACACGATCGAGCGAATCATCCTCGATCCGCACCCCGACGTGATCCGGCGCGTGCTCGTGAACCCGCGCCTCACCGAAGAGCTCGTCGTGCGCCTCGCGACCCGGCGCCCGTGCCCGCGCGGGGTGCTCGCCGAGATCGCGCGCTCGCCGCGCTGGTCGAATCGTGCGCGCGTGCGCCTCGCCCTCGTGCTCAACCCCGGCCTTCCGGAGGACATCGCGGTGCGGCTCGCGAGCCTGCTCATGCGGCAAGAGCTGGCCCTCGTCGTGTCGCGCCTGCCTCTCGACTCGCCGATGTATGCGCTCTGCAACGATCGCCTGCGCGCCGCCCCGCCGAAGGCCGAGCCTGCGCGTCGCTCGAGCGAAGGGCGCATCCCGGCGATCGATCCCAAGCTCTTGAACTGACGTTCGCCGTGTGCGCGTGCGGGGGCGCGTGCGCGCGTGCGTGACGGCGCGCGGGAGCTCAGCCTTCGTCTTCTTCGGTCGCCCAGCGCGAAAGGGCGGTCATGCCGATTGCCGCCGCGCAGGCGGCGCAGAGGGGGCGCTTCTCCTCGCGGACCACGCCGTCGCGAAACCAGAGGAGCGCGCCTTCGCCTGCGGGTACGAACGACTCATGGTCGTCGTCCTCCACCGCGGCGTCGAGTGGCTCGCCGCATGCGTCGCACGAGCTCTCTTCGGGCTCGAAGAGCTGCGCGGTGCTGCCGACGCGGACTTCCGGCTGGGACATCGCGCGCACCGTAGCGCATCGCGCGCAGGAGACAAGCGTACCTCGCGGCTCGCGACGCCCTCGGAGGTCGACCTGCGAACGCGCCGCGCGCGCGCCGATCCACGAGGGAAGGGAAGCGCGCGTCGAGCTCTGCCCCGAGCTCTGCGTGGCTGTCCTACTTGAGCAGCAACACCGCGGACACGAACAGCGCGCCGACGACACCGAGCACGATGATCGCGACGACCCAGGCGGGCACGTGCGTACCGGGGATGTCGATGCGGTCGTCCTCCACGTGCGGGCGCTCTTGCCAGCCGCCCGGCGGGATGCTCATCGGCTGGATGCCACCGGTCGCGGTGGACGGATCGTCCGGACGGAAGAGCGCACCGGGAGGCGCGTCGCCGTGCGCGGCGTAGCCGTCGTTGCCCTCGTTCTCGAGGGTGTACTTCCGGTACTGGAGGTCGATGCCGCCCGGATCGTCCGGCGCGCGGAGGCCATCGCCCTCGAACTGCACGATGATGACGGTGATGTTGTCGTGACCGCCGGCGGCGTTCGCGCGATCGGTGAGCTGCTTGCAGAGGTCGAGCGGCTCTTTGGAAGAGCGCAGAATCTCTCGCATTTCCTCGAATCGAACCATGCCGGAGAGGCCGTCCGAGCAGAGGAGGAGGGTGTCGCCCTTGCGGAGCTCGACGTACGTGAGATCGACCTGCACGGTGTCGGACGTGCCGAGCGCCTGGAGGATGATGTTGTTGTGCTCGAACGTCTCGGCTTCTTCTTCGGTGAGCTGGCCGGCCTCGATGAGCTGGTTCACGAGCGACTGGTCGCGGGTAACCTGCACGAGCTTGTCGCCGCGGAGGATGTATCCGCGGGAGTCGCCGACTTGGCCGAGGAAGAGGTGGTCGTCGACGAGGGCCGCGCCGGTGACGGTGGTGCCCATTCCGCGGCGCGAACGGTCGTTCTTTGCCTCGGAGAAGATCGTGAAGCCCGCCGTCTCGATCGCACGAACCAGGCGCCGCGCGAGCTCGTTGCGCTCGACGCTTGCGGCGCCGTCGAGGCCGTCGACCATCCGCTCGTAGATGATGTCGACGGCCATTTGGCTCGCGACCTCACCGGCGGCGGCGCCGCCCATGCCGTCGCAGACCGCGAACAGCGTGCCGTGCTGGCCGACGGCGGTGGTGCGATTGGCCTCGAGGAGGCCACGGGATTTGCGCGAAAGGTCCGCGACGAGGAAGTTGTCCTCGTTGTGCTCACGAACCTGTCCCACGTCGGTGCGGGCGAAGAGACGAACACGAACGGGAGCGGCCGGCGCGTGATCGCTCTCGGCCCCGTCGGGGAGGTTCTCGACGCTGGGGGGAGGTTGGGTCACGCGGAGCCTTCGCGTCCGGCGCGGCCGGAACAGGGGAGGGAAAAGCGGAGGGGAAAGCGAGCGCGGACGAGCCGCACATCGGCCTCGAGAAGTTCGGAAGCGGGGATCGTCACCGCGTCATCCATGGGCGCCTCCGATGTCGATGCGAAAGAGCTGCTGTCCCATGCGTACGAGGTCCCCAGTGCGTACCTCCGTTTCGCCACGGAGGCCGAGGAAGGTGCCGTTGGAGGAGCCGAGGTCGACCAGGTGGACCGTGGCGCGCTTACGGCGCGCCTCGTTACGGGACTTTTCATGCGGCTGGGAAGCGCGACCGTCGCGGCTCTCCGCGCGGCTCTCCACGATAGGAAGCACGAGGAAGGCCGCGTGCCTGCGCGAGAGGAACGGATCGTCCGTAAACACCACATCTCCCGACTCTCGCCCGAGCACGGTCTCCACCTTCCGAATGTAGTAGACGTCGCGCGTGACCCCCTCGACGGTGCGCTGGCTGAGCCGAGCATAACGTGGAGCGGTGGGGGTTCCAAAAAGCAAAGTACCGTGCTCCGAAGCGGGCCCAAGGCCACTCTCCCCGTCCCGCAGCGCCTCGAACCTTAACACCTGTTGCCCAATCAGGATCAAGTCTTGATCCTGAAGCTCCATGGCCACGTTCGAGTCGACGTTGGCGACGGCCGAAGGAGCGCCCCCGGAGGGCATCGCGGCGCGGTCGATTTCGCTTACTTTTTTCCCGCGCAACCCAGACACGCGAAGGAAGAGCCCGTTCACGCTGTCGAGATCGCGAAGGTAAAGGCGATCCTCGCGGAACGTCATGCGGGCGTGGCGCGGCGAGAGGTAGCGGTCCTCGGCGAGCACGACGTCGCCCTCGGCGCGGCCGATGTCGACCTGGCCGTAGATGGGGTAGCTCGGGCCGGGGGTGCCCTCTTTCGTGATGACGACGAGCTGGCCGCGCGCGACGCGAGGCTTCGTGTTGAGCCACGTGCCTTTGCGAGGGCTCTGATCGCGGTCGGTCGCCGGCTCGCGGGGCGAAGGTTTTGCTTCGCTCGTGAGCTCCGCGGAAGCCTTGGGCAAATCGAACGAGGGGGACTCTTCGACCGTCTTGAGGTTGCGAGGCTCCGGCGCGGGCGGCTGCGCGGGCACGTAGGCGACCGCCGGTGGTGGCGTGGGCGCGGGGACGGCAGCGGCCGCGGGGACGAGCGCGGGTGCGGACACGGGCGGCGCGGGGGCCATCTGCGCGTTTGCGAGCGATGCGCCACAGTAGCGACAGAAGAGCGACGAGCCGAGGTTGGCGCCGCGGCAGCGACCGCAGACGCGCTGGCCGGGGGCCTCGGGTACGGCGCCGGCGCCGCCGACGTCGATCACGGGCTGGGCGAAGATCGGCTGCGGCGCGACGGGGCCTGGGCTCGGCGTGAGGTCGCCGTGGGATGGGAGCGAGGGCCCGGAAGCAAGCGATGAAGGATGGGGCGCGACCGGCGGAGGCTGGGGCGAGTGCGCGACCGGCGGAGGCTGGGGCGAATGCGCGACCGGCGGAGGCTGGGGCGAGTGCGCGACGGGTACAGGCGCCGGGGTGTGGGCGATAGGTACGTGGTGCGCGGCCTGCGCGATCGCGACGGGCTGCGGCGCGGGCATCGCGGGGGCGGGCTGCGGCGCTTGCGCGAGGGCCATCGCGGGGGCGACCGGCTGGAGCGGCTGACCACACGCCATGCAAAAGCGCTCCCCCTCCGGGTTCCGTGTTCCGCACATGGCGCACGGCGCATCGGCGGCGGGGGCAGCGTGCGGGGCCGCGCGCGGAAGCGGAGCCTCCACGAGCGGAGTGGGCGGCGCCACCCTCGGGGCGAGCCGGTTTCCGCACTCCTCGCAAAAGATGAGGTGCGACGCGTTGTTTCGACCGCAGAGTGAACAGATCACGCAACCTGGGATGGGACAATAGGGCGCGGTTCGACGTCAAGCGGACTCAGAGGGCTCTTCGTCGATTCGATCGAATGCGCGCGAGCCGCGATTTTTTTGTGGCACCGCCGCGCGGTGTGTGAACTCTCCCACCGTCGCGTGGGTGCCTCGAGCAGAACGCTCGCGGTCCTGTTGACATGCGTGGCGAGCTTTGCGTAATGCTCGCGAAAAGCTCTCACGGGCCTTCGGAGAAAACGGGAATGGAGATCCTCCTCGACAAGCGTGCGGTTCGTCAGATTCGGCTCTCGGCGCAGGATGCGATCGAGGAGGGCGACACCGAGACCCTGCGGGAAGACATCCTCGAGGCCTTTACGGAGGAGCAGGTCGAGGAGATTGAGCGCCGCCTCGACAGCGGCGACTTCTTCGAGTTCTTGACCGACATGCTCGACGAATGGTCCGGGGACGACGTGGACGAGCTCTTCGAGCTCATCGACGCGCAGCTCGGTGACGTTGGAATCGACGTCAAATTCGACAAAAAAGCGGGCGCGGCTGACCCCGACGCCGAAAAAGACGAAGAAGAGGAAGACGAAGAGTTCGACGAGGACGACGAGGACCTCGACGACGACGACGAGGACAGCGAAGAAGAGGAAGAAGAAACCGAAGAGCCCTGAGCTCCGGTTTCGTCTCGTTCACGCCGTTCGCGCCGAGAAAATCGCCCCGCCTCCCAATTGGGTTGGCGGGGCGTCCTCGTCTTCGGGCACGTCAGGCCCAGAGCAATCCGCACGCCGTAGGCCGCGCAAGCTCGACTCGTGGCGAGAGCCCCGAAGCGTTCGAATCGTGCGGCTCGTCGCCGACTTGCTTCGCCGTGCTCCTCCCTCGTCGGAGCTCCAAGGTCGCCGCCGCACCTCGCAGGCGCGCACCTGGCCGAAAAATCAACGATCGTTTAATCCGTCGGCGACGGCGGCGGCGGGGTCGCGGAGCAAGTAGGCGTGGCAGGTGGTGGGGGCGCGGCTCTTTTTGGGGCGCTCGACCTTCGGGCACGAGGCCGTCGCGCAGGGGACGAAGCGCGAGTCGGGAAAATCCGCGACGAGGGTGCCGAGGACGGAGCACGCGTCGTCCTCGCGGCGGTCCTCGCGAAAGAGCTTCGCCTCGGCCCAGAGCGCGTCGTCCCGATCGGCGGACGTGGTGAACGTGGCGTAGAGCTCGTGGAGCGTCTTTCGCGCAGCGTCGCGATCGTGCAGCTTTTCTGCCTGAATCTTCGCGATGAGGCGCTTCGCAGGGGTGAGCTTGGGGCGCTGGTAGCTGCCGATGACGTCGGACATCTCGCGCTCGGCGACCAGCTTCGTGAGGAGCGCGATGGCCTCTTTCGGGTGTCCCGCGTCGTTCTCGATCGTGGCCGCCGCGAAGAGCGCGTCGTCCCAGTAGGGGCCGCGTGGATACGGATAGCGCTCGGCGAGCGTGACGTATGCGCGCACCTTCTCCGCCGCCGGCTCGGCCCGCGAGGCGCGGACGAACGCGATCTTTTGGCCCACCCCCGTGCCCTCCGGGACCTTGCCCGCGAGACGCGCCAGCAACGCGTCGCCCGTCTTTTGCTCGTCGGCGTGACGCAGCACGTGCGCGAGAGCAGGGAGCGCGAACGGGCTCTCGGGGTGCGCCGTCACGAAGGCGTCGAGGGCCGCAAGCCCTGCCGCTTCCGAGCCCGTTTTCCTACGCAGATCTGCGGCCTTGAACGCGGCCTCTTCTGTCGCCGACGACGCGGGGGTCTTGGCCGCGAGCGCGTCGAGATCACGAAGCGCGCCGGCCACGTCGCCCGCGCGCGATTTCTCGAGCGCGGCGAGCAAGGTCGCGTGATCTCGGTCGCGCTCCTTCGTGGCGAGCTTCGCCGAGCGCGAGAAGGCCGCCGCGGCGTCGCCGAAGCGACCGGACGACGAGGCTCTCCGCCCCTCCGCGAACGCACGATCGTAGTCGGTCGCGGTGCGGCCTCCGCACGCGAAGAGCGAGAGCGCCGTGAGCGCCAACCCCGCACGAACGATGCTCATTTGGCCTCCTTGCTCGACCGCTGCGCGTGCGCGTGCGCCTTCGCGATGACGTGCGCGGCACGAGTGAGATCGTCGCGCGAGACGTCGAGGTGGGTGACGGCGCGGAGCCGCATCGGACCGGAGGCCGAGATCCGGAGCCCCTCGTCGAGGACCACGCCGGCGAGGCCGGGCGCGGGCACCGCCGTGTCGATGTTCACGATGTTGGTCTCCGGTGTGTGCACCCGCATTCCCGCGCCGTCGCCCG